>NZ_JBQFZP010000019.1:0-58317 GCF_056542305.1 Ruegeria sp. AD9
CAGAACGCGGCGTAGATTGAAACTACGGCGAGCCTGATCCTCCTAAGCCAATCAAACGCTCGTGTTCCAAATCATTCGATGACGGACAATCTCCACTCTCTGATGGTTACGATGAGCCTGAAATCCTCCGCTACGCAATCAACCTAGTCTGTTCCATGGGTGCTGATGGCGGACAGTGGCTAACCTTTATTGGACCCTGATCGGTAGACGTGTCAGCAGGCGTGTGCACGAAGCTTTTGGGGGGCATATTAGAATGCTGGTTTGCGGTGGTGCGCCTTTGTCCGCAGATACGTCTCGGTTTTTCGCAGCAATGGAAATCCCGCTGCTTCAGGGGTACGGACTCACAGAGGCTGGACCTGCAGTAACCGGGTCGACAATTGATGATCGTCGCTGTGACAGCGTCGGCTTCACGCTTCCGGGCAGCGAACTAAAAATAGGTGATCGGCAAGAACTGTTGATCCACTCACCGAGCGCTATGATCGGCTACTGGAATAACCCAGACGCGACAAACGATGCCTTCGATCAAGATCATTGGCTTCGTACAGGCGATGCGGCCGAGATAATCGATGAGCGTGTTTATATAAGGGGAAGAATAAAGGACATCCTCGTGCTATCGACCGGGGAAAACGTCAATCCAACGCCTATAGAAGCAGCTCTGGCTGCCGATCCTCTGATCGAACAGGTCTGTGTGTTGGGTGATAGCAAGCCATGGTGCTCGGCGGTTGTCGTTGTAAATGCACCGAAATTCCAAGCTTGGTGCGAAAAGACGGATGTTTCCTTAGCTAACCCAATGTCCGAAGAAGTTCGACGGAATTTGGTTGAATATCTAACAAATAGATTGGAAGATACCCCGCCCTTTGCCCGCATCCGCGACATTGTCATCGAGACTGAACCCTGGGGTCTAGAAAACGGTCTAATCACGCCGACACTAAAGCCTAAGCGAGCTAGAGTTCTAGCAAGGTATGAGAAAGCACTCTCAGATCTTTACCGCTGAGTACAAATTTCTTGTTGCGCCTAACCACCTTTGGCGCGCGCAATGCAGGTTCTTTTTGTCTAAAATCGGGTGGCAAATAAGAAAACGGTGTGAACTTTCAAACGAATCTTGTCCATCTTCATCTGACCCACATCAAGGAGTCGGACGGGACTCGAATGCTAAGATTGGAATGTTAAGTAGCGAAGCTGTTTTTCGCTTTTTGCTGCCCGCTCCAATAGCCGTTTTCGAAGTCGGTGAAAAAAGCGGAGTTGGTACCCATAAGGACACCGCCTTGTTTCAAATCTTAAAGGGCAAAAGACTCAATTTTAGTGGGCTTGAGACTATGAAAAAACTTACGGCAGTAATCCTGGTTGGCTCCGTGTTTTATTCGTTTCAGAGTTTGGCGGAAACAGTTCCGACACAAGGCGAAGATCTATTCATCGCACACTGCGCCAAATGCCATGGGGTTGATGCACAGGGAAATGGGCCTGCGGCGACGGCCGTGAAAACACAACCTCCGGATTTGACCAAGATTGCCGACCGAAGAAGCGGTGTTTGGCCTATGCTAGAAGTGATGTCAATCTTGGATGGCTATCTAAAAACAACGACCCCACGTGAGGACATGCCCGTTATCGCCGAGCTAAGCGAAGGCTCCACGGTCGAATTTGATACGGGAAATGGCTTGGTTGCAGAAGTTCCTGCCAAACTCATCGCGTTGACCGAGTACCTGGAGAGCATTCAATCTCCCAAGCCGCTTAGGTACGTGCCGTGAACACCTAGCCGAAAAAGACTTTTCTAGGTCGCCGGAGGCAAAGATGATTGTTGAAGACCAAAGCGAAGTGGTGGCTTTCCTTTCGGACCCAGCCACGTACGGCATCAATGAGAAAATCGACGTTATCGAAACACATATATCAATCGTATTTCTCGCCGGAGATCGAGCATACAAGCTCAAGAAGGCGGTCTATTTGCCTTATGCAGACTTCTCAACTTCTGAAATTCGGTCAGAGGCATGCGCAAAGGAGTTGCAACTTAACAAAATCACTTCGCCTGAAATCTATCTCGGCGTACGGCACATTACTCGAAGCGGTTCAGTGTTGAATTTGGACGGGCAGGGCGAGTTTGTTGACGCAGTTGTTGAGATGGTACGCTTCGATCAAGATGCAATTCTGGACAAAATGGCTGTGCGGGGAGAGTTGACCTCCAACGTAATGAGTGTCCTGGCCAAGACGATCGCCAAAGCTCATCAGTTGGCAAAAAAAGTCCAAGCCAATGGGCGTGAAAATATCGAAGCCGTCCTGGAAATTAATCATGCGGGGTTTCAGCAAAGTTCGGTGTTTTCCAAGGCTGAAGTTGACCTAATTGACGGGGCTTTTCACGCGGACTTGAAGCAGAGGGCACCTATCCTCGACAAACGCGCCGCGCGTGGTTGCGTTAGACTGTGCCATGGCGACCTTCATCTTCGAAACATTTGCCTCTTCGGCGGTCGCCCGAGACTCTTCGACTGTATCGATTTCAATGACCAACTGGCGACTGTTGACGTTCTTTACGATCTCGCCTTCCTAGCTATGGACCTTTGGCACAGGGATTTACGACAGTTCGCGAACCTCGTCGTAAATCACTATCTAGATATTACAGAGGAAGAAGACGGTTACCCTTGTTTGCCGTTTTTTATTGCTCTTCGAGCAGCGGTCCGAGCGCATGTCCTTGCGACCCAATCCGAAGACCCACACATCGAAGACGCAAACGCCAAGCGGCAAGAAGCCCGCAGTTACTACGAGCTGGCAATGTCTCTCTTTTGTGCCTCAAAGCCGCGCTTGGTCGCGATCGGCGGGTTTAGTGGTAGCGGCAAGTCGACTATGTCGATTGCAATTGCTCCTGCCATCGGATCTGCACCGGGCGCAAGAGTGATAGAAAGTGACAAGACCCGCAAAGCAATGTTCGGGTGCGATCCACACACCAAGTTACCGGATCATGCCTATGAGCCTGAGGTTTCGGATAGAGTTTATGGTTCAATGGCGCAGAGAGCCGGCTCACTTTTGAGCGGTGGGAGCGCGGTGGTGGTCGACGCCGTTTACGATCGCCCAGGCCGAAGGGAGGAAGTCGAACAGGTCGCGCGGGAAGCTTGTGTTCGCTTCGACGGCATCTGGTTAACCGCGGCGCCGGGAGAACTCAAACGACGCGTTCAAACACGGCCTCAATCAGCTTCTGATGCGACTCCGAGAGTGCTTGAAAGGCAGTTGCAAAAGCACTTGGGTCCGATTGATTGGAACCATATTAAGACCTCTTGTACGATAGAAGAAACGCGGTTGAAGATTTTGAAAACGTTGGCCTGAAATTGTCAGAAGAACTTGGCTAGAGGCGGAGCAGGGGGCTTTCGTAGCCTCAGCTTATGAATAAAAGATCGCCATTAAAGTACTACAAAACCAGCCCCGAGATCATTCGGCTGGCCCTAGGATCTGCGGATCTGCACCTTGGTATCTTCCGACTTTGCCAGTGTGACCTTAGGAATATTGATGGTCAGCACTCCATCCTTCAGGAGTGCATCGACACTGTCGGCATCCGCGTCCGGCGGCAGCCGAAAAGACCGGCTGAAAGAGCCATACTGCCTCTCGGAGAAGAACCATGTCTCACCTTTCTCTTCGCGCTTGGTTTGCTTTTCGCCCTTCAGCGTTACAACACCTTCATGAACACTCAAGTCGATGTCTTCTTCAGCCACCCCTGGCAGTTCGACGCTGATACGGTAAGTGTTATCCGAACCTGACGCCTCCGATGCAGGGGCCAACCATTCGGATACTCGCGTCCCCACCTGCCGAAGGGGTTCATAAAGCGAAGGCCAGAAGCCGCTGGTGTGAGATTTCTCAACCATTTCCATGTTCTCCTCTCTGATAGGTTGGAGAGATATTGAGCTGGTCGCCGTTCCACGTCCTTGATGCGGATCAAAAGGGAATGGCTGCAAAGTCCGCAGAGCGGTCATTGGAGTCCCATGGAGTGAGTGTCCGCTTTGTCCGCAAAGCGGTTGTTGGTGAGAGTTGCATCGAACGAGTGCTTTGAGCCCATAGTTGCAAATGCTGCATCACGCATGAATAGCTAAAAAGCGCTGACTTCCGACATTGATGCGTGTAAGGACGGCCCAAACAAGACCTTGGCGAAATCTGCGGCGAACAGCGACGAGGAGCCCAGAGCGACGGTCTTCTTGCGGAGCAGGCAAGGACATCGCTTTAAAGTTTCAACTGACACGGCGTATTAGAAAATTCAGAAAAAACTGCCCGTCAATCCTGCGCGGCTCGTAGACAAGCCTTCTTCCTGGCGAAAGTCCTTCGGGCAGTTTGACGCTTATATTGACCTTATAGGGTGTCGCCTGCCCGAAATGCGAACTCAATGTGAAACGCAATTTCAACTGACCGGAGTCATCGAATTTGCCAGTGAAGTCCCTAAACCAAGGCCCTTCGGCCGCAAAGCCTTGGGCAGATAGCAAGGTCAGCTTGTCTCCATTGCGATTGATGCGCAAGGCTGCAAGTGGCTCGATTTTTCCGGGGAAATAGGCCTTGTCGGGCCGACTGGTTGTTTGCCAATAATCATCGTCCCATCTGCGTCTGATTAAGACAATGTAGTCACCATCAAAAGTCGCGAAAGACGGCGCGACCAACTGATTACAGACTCTTCCTTGCTCTCCTCGAAGTGCGGCAAGAGTTTCACTGGTCTCGAGGCTCTCAGGCGTCAGTCCAAGATTCTCTCTAGCGCTGATATACCGAGAGAAAGCAGATCTCGTGCGTGGGCCCGCAACACCGTCCGCTGTGCCAGCGCTGCAGCCAACGCGATTTAGCTCAGTTTGTATATCACGGATCAGGCTGCGCGTCTCTGTATCATCCTTCGCGCTTTGAGGCGATGTCGGCACAAGAGCTGCTACTTTGTCTCGCGCAGTACTACTGTTGCCCGGCACTTCGTCCTTCTGGTGCTCAGCAAGCAAGTCGTCCCGCAACGAAAGGGCGAGCGCGACTGCAAAATGATCCCTTTCGCCTTCGTATCGCTCCAGAAACATCTCGATCGCATCAAGCCTTCCGAGCGAACGCGCAAGTTCAAAGTCCGCATAAATCTGGTCTTCGACACGCTCAATTTCTTCCTCTGGCGTCGAGCCTGCAGCCGCATCTGGAACAAGAAAAATGTCTCTGGCGGGAAGCGAGCCATAAGTAAATGGCTCCTGATAGCCTTCTGTCAGAGTGTAAACCCTGTCGCGGACTCGCCGAAACAACTTGCCAATCTCAAGTCCGGGTTCCTCGATGTGGTTGAGCAGAGCCTGAGCATAGGGGCTGTTGCGGCCATCGCCGTCAAGCGCCAGCGTTCCGCTCCTTGCAGCATATCCAACCAACACACCTCCCGGATCGATACGTGCAAGTCCGCGTCCAATTGAGCGGGTGCTGTTTGTGCGCTCCATAGTCGCGAGGAATGGATTGTTGCGGCAGGCGTCAACCAACACGATCTTCAAGCCGGGTGCGCCCGCGATGGAGCTAATCAATGTGTTGAGGCGGATTGCCTCGAGTTCGATGTCACGGTCGCTCCGCAGTTCCGCACTGACAGGGATCAGGAAGTTCGTGTTGTCCAACTCGATGCCGTGGCCGGCGAAGTATACGATGACCGACTCGGCGTTTTTTGCCTTTTCTCCAAAGTCACGTATGGCAAGGCGCATGTCGCGGTAATCCAGATCAAGACCTGTTGTGACCTCAAACCCGATCCTGCGCAATGCCTCTGCAATGTCGATCGCATCATTCGACGGGTTTTTGAGATTGCTGACATGTTGGTAGTTCGCATTGCCAATTACCAAGGCAACTTTGTCCGCCAGCACCATCGCAGGCAGAAAACAAAACACAACTGAGAACAGGATACGCTTCATGTGAAATATCGCCGTTAACGCGTCTACCATATGAACGTTTCCACACTTTCGGAATTCAATCAATATGACCGGCGTGGACAAGCTCTAGCTCGGCTTAGGCCGCATAGCGGAGTTCGGGATTGACACGACGAAGGTTCGCTTCCCGCCCATTGCGCCAGTTTCGGCATGGACCATTCATATGAAGTACGAACTCGGAGCCGCCTTGCGGCGGGACAGAAAGATGCTCGCTTGGGAAGCTATCTAAACGTCAGCTTCCGCATTTCCTGCGAGCATGCGTAGCGACTGCAGCGAACTTCCACTTCCCGCCCTTGCTATTTTTCGCTGCCTGCGCGAATCGCGCACAGCTGCCATTCATTTTTGAACTGGCAACGGCAGCAGAGTCCGCGAAGCAGACGCTCCACCAAATTTGCCGACTGTCCGCTTCGAGCCCAGAGTGCAAATTGCTGCGGTCGGCCCAAATACGTGCGAAGCGTGCGTCGCTGCCGTTGGTCCTACAATGGACGGCCCATTCCGGACGTTGACCGCCACTCGAAGTGCCGCAACGCAGAGTTCTTCACAATCATATTTGATCCTATTGCATGTTCTTTCTGCTCACTCAGACGCGACGGGCTGTTAACGGACCATGGACGCATCTCTTTTTCGTTGTGCGTCTCGGACCAGCGCCGCAAGCCGATAGAAGCCGTGTGCCATTTTTGTGTAGGGCGTCAGCAGGAAGAAGGTCAGGACCGATCCGAGGTGGATGGCCAGCAGTGCGGGCATCAGAGGTGTTGAACCGAGGGCGTAAAGAACCAGCCCGCTGAGCCCCACAAACCCGAGCAACAGGATGAAGCCGATATCCCCGCCCCAGGCCGACGGATCGCCGAGGTCTCGGTCTGACTTTAGCTTGAGCAGCGCCATCGCACCGCACCCCACCGTCAGCAGAAGCCCCCCGGAAATCCCGAACAGTTTCGGCAACGACCAGAACCCGTAAGGCGCGTACATTCCGAAGACATAGTGCATGATCGTCGCCACCGAGGTCGACGCAAAGCACAGCAGAAAACCATACATAACAGCGTGGTGGATGTGACGTCGGCCCTGACTGAACCGGTCTTCGTCCTCGAAGTTACAACCCTCGCCATGGCCTGCGGCCAGATCCTGCATCTTGCCCGCGCGTTTGAGCGCAACCGTCAGATCAGACATCTGGATCGGTTTGCCACCAACCTCTGCCCAATAGCGCCTCAGGCTGAAGGCGATACTGAACAGAGGAAGCAGGAATGCAGGCGCAAAGATCGCGACCATCGCGTTGTGGGGCAGGACGGCATAAAACCCTTCGCCTCCACTGGAACCGATGGCGCGGGTCGCCCAGAACAACAGGGCAAATCCGACCACCAACGCCAGGGCGATGGCTCCGCCATGGGTGTGGAACCGGCGTGCCAGCGGCTGCGGCCAGGCGAAGCTTTCCCAACTGTCGCGCCGCACTTCAGCCAGCGCCTTGGGCAGGTTCAGGTCAAACGCGTGCGGGGCGGTGTACTGACAGGCGTAGTAACAGCCCCGGCAGTTGTGGCACAGGTTGGCCAATTGCGTGATGTCCCCATCCGAGAACGCGCGCGCTGCGTGCAGCGACGGGAAGACCGAGCAATAACCCTCGCAATAGCGGCAGGCGTTGCAGATCTCGGCCTGGCGGCGGGCTTCCTGAATAAGATCAGTTTGCATAAGCGGCGGCCTCTCGTCCTGCGATGCGTCCAAAGACAGTTCCGATGGTCATGCCAAAGCCCGCCAGATAGCCTTGCCCAAGGATGGACCCGGCCATCGTTTCCCCGGCCGCCCAAAGGTTTTTGATCTTGCCGCTTGGGGTCGAGCACTGGGCTGTCTCGTCAACCTTCAACCCAAGATAGGTAAAGGTCACGCCGGTCCGCATCGAGTAGCCGTAAAACGGCGGTTCGGTAATTGGGCGCGCCCAGTTGGTCTTGGGCGGGATCAGGCCCGAGGTCGCCACCCCGTCCAGTTCGGTCGGATGAAACCCGCTGGTGTTACCGCAGGCGGCGTTGAATGCGCTGACGGTTGCTTTCAGTTTCTCCGCGGGCAGGTCCATCATCCCGGCCAATTCGTCCAACGTGTCCGCCTTTAGCGGAGGGAACACGGACGGCATGAACAGGTTCAGCGATTTGGCGTCGATGATGGCATATCCCACCTGATCCGGCTGCGCCGCCACCAAACGGCCCCAGATCGCGTAGCGTTTGGGCCAGACGTCTTCGCCCTCGTCATAGAACCGCTCGGCATGTTTGTTCACGACGATGGAAAACGGAACGCAGTCCAGACGGGTGACGATGCCGCCGTCGAATTTCGGCGCGCGCCCGTCGATGGCAACGGCGTGGCATTGGGTCGGGTCGCCAACGCTTTCTACTCCTTGGTCCAGCAGATCAGACAGGACAACGCCTCGGTTGTAAGGCGTTCCCCGGATCAGGAAGTTCTTGGCAGGTTCACCCCAGGCTCGGGTGAGCCAATCCGTGTCGGCCTGAAAGCCGCCGGAGGCAACGATGACCGCCTTGGGCGCGATGCGATGAGACTGGCCTTCATAGCTATAGTCGACCCACTCGATCCGATCACCATTCAGTTCCAAATGCGTGACGGCGGCTTCGTACAGCACATCTACACCCAAACCTGCCGCCGTGCGGTAATAGGCATTCACCAGAGATTTGCCGCCCCCCATGAAAAACGCATTGGTCTGTGCCAATGACAATGTGCCGG
Organism: Ruegeria sp. AD9; assembly: GCF_056542305.1. Lineage (NCBI taxonomy): Bacteria > Pseudomonadati > Pseudomonadota > Alphaproteobacteria > Rhodobacterales > Roseobacteraceae > Ruegeria > Ruegeria sp. AD9. The sequence continues at coordinate 8,589 of NZ_JBQFZP010000019.1, forward strand.
AAAGCGACGGCTGAAACCGGACCCCGTGTTCTTGCATCCAGGGAAGGCATTCTTCCGACGTGCGGATCGCCAACCGGGCAAGATGTTCATCGGTTTTTCCACCGGTGACTTTCAGCAGATCCGAGAGGTATTCGTCTTCGCGATACGCCTCGACGAGCGGACCCAACGGGCCCGAATGCATGCAGCGAAAATTGCGCGTATGGCGTGAGTTTCCGCCGCGATAAGGTTTTGGCGCCGTTTCAAGGATCAGAACACGGGCGCCTGCCTCGGCTGCAGTCATCGCAGCGCAGAGAGCCGCATTGCCGCCACCGATCACAGCGATATCGTAAGCTTCCTTTGGGGTGGCCATATCCTGTCTACCTACTGGCTTTCGTCGATTGAGCGGTCGCGGTCCTGCAACGCGCGGATGCGCATCCGCTGCGCAGCCTGAATATGCGCGCGCATCTCTGTCTCGGCCGCTGCGCCATCGCGGGCCTTCAAAGCCGCCATGATGCGCCGATGCTCGGCCACTGCGGCCTCGGCGCGGTCGCTATCCAGCAATTGCGAGGGACCCAGGATCAACAGCGCCTTTTGCAAGGACAACATGGATTTTGCCAGAAATCGGTTCTTGGCCGCATCCAGAAGTGTTTCGTGAAAGATCTTGTTGATTTGGGCCGCATCGGGGCCAGTACCCGCCTCGGCCAGCCGGTCGTTCAGAACTTCAAGCTCGTCCAGTTCGACATCAGACGCCGCGCGGGCTGCCAGACGGGCCGCTGTCCCTTCAAGCACGGCGCGCATCTCATAGAGTTCCATGACCTCGGCGTAATCCAGACTGCGCACGGTGGCACCTTGCCGTGGCACATGCGTGACCAGCCCGTCGGCCTCCAACTGCCTTATCGCCTCGCGTACCGGGGTACGGCTGACGCCCAACCGTTCAGACAGCTCAATCTCACGCAGCCGGTCGCCGGGCAAAAGAGTGCCCTCGCGAATCTCGCCCAGCAGGCGCTGATACGCAGAATTGCCTTGTGGGCCAGGTTGTAACGGGTCGTCCTGAAGGGTCATCGCAGGCTCTCTTGTCATCTTGCGTCCAGTTGTATACACATGGATACATTATAAGTCAACGAAGCTGGAACGCTTACCTTGCACAGCCAAACTGATACCCCCTCTCTTCTGACGAAACGGGCCGTCACGCTCGGCCTGGCGGTGTTGGGCACAGGGGTATTTTGGGCGCTAAACCTGCCGCTACCTTTTCTGTTCGGGCCAATGAGCGCATGTTTGATTGCAGCTCTTGCGCACGCACCGATGGAAGGCTTTGGACAGGTCTCGGTTGCCGCCCGCACTATACTGGGCGTGGCGGTAGGGGCATCGATTACGCCGGCTCTGTTTGCTGAATTGCCAAAAATGGCCGCGTCAATTGCGCTGATCCCGTTCTTCATCCTGCTAATCGCGCTGGTAGGTGTGCCATTCTTTCGCAAATTCTGGGGCTTTGACTCCACAACGGCTTTCTACGCAGCCATGCCGGGCGGTTTGCAAGACATGATCATCTTTGGCACTGAGGCGGGGGCCAATCCGCGTACCTTGTCCTTGATCCACGGTACGCGCGTGCTGATCATCGTGACGTTGGCCCCCTTGTTCCTCACCGTGTTCTATGATGCCCAACTCACCAATCCGATTGGCGAGCCCGCGCACAACCTGCCAATACATGAATTGGCGCTGATGGTTCTGGCCGCCATTATCGGCTGGAAAGGCGGGGAGCGGATCGGCCTGTTCGGGGCGTCAATCCTGGGGCCAATGATCCTTACAGCCGCCTTGTCACTGGGCGACTTAATTCATACCCGACCGCCTCGCGAGGCCATCCTTGCAGCGCAGTTTTTCATTGGCTGCGGAATTGGTGTGAAATTCGTAGGTGTCACATGGGTCGAACTACGCCGGGTAGTGGCAGCGGGCTTCGCCTATGTCATTGTCCTTGCCGTCCTGGCAGCCACTTTCACCGCCGTTGTCACCACCTTGGGACTGGGCCAACCTGTCGAGGCGTTTCTGGCCTTCGCGCCCGGTGGGCAGGCAGAGATGACGGTGCTGGCCATCGTCTCGGGCGCGGATTTGGGCTTTGTGATCACCCACCATCTGACAAGGATCGTGCTGGTGATCATCGGTGCGCCCATCGCCGCGAATCTTATTCTGCGTTGGTCCAAACCTCGGGGTTGATCATGTGGATCGGAGCGCCTTCGGCATAGGCGTTCACCTGATCGAAAATATCCGCGAATTGCAGGTCGAACTCGTCTTCAGTGACAAAGCCGATATGTGGGGTCGCGATCAGGTTGGGATGTGACAAAAGCGGGTCGGTCGGATCAATCAGTGGCTCGGAATCAAACACATCAATCGCCGCTTTGCCGGGGCGACCGACGTTCAGCGCCTCAAGCAAAGCACCAGGTGCGATCAGCCCGGCTCGCGAGGTGTTCACAAACAGCGCCTCCGGCTGCATCTGTGCGAAATCCGATGCGGTGATGATCCCGCGCGTATCCGGTTTCAAGCGCACATGGACCGAGACAACATCGCTGCTGCCAAAGAACGCTTCACGGCTGGGCGCGACCTGTGCGCCATCCGCCTGCGCACGCGCCCGGCCTTCTACGGATGACCACCAGACCACATTCATCCCAAAGGCCTCGGCATAACTTGCAATGGCGCGAGCAATGCGGCCATAGCCATAGAGCCCCAACTGACGCCCCCGCAGCGTCTTGCCCACGCCCGCCTGCCAGTGCCCTGCTTTGACCGAGGCCATTTGTGCGGGCAAATCCCGCATCCCGACCATGATTAGCGCCCAAGTAAGTTCAGCTGCAGCATAAGACGGCGTTCCGCCGTGCATGTTTGAGCACAGCAGCACGTCTTGATCTGTACAGGCTTCGACATCGACATGCGGATAAACGCTGCGCTGGCTGATAAGTTTCAGGTTTGGTAATTTCTCCAGCAAAGCGCGGGTGACTTTGGTACGTTCGCGGAACAGGACAAGCACCTCCGCGTCATGCAGTCGTTCGGCCAGAGTGTCAGTTTCTTCGACATGATCCGTCCATAACGTCACCTCATGACCGGTGAGTTTCTCAAAACAAGGCAGGCCACGCAGCGTGTCAAACCAGTCATCAAGAATGTGGACCTTCATCGGCTTTCTATACCCTGCTCGGTGTTCAGTTTTCTTGGCGTCGGCACAAAATGACATGTGTTGAGAGCGGAAAGTGCATTGCGGACCCGTTCGCTTTGATCCAGCAGATGGTTGAACTGCTCATCGCAGCCAGCAATCGGTGTCGGGTAGTCCGCGATGTCCCGCCGTAGGGCCAACTGCGCCAACATGAGTTCCTGACGCGCGATATCGAGGCATTCCGAGTAGTTGTCCATCGTGTCCCTCCCACTATGTATACAATAGTATACTATTTGGGTTGCACTTGATCAACTCCCGTTCCAAACAGACTCAGGCACATAAACATGCCCGTCCGCCAACTTGCGCGCGGTCCGCACCAAACCCGCCGCGTTCACTGTGAACCCGTCGGTGGTGGAAAAATCCACCAACACGTCGATATTGCCCGAGGCGTGTTCCAGAACGACTTCAGCCGGGCTGTTCGTGGGGCGATCCAGCAAACCGTCGGCGACGGTTCCGGGAGTCAAAGCGCAAGACGCCATGCATTGCGCGCCGGTGACCGCCATGGTCGGGTGGGTTTTCCACGGCATGAAATACCGCACTGCGAGCGTTCCGCCTTCTCTGGCCGGAGCAACAAGGCCGAACTTAGGGGTGACCGATTTGGACACATCCCCCATACCCATCCGCTGCCCTGCTTCGATCCTAACGGCCTCCATCCGGTCAAAGAACGCGCGGTTTGCGTCCAGCTCATTGGCGCTCTCATAGCCCGTCAATCTGAAGTCTGTGGCGCGGGCGATAGCCATCGGCATAGCGACATCCATGCAGGTCAGTTCGACGCCCTGAACTGCATCGCGCAGGTTGCCCGTAGGCAGGAACGCTCCGGTGGCCGAGCCCACCACGCCCATGAAACTCAACTGCACCGGCGCTGAATGACCGGGAACGCCGGCGATCTCCGCATCACCCTCATAGGTCAATTCGCCCCCGGGTGTATTCACCTTGGCCACGATCCGAGCCCCAGTGTTGACGGCCCGAATGCGAACTTCAGTTTCATCACCCTGCGGTTTGAACAAGCCCATCTCGATGGCAGCAGGGGCAACGCCAGACAGGATATTGCCGCAAGTGGGTTTGAAATCGACCAGCTTGTCCTCGACCGAGACCTGCGCGAAGAAATAGTCGATATCGGCCCAGTCATCCTCGCCGACCGACAGCATCGCGACCTTTGTGGTCACCGCCGCGCCGCCGCCGATGCCGTCGATGTTCAGCGACTGCCCGGACCCAAGAGCGGCGATCAGCACCTCGGCCAGCGCGTCCAGATCCTCAGGCAAATCCGAGCGGCGGAAATACGGGCCTTTCGACGTGCCGCCACGCATCAAGATATAAGGGATTGCGGTTTGAGTCATTTTGAACCCCTCACTTCAACGGCCAGGGCAGGCTGACCATGTCCTGCAACAGACCTGGCGGGAAATCGCGGTTCAGAGCGCCCGCCATCAGGCACATGAACCCGATGCCGCAGGCGGTCAGGATCAGAGTCATCTGCCAGCTGGACCCGGCGCGGATACGGAGAAAGGCGATCAGGAACCCTATCAGGGCGAGGATGAAGCCCACCACCCACGTGGCCGCGATCATACTGGCGAACCACGCCAGAGTGGACCACAGACCGTGGGGTGCGCTGGCGTCTTCACCGGCGATTTCCTTGTCGGAAAAGATCACGTCGCCTTCGGGACGTCGCATCATCTGGATCAGAAGGATCACGCAACAGAATAGCGAGACGCTGCCGATAACCAGCGGGATGATCTTGTCGGTCATATTGTAGTCGGGGATCATGTTGGCGTTGACCAATGCGACGATCAGATAGGCCATGATCACCAGCAGAAAGATAAGCGGCGCGCGTTTGGTACCGGCCTGAACATCACCCTCGGCCATGATCATCTTGGCCTGCCGGATACCCAGAATGACCGAAACAACCGTGACCACGATCAGCACGATGACGATAGGGCTGAAGACATATTCCATCCCCTCGCCAAAGCTTTTGCGGAACCGGAATGAGGCGATCTGGAACGCCTGATTGGTGAACTTCTCAACCGGGTTCGACAGAACGAAACCGATCAGGAAGGCCGGGCGCGACCAGTCGAAACGGCGTAAAAAGATGCCGATCAGGCCGATCACGAACAGGGCCAGCAAGTCTTCGAAGTTTTGGCCGGATTGGAACGCCGCAAAGCTGATCAACATGAACAGGAACGGCGCCAGATAGGTGAAGCGGATCGTGGTCAGCTTGGCGATCCCGCCCGATGCCGCGATGCACAGGATGGTCCCGACGACGTTGGCCAACGCCAGCAGCCAGACGATCGAATAGGTGATGTCGAGATTGTCCTTGAGCATGCTCGGACCGACCTCGATATCGCCTGACCCCAGCAAAGCCACCGCGCCGATGAAGATCGCCATCGAGCCTGAACCAGGGATGCCAAACAGCAGAGTTGGCACCAGCCCTCCACCCTCTTTGGCGTTGTTCGAGCTTTCCGGGCCGATGACGCCGCGCACTTCGCCTTTGCCGAAATTGCTCTTGTCCTTGGTGGATTGCACCGAGTGACCGTAGGCGATCCAGTCGACAACCGAGCCGCCGAGGCCGGGAATGACTCCAACAATCACGCCAATGATCGAACAACGCACCGACAGCCATATATTTGCGAACCAGTCTTTGACGCCGTCCAGCCAACCGGCGCCCAGTGAGGCCCCGTTGGCAATCGACCGATCTTGACGCAGCAGCGATACGATCTCGGGCACCGCAAAGATACCCAGGCCAACGATGACCAGCTTCAAACCGTCCGTCAGATAAGGAATGTCGTAAGTTGCCATGCGCAGCGAACCGCCTGCATCCGCCTCACCAATCGTGCCGACCATCAGGCCCAGACCGGCGGCGGCGACTCCTTTCAGCGGGATCCGCCCGGCCAAAATGGCGACCATCGACAGGCCGAGAATTGTGATCATCAACATCTCGGGCAGGCCGAAGGCCAGAACGATGGGTCGCGCGATAAGTATGAACATGGTCAGGAAGGTCGCGCCGACGAGCCCTCCGAATAGGGACGAGGAAAAGGCTGCTGACAAGGCCCGTGCAGCCTCGCCCTTTTTCGCCATCGGAAAGCCGTCCAGCACGGTGGCCTGCGAAGCAGAACTGCCGGGGATGCCCATCAAGACGGACGCAAACGTGTCCGAGGTCGGCACCACCGCGACCATCCCGATCATCAGCGCCAGACCAAGGATCGGGTCCATTCCGAACATGAAAGGCAACAGCAGGGACAGACCGGCAATACCGCCAAGCCCCGGAAAGACGCCCACAGCCAGCCCCATGACGACGCCGAGAATGAGATACCCCAGAACGATGGGTTGCAGGATCAAACCCCACGCGTCACCAAGCGCAGGTAGAGCGGTGGCGAAAACCTCCATAGCGGCCGCCTTTCATAAACTGTTTTGTATGTAGAGAAACGCGCGCCCTTCGTTGGGCGCGACGACGTGTCAGCTTAGTTCAGCTCGACGCCGTAGGCCTCTTTCAGCCAGTTCAGGACGTATTGCTTGGCATTGTCATCCACATTGGTCGCCGTCTGCAGAGCAGATTTCGAGCCGTCGCCGACGAACACCGGATACTTGCCGACGTGCTTCGAGGAGATATCAGCAAAATCACCCCGCTCGGTCACTGCTTGAAACGCTGCGGTATAGGCGTCGACGACCTCTTGCGGCGTGTCACCGGGCAGGAAGGCCAGCTTTTGAACCGGGAAACCTGCCACGAAGAAGGCTTTCCATGCGTCCCATGCCTCACCACTGGTTTCGCAGCCATCGGTGGCCTCGCAGACCTCCTTGAAAGTCGGAATGTCCGGGAAGGTCGGGTCACGAACGATATTGCCATCAGCATCCAATGCGCCCCAAGTCATCATGGGAACGGCCTGACCGGCTTCGACCAGCGGGACCGAACCACCCAGATAGCCCGAGGACGTCTGGTAATCTATATTGGCTTCACCACGTTCAAACATCAGCCGACCATCCCCGCGGCCTTTGATCCCAAATACCGGTTCCACATTCATACCCAACATCTGCCAGGCCAGCAGAGGCACAAGGTCCAAACGGGTTGCACCCTGCGAGCCGTAGATGAAATTGGTGTCCTTCAGCGCATTGGCAGAGCCGTCAAACTTGGCTCCGTCCTCGGCGTTCAGATACGCAACACCACCCGTTCCAGATGCCATTACCGGAATCCAATCGTTGTATTCATAGCGTACGCGGGGATCGCTCAGCAGATACGGGAACTGAGTAGACCCGGACGTGCCAAACAAAAGGGTACCGTCATCATGGCTTTTTTCCTGAAACCAGTTCGCGCCTTTGGTTGATCCCGCGCCCGGCATGAACTTGACCACCACAGTCGGCTGACCGGGCAATGCCTCGGATAATAGTGGCGCGAAGAAGTTGGCCCATTTAGCCGACCCGCCCGTTTCCGAGAACGGAATGACCCATTCGATGGTCTTGCCCGAGAAATCGACCTCGGCAGCGGCAGGTGCAGCGAATCCGGCAGCGGCGATCAGCCCCACGACGGCACGACGAGTGAAGTTGGAAATGGCCATTGGTTCCTCCCTGTTGACCAGACAACCACGTCGGCGCCCTCCGCGCCACCGTGATTGCAATTAGAACTGCGGGGTTGATTCCCCCTCCCATCTGGCAATCATGGGGCGCCAACCTTGCGCGAAACTTGCGGGAGACCTGATGCGGATCGTCATCGTCGAGGATAATGAGACCCTTGCCAACGCCATTGCCTATCGCCTGCGGGATCGGGGCCATGCCGCTGACGTGCTGACAGATGGCGGCGCGGCCGATTTGTATCTGGAGCAAGAAGGCGCAGATCTGATCGTTCTGGACATCAACCTGCCGGGTCGGTCTGGGCTTGAGATTTTGCGGTCCCTTCGCAACCGGGGTGACAGCGCGCCCGTCATCCTGCTGACCGCGCGCACCGAGACCAGCGACCGCGTTTCGGGTCTGGATATGGGCGCCGACGATTACTTAGTGAAACCCTTCGAGATGGATGAACTCGAGGCCCGCATCCGTGCCCTGTCCCGCCGCAAACAACTGGATTACGGTGCGCGCGAAACGATCGGAGACCTGGAATTCGACCGCACCGCCCGGCAGGTGAGCGCAAAGGGCCAAGTTCTCGATGTGCCGCGTCGGGAAATGGCTGTGCTTGAATGCCTGCTGGAACGTCGCGGCAGGATCGTCCCCAAAAGTCAGTTGATCGACTACGTCTACGGCGTGGGAGCCGATGTCGACGATTCGGCCGTCGAGCCGCATGTGTCACGACTGCGAAAACGCCTTCAGAACCTTGGCATCCGGATCAAGACCGCCCGTGGCCTTGGATATCTGCTAGAGGTGCAGAAGTGATCCGGCACGGCTCACTCAGGCTCAGGCTTTTCATTCTGATCCTGACGCCATTGGTGCTGCTCGCAATCCTGCTTGGATACTGGCGCTACACGGTTGCTCAACAAACGGCACAGGAGCTTTTTGACGACAGCCTATTGTCCGCCGGTCTGGCCATTTCTCGCGATGTGGCGGTGTCAGAAGGCGATGCCCTGTCGCCCACCACGCGCAGCTTGATCCGCGACGCATCGGGCGGAGAGATTTTTTATCACGTGACCGGACCCGGTGGCATCTACGTCACAGGGTATGCATACCCTCCGGCCGCTGCAAACCCGTCTGAGCAAGACGCGTACCAGCCGAGGTTTTTCGAGGCGATCTATCGGGATGAGCCGGTGCGCGTACTGAAAATGACCGAGCGCGTCACACTTGATAACCTGGTGGGCGATGCGACAGTAACAGCTTGGCAACGCGTTGCCGATCGCAACGCCTTTGCCAACGAACTGTCGATCCGCGCGGCGATCCTGATGGGTATCTTGCTGGCCACCCTTGCTGTTGTCGTGTGGTTCGGGGTCGCACGCGGGTTGCGGCCCTTGCTGGATTTGCAGGATGCGATCGACCTACGCTCACCTGACGACCTGAGCGAAATCAAACGCCCGGTCCCGGTCGAGGTTTATGGTATTGTTCAGACCCTGAACCGGCTGTTTGGACAGGTCGAGCACAGCATCAACGCCCATCAGGTGTTTATCTCAGAAGCCGCGCACCAGCTGCGAAATCCGGCGGCAGCGGTCCAGTCCATGGCCGAGGCGTTGCGGGACGCAAGATCGGATGAGGACAAGGACAAACGGATTATCGAGCTTGTGTCGGCAGCGAAAAACTCCGCTACGGTGGCCGAGCAGCTATTGTCGTTGGAGCGGTTGCGGCAACCTACGCATCAGGATCAGATGGACAAGATTGATTTCCGTGCGGTTGTGGAAGAAGCCTGCGCTGACATGGGTGTACAGATCCTCGCAAAAGGGATCGAGTTTGATGTTACGATGCCGGACTCGACAATTCCGGTTTCAGGAGATCAGGTTTTTTTAACTGAGGCCATCAAAAACCTGCTGGACAACGCAGTTAAGCACGGTGGGACTAAGTTGAGCCAAATTTCAGTCGCGCTGCGCTCTGATGGCGAGAACGTAAAGCTTACCGTATCCGATGACGGAACCGGCCTTTCACCCGAACAAAGCGAAGCCGTTTTCAGTCGATTTTCGCAGCTGGAATATTCCGAAGGCAGCGGTTTAGGGTTGTCGATTGTCTCAGCTGTAGCGAAGCGCCACGGAGGAGTGGCCGCGATCAACCAAGTCGAAAAAGGAGCAAGCGTCACGCTTCAGCTTCCCATAGCCCTGTAGTTTGTTTCAATTTCTGCTCGGAACCCGAAACCTGTCACAATCAAAGAGAGTTTTTCGATTACAGCGAATGACCGGTTTCCACCCCAGGTGCCGGGCACGGTGGTCTTGATACGTCTTCACCGGACTTTGAAGCCTTTTGCAGCGAAATGGCGCTTGGTCCGCGAAGCAGACGCTCCACCAAATTTGCCGACTGTCCGCTTCGAGCCCAATGCGGACCTCGTTTATGGTCATACTGGAATAAACTTGGCGGAATATGGCGCCCAGTTTTCTTTCCATGGTCTGGCCTGTTCAAGTTCGTAAGATAGCTCGACAAGCGTGGCGTCGTTTCCGGCTGCTGCATGGAACATTGATCCAACCGGCATGTTTGTTTCAGAGGAGAATGAAAGCGGAAGTGAGATCGCGCAATCGCCCACGGCATTCACCGGGGAAGTCAGCGCCAGCAAATTCTCAAGAAGATGGGCTTTGAACGCGAAGTCGTCACGGTGGCTGACCGCACTCCGCTTCAATGTCTCGGAAGGGGAAGTGGCACTAAAGATAACGTCGTAGTTCGCAAAAACTGCCGCGAACTTGGCCGAAATGTCATTGAAATAATCCAACCCTTCCTGCCGTTGTTCCGTGGAATAGGACTGCCCCTCCAGCATCGTTGTTGCCGTCCAGTTGGACAGGAGCCCAGTATCAAGCGATGTCTGACCACTGGTGCTGCGCGCCAAAGAGAGCAGCGGCGCAAACTTTGGCAAAAACGCATAGCGGAACATGCGAAGATACTCTGCTCCGTCGATCGGATGTTCGATGACAGTCACTTCGTGCCCGAGTTCACGCAATAATTCTGCGACGGCGTCCTGTGCCCGCACTATGGCAGCGACGGGTTCAACACCTTTGGTGCCCATCCGGGCATACGCGACCTTCAGACGGCGTTTCGATGGTCCTTCGATGAAACCGATCGGCGGAAAAGGACCGGCTTTGTCTTCGCAGACATCGATCAATGCAGCCGCATCGCGCACGGTTCTACAAATCGGTCCATTCGTCTTGAACGTATCGTGGCTGCCGTCCTGTTCGCCTGACATCATGCGGCCCCGAGAGGGCTTGAAACCAATGACATTGCAGGCACTGGCGGGAAGCCTGTTTGACCCACCGCCATCTGTGCCATGCACAAGCGGCACTATTCCCGCTGCAACCGCACAGGCCGCGCCAGAACTTGAGGCATTGCACGAATAGTCAAGGTTCCAAGGATTGATCGCCATCCCGTAGAGTTCACTGTCAAGACCGTTGGCGAACTCGGGGGCAACGGTTGTTCCGATCATGTTAAGCCCCGATGCTTCCAGAGCATCGACATAGGCGACGGACTTCTGCGGAATATTCGTTGCCCAAAGCCGGGAGCCATCTGTCCGTCTGACACCCCCAACATCAACCATGTCTTTAAGCATCGTTGGCACACCGGCGAAAAACGTATCCGGGGATATTTCTCGCGCTTTTTCCAGCGCGCGGTCAAAGGTAGGTGTCGCCATACAATTGACTATGGGGTTCAGTGCTTCAATCCGGCGGATAACCCGCTCGACGAGTTCGATCGCAGAGATTTCTTTCGTTTTTACAAGTTGCGCTAGCCCGACTGCATCGTATTCGACCAGGTCGTCAAGTTGCCGCGTTCCGGCAAATGAAGAATTTGACGAAAGGCTCACACTGCCAAGAAAGGCACCTGTTGCCCCAACTGTTCCAAGGAATTTTCGGCGCGTCAGGCGTTTTTTGGGAAATGCCAAGGGATCGGCCTCCGGTTCATGATCGACGACAAACATCTGAACTGTTACATGCCGCACCGAAAATGTGAACCGAGGCAGCGACAAATGGAATATCCGTGAAGTCTGTGTTTTAAGGCTGAGTGCAGAAGAAAATAGCGCGACGGACGGGCTGCATGCTGGTCAATTGCTTTCTCGCTCCATGCACTATTTGCCTATGACCGCTTAGTCGGCATTGCGGTCGCTCGCGATAATCGGGCGAACGTCTGCACCGAGCCCAAAGCGGAAGTGCTCCATCTCTGAACCTCGCATGCGCAGCGAACTAGTCGCCAGATCCCTGAGCCGCACCGCAGAAAGAAAAGCGGTCATTCATTCACTGCGCAGCAAGTTTTCGGGTGCCGATGTCCGAGTTGCGGACAAACCAGCCACTCGTATTGAAACGGTCTTGTCGGCGGCGACTGCCTGAAGAGAACGACGCTGTCGTTACCGACCCGGCTGCGGATTGCATTTACGACGAACTGGATCGAAAGGCCGTCGGTGTCATCCCGGTTTGGGACTTAAAGAATCGCGTGAAATGGGCCTTGTCCACATAACCCAACTTCGCGCCGATTTCAGCTGCGGTCCTGTCGCTGTTACGCAAAAGGTCTTCGGCAAGATCGATTTTTAGGCGCTTGATTTCGCGAGGCAGGGTCGTGCCATGATGCTTCAGGGCTTTGTGCAAACGATTAGTCTGAATACCCAGAAAACCCGCGATAGCGTCAGAGCTAAGATCTGGTTCATCAAGCTTGTCGCGCAAAATGGACCGCATGGCCGCAACGATCGTTACCTCGTCATCAAGGGCTAGCCGTTTCGGCGGTGTGTTATCAGGCATCTTCGACACGTCCCGAAACAGCCAATCGACGGGAAAACTTAGCTGCATGCCAGGGTCAGGCATGAACCGGGTTTGGACACCGGCATAGTTTGGTGGCAGGCAGGCAATATAGCGGGTTTCCCATACAACCTCTGCGGGGTTCCATATGTCGCCGGCCACAGATTGCAACAGCCGGACATATATCGCCGCTCCGAAACCAGTGACTTGGACAGGGGCGACCGCGGGTTCCTGAAGTCGCGAGATCCGGTAGATCGCTCGTTCTGCCTCCACGATCAAGCTATGGCGCACAGAACTCGACTCTTGTGGGACAAGGCTTACAAAACTGGCAAGGAACTCGAACAGGGTGGTTGCTGATTGCAGGGCCGTCGCGAAAGGAGGCCAGGCCTGCAGGTTGAACGCTTCGCCCACGCGAAGGCCGAGATACTTGTCGCCAGCCAGGTCCGATAACCCGTTCAAGAGCCCGAAGACGAGTTCGGAGTGGACATAAACGCCCGTGTCATTGATTTGATCGGCACTTAATCCAACCTTGTCCAGCGCCGGACGCGGGTGGATGCCGCGCTCTTCCAGGTAGTTCAGAAAGGGAGCCACCAGCGCGAGGCGAATGAAGCCTTCCCGGTGCAATTCGTAGTTGGTCTGAAGTGGCATTGGCGTCTCCTGAGGAAAGCCTAGCATGCATGGCTGAAAGAGTGTTGCCACTTTTAGGGTTAAGAATCGACTTTTTGGAATCGAAACTGGCAACCGGCTTGAACGCTTTCTCGTCTATCCTCTTTGGAATACGCCACAAAGGAGGCCAGAGTCATGCCCAGTTCAATCAAATCTGTTTTGCTCGCGACCGTTTTCGCTTTTTCCCCTGTCGTCGTCGCGCATGCGCAAGAGGGGCCACCACCGATCCTGTTCACAAATGTGGATGTGTTCGACGGGTTCGGCCCGGACCTGATCGAGGATGCCAACGTGCTCGTCGAGGGTAACGTCATCACGCAGGTCTCGACCGATCCGATCGAGGTAGAGGGCGCCTTCGTCATCGAAGCAACTGGAAAAGTGATGACGCCCGGTCTGATCGATATGCACCAACACGTGATGCTCAACCCGCCCGAAGGCACAGCAGCCTATCAGACCCGCTGGGACGGCGCGGCTGGTGGAGCAATTGCCATCCAATACATGAACGATCACATGCTGATGAAGGGGATCACGACGGTTCGGGACATCGCCGGCGATCCGCTGGATGTCGCCAAGGCCATCGATATGGGCCTCATTCGCGGCCCGCGGGTTTATTCCTCCGGTGGCGCGATCGGCCAGACCGGCGGTCACAGCGACTGGGCCGGGCGGAACGTTCCGCCGTCGACGCTCGAGAACGGTCAGGATATGGGGCAGGCGACCGGCAACACCTGGGTGGTCGACGGAGTGGATGATGTCACGCGTGCTGCGCGTCTGAACTTGCGCCGGGGCGCAGCCTTTCTCAAGGTCATGGGTGGCGGAGGAGTTGCAAGCGAGTTCGATCCGCTCGAGATTCTTGGGCTCGCCGAGGACGAAGTTGCCCGGGCAGTCGAAATCGCACGTGACAACGGCACTTATGTGGCCGTGCATGCGTACCACGACGAAAGCTACGAGAGGCACCTGAGGCTCGGTACCCGCTCTTTCGAACATGGCTTCCTGATCTCCGAGGACATGGTGAAGAAAATGGTCGCAAAATACAATGAAACCAAGGACATTGTCTGGAGCTTCCAGTGCTTTATGAGCGTCAAGTCCTTCGGTAGCTATGATTCCATGCCGGCATTCTTCACACATGAACAGAAGCTCAAGGGCGTAGCGGCCGGCGAAGGCGTGCGCCGGATGTCCAAGTGGATGAATGAGTACGGCATGTTCATTGTGGGGGGGTCGGACATGTTCAGCCCTGGACTGGTCGAGAAGATCAAGGAGGACATCACCTGCAACGTCGATGCGGGTTTCAGCCCTGCGCAGGCCTTGAAGCACTGGACCGGCAACGCGGGGATCGTGCTCAAGTGGTCTGGTCCAAAAGACCCCTATCCGACCTATAACCTGGGCCAGATCGCACCTGACAGCTATGCCGACATCCTGATCTGGGACGGCAACCCGCTTGAGGACATCAACCTGATCCTGGATGAGAGCAAGCTGCAACTCGTGATGAAGGATGGCCGCGCCTACAAGAACACCATGGTCGATACCGACAGCATCATGTACCGGCCAGCGGTTCGGGAACCGAAAACCTATCCGTAAGTCTTGAGACAAGCGCTGGGGCGACCTCTTAACGGGTTGCCCCGTCTGATCCTTCTTAGGCCTTGGGACCGCTCGACATGTGCCACTTAGATGTGTGCCTCTTCCGTGTCGTTTCAGTTTTCGCAGAGCATCAATGCGCTGCGACGACGCGAAATCGCCCAGGAAGTTGAAAGACAAAATCAAATCGCGGATAAACCAGCGCCCCGAGAAGTGATCCGCAGAGGAATCGCAATGACCATCCTTCGATCAATCGTGGCTGTTGCCGCCATGGTCCTTTTTCCGGACGTCTCGTCCGCGCAGGGACTATCTGGCCCATCATCTACCCAAGCGGATCTGGCCCCCGGCGACGGTCTGACCGATCCGCAGTTCCGCTCGGACTTTCCCCGCAATATCGCGCCCGGCTGGTTCGCCTGGAAAGAAGGTCTGGCCGAAGACGGTTTCAAGTTCAATCTCGATTACTTGTCTCTTGGACAATGGTCCAACGCAGACCTTGGTGAAGAAGAAACCGGAGGTGGTATCGCCCGCTTTTACGGCAGTTGGCAAGCAACGGAACAAGGCTCTTTGACCTTCAAGATTGAAAACCGTCATGCCTATGGCGCTGTTGCTCCGCAGTTCTTCGGGCTGGATGGCGGCGCTCTCTCAATCACCGGCACGGCGTTCAATGACAATGGCACGATGCTGACCAACCTATTTTGGACACAGCGGGCGCAGGACGGGTCGTGGACATTGCAATTCGGCCAGATTGACGTCACCGACTTTGTGGATGTCTATGGTTTGGTAAGCCCTTATTCCGGTTTTCAGAACCTCGCCTTCAACACCAATCCCACCATCAACGCGCCTAATCCGGGACTTGGGATCGCCGGAGGCCTAAAGCTCAACGACAACTTTTACCTCGTTGGCAGCGTCGCCGATGCAAATGCCGATCCTTCCTCACCCGATCTGGATGTGTTTAGCCATGGCGATCTCTTCAAGAGTATCGAGATCGGCTACACCAGTGGAATGGACCGCATCTATTTCGACAACATCCATCTCACGCTTTGGCATTCAGATGCCGCGGACGACGGCAGCCGACCTGAGGACTACGGTGCGGCGTTTTCCGCCGCTTGGTTTGTCGACAACAAATGGATGCCATTCGTGCGCGCCGGAAAATCAAAGGGCACCGCGGCTCTTTACGAAAACTCAGTCTCCATCGGTCTGGGCTACTATGGCCGCAATACAGATCTAGCTGGACTAGGGCTGAACTGGGCCGAGGCGAATGGCATTCCCGGCAGCCAGACAACGCTGGAAGCATTCTATCGCTTCTCGATTTCCCCTAACCTCCAGATCACACCGTCGGTCCAGCTCATCAACAATCCGCTGTTAAATCCGGGGCAGTCCAGCATCACGATCGTGGGTCTGCGTGCACGGGTTGTCTTCTAGCAGCTGATACGACTTTTGAGGATGGCCATTTCGTTGGGCGAGGAGCGGCCGCTTCGGGCTCTTCTGAGACATCTGAGCGGTTCGGTCAGATGTCCGCAAAGCCGGGTTCAGCAGCCATTTGAGGAGGCCGGACCGCGTGATGAAGTCCGCTTTTGTGCCCGAACGACTGCTCCCGCAGGCAGCTGCCGTTCGGCACTTATGCCTCCGACGTCTCAGATGCGGGACCAATCGGACCGATGTACGAGCGGCAAGCCTGATCGTCCAGATCACCATCAGACGGTCAGCCCATCGCTGCAGCGCAGCTTGGTTTCACAAAAGCGGTCGTTCGAGCATCGCCGTAAGGGCCAGATCGGAAGCGGTCGTTCGCCGCGCGGCAGCTTGATGTCTCACAAGCGGACCAAGCGCCATTTCGCTGCAAAAGGCTTCAAAGTCCGGTGAAGACGTATCAAGACCACCGTGCCCGGCACCTGCGGCGGACTGCGGACCTCCGCCGCATGTGCGTCCTGTGAATGCGACAACCGATAGAGCGGACGTTCAGACGAAGATTCTAACACCCGACATTCCGCACCGGGCAAGTCGGCTCCGAGTTCATCAAGTTCGATGCTACGCTCAGTATCGACGAGTAGAATGCCGACCATGTGAAATTCTGACGAGAATTCACGGAAGACGCGTTCACGACCGGAAGCCGCAGTTCATGCGGACTGAAACATTCCGTGGCAATGGCGGGATCTGGACGTGCGCGCCGCAACTAACCGAAGGCGGGTTGACGGACGGTTTCTGACAGTCGCTCGCCTGCGCCACACCACATATCTCAGAACACGAAACGTCCGCGTAAACTGATCAGGGTAATGCCGTCGCCCGAAGGGTCGAGCAGCGGGTTATTGATGAACTGGATCGACGGGGTCAGTTCCAGACCAGGCGAGAGCGAAAACCGGTAGAACGCTTCTGCCGTGAACTGGGTCCCCTCGATATCTCGGGCGCCGGACCAGTCAAAGCCGACCGCGGCGAGATCGCCATTGGACGCGAAATACCCCAATCCGGTAGAGATGGAACGGTCGTAAAGGGCCGCTGTTCCGCGCGAACGCCCGGCCCGAAAGAACGGGTAAAATCCGTTCTGCAAAATCGCTGACAACGAAACAGTCGCTCCGTAGTCCTCAGCACGGCTGCCATCACTGGCGGCATCCGAATGCCATATCGTGACATGAGCATTGTTGTAGAAGGCTAGACCGACATCCGTCGTGTAGACCAAATCGAGGCTCTTGAAGAGATCTCCATCCACTACAACGTCAAAGTCCGGCGAGGTCGTCGGGTCGGCATTGGCATCTGCCACCGATCCGAAAACAAGGAAGTTGTCACCTAGTTGTGCGGCCCCGGCAACGCCAAGACCCTGACTGGGCGCGGCAATCGTCGGACTGGTGCTGAAGGCCGCATTTTGAAAGGCGGCGTACGGGCTGACGAGACCGTAGGAATCGAGATAGTCGGTGACGTCGATCAAGCCGAAGCGAACCGCCCAACGCTTGTCTTTAGCGGTGTGCGTCCAAAACAGATTGGTAAGAATCGTGCCAGCGTCGCTGAACACGGTGCCGGTCACCGACAGCGCCCCGGATGCTTCTCCGAGACCTTGCGGCGATACGCTTGTGTAGCTGCGGCGGTTCTCGACCTTGAATGTCAGCGACCCGTTGGAGGTTGCCTGCCAAGTGCCGTAAAGCCGTGCCAATCCGCCGACGGCCTTACCCGGTCCAAACGCCGCGTTGGTCGATTGGCCAAGCGAAAGATACTCGAAGTTGAACTTGATTCCCCGCGCTTCGAGCCTGTCCTTCCAGTCGAAATAACCGGGGACCAGGTTGCGTGGGAAATCGAAGCGATAGTTCGGATCGGGCGGCGCGTAGGAGAGCAGTAAATCGGACCGGACCGATGAAGGCCCGCCAAGCACCTCGGCACAGGTATACTCCGCTGCGCCGACGGAGATTAGCAGCGTCAGGCAGAAACGGACGGCACAGCCGCGGCCAGCGATCACCGCTGTCATGCGCGCGCCCCGACCCTGAAAAGCAGACGCAGCGCTCGCCGTGCGTTGTGCCATTTCCGATCCACCTTTCAATCCCCGTCGGTTGCAACCACTCAGAGCGCCTTTAGCGCCAAGATGTCCGCCCACTATAGGTGCCAACGCAAAATCGATCAGACGCCGACATCTGCCCAGATTGTCACACCCCAAAATGTTGTTCGACTTGTTGCTCTATCATAGAGTCTAATCGAGTTGGCGGCGAGGAGAATCTAAGGTGAGAAGCTTTTTTTTATTAATTTCCATAATGTTGGCGGGAACGGCTCAAGCGCAGTCGACATCCGATGTCCTGGTAACCAACGTCTCCGTTTTTGATGGACAGAACCCCGACCTGATCGAAAACGCGAATGTTCTAATAGAGGGCACCACAATCAAAAGCGTCTCGACCGACGAGATCGACCCAGGCGATGCGACGGTGATCGATGGCAAGGGTGGAACCCTGATGCCCGGCATGATCGACAATCACTGGCACGTTAGCTTTGCCGAAATTCCTGTCGATATCCTTGCAGCGGGCGATGTGTCGGAGGTTGCGCTGCGCGGTGCGATTGGGGCTGAGGCCACCGTGATGCGCGGTTTTACCACTGTGAGAGACATGGGCGGCAATCCCTTCGCAATCAAGAAGTTGGTGGATTCAGGCGAGCTTGTGGGCCCGCGAATTTATCCATCGGGCCCGCCGATCAGCCAGACCTCCGGTCATTTTGACTTCCGCAGCAAAAACGCTGTCCCTGCCAATCCGGCTGACCCTCTGGACTACTGGGAACGCAATGCGATCCTGATGACGGCAGACGGCGTGCCCGAGGTTACCAAGCGCGTGCGTGAGGCACTTCGGATGGGTGCCACGCAAATCAAATTGGCGGCAGGTGGCGGCACTTCGTCGAGTTTCGACCCTCTCGATGTGCAGCAGTACACGCTGGAAGAGATAAAAGCGGCCGTCGAGGTGGCCAGCACATGGAACACTTACGTCACGGTTCACGCCTACACGCCCACCGCCGTCAGAACAGCTGTAGAAGCCGGGGTCAAGGTCGTGGAGCACGGCCAGCTTCTGGACGATGAAACCATGGCACTTCTCGCCGAAAAGGACATCTGGCTCTCTCTGCAACCCTTTGCAATTGAGGATGACTCGGAATACGCGGCAAACCCGTTCGTGAAAGCCAAGCAAGAGATAATGGTTCAGGGAACCGCAAAAGCCTATGAATTGGCAAAAAAACACGACCTGAAGGTCGCCTTCGGGACCGATATACTGTTTTCGCCAGGTGGCGGTATCCAGCAGAACAAGATGGTGGCACTTCTTGGGTCGCATTTCGGCTACACGCCCTTTGAGGCGCTTCGGATGGTGACCTATGACAATGCGCAGCTTCTGAAGCTGTCAGGGCCGCGGGACCCATACCCCAAGGAGAAGGGCGTCATTTCCCAAGGTGCCTTAGCCGACCTGATCATCGTTGCCGGCAACCCACTGGATGATCTAAGCTTGATGGCGGACCCGGACCAGAACTTCGATTTGATCATGAAGGACGGGGTTATCCACAAGAACACGCTCGAGTGAGGCCGTCGGTCGAATGCTCGGCCCATATGCCCATGCGCGCCGTCCATCCCTGATCGGCGCGCATTCTGAGTTCCACCTTTGGCATTGCGCAACGGTATGAGTTGCGGAATTCCCAGTCGGGAGTTGTTGGCTTGCGGGTCGCGATCAGCGGTAATAGACAAATGGGTGCATCACGATTAGCGAGACCCAGACAAGTATTGCCAGCGTGGTGTCAACAAACGCCAGTGCAATGGACAGGATCGCGATCAATGTGCCCCGAATTGAAAGCAAGGTTGTTGCCAGTCCCGGCTCCGGTGCGGGTGCGTCCGGGACGAGGAGGCTGCGGTCGCGCGCATGCATTGCCATCATTGCAATCGACAACCATCCCATTCCGAGCGTGCCCGAGAACAATATTACCGACACCGGGCTATCGCCGTATGCGCTGATCAGCGAGGTGGTCCAGGGCGCGACGGAGATGAACAGGAGCAAGGCCAGATTGAGCAACAGGACCGTGATGTCGGCCAACCGGAGCTGCGCGACGATGTAATGGTGGTGGAGCCAAAGCGCACCGATGGCCAAGAAACTGATCAGCCAGCCGTACAGCTTCGGAAGGTCCGCAAGGATCAGTGTTCCAACAGATTTCTCCGTGCCGGTCGGAAGATCCAGATCCAGGACAAGAAGAGTTATAGCAATCGCAAATACACCGTCAGACAGGGCTGCTAATCGAGCGACGTCGAACTTTTGCATTGGGCAAACTCCTCCGAGCACACGCTACTTTGTCAGGCTCGCAGGGTAAACCTTGATGGCGCCTCGTCTCTTGTATTCATGTACCGCGGATTTGTCCGTAGAGTGTGAGTTCGATCATCTCCAGATTTTGCACGCGCTGCGAATGGCCGGTAAGCAGGCTGCGACTGCAGCAACGTTAAGGTGAGGCGAAGGTCGGGATTGGGCCGTCCTCGAAGATGGCGCAATCGTACAGCTTAGCGGATGCTGCGTTGCATCCGATGACCGCGAAGAGCCCAAAGTGCATAATTCTGCATTCCCAACCAATGTCTGCAATGCCGTGCTCAAGCCGGTTGTGCGATCCGGGCAATCCGTTGGAACTTCTTGCGATAGGCAGCGGGTGTCATGCCGGTCCCGCGTTTAAAAACCCGTCGAAAGGACGCCGGATCGTCATAGCCGATGGCGGCCCCCACGTCGTCATTGCTCATCTGGTCCATTTCCAGCATCTGTTTGGCTTCTTCAACCCTCAGCGCCTGCACATATTCGATCGGGGCAAAGCCCGTGGCCGTTCGGAAGCGGCGTGAAAACGTGCGCGGGTTGAGGCCTGAACGTTCAACCATCTTCTCCACCGGGTTGGGGGTAGCGTAATGTTCTGCAATCCATTCCTGACTGTCGGTGATCGGGCCGTCGTTGGATTCCATGGGCCTTGTCATCACCGCATATGGTGACTGGCCTTCGGCGTGCCCTCCGATCAGGAACACCTTAGCGGTTTCAATCGCAACCTGATAACCACAGAAGCGTGCAATCAGGTAGACCACCAAATCATGCCAGGCGCTGACGCCCCCGGCGGTGACGATCCGGTCTCTCTCCGCCGCTAGGCACAGCACCGATTCCGTCTGGAACGAAATCTTGGGGAAATGCCGTTGGAACATGTCACGATAGGCCCAATGCGCTGTGGCGCGATGGCCATCCAGCAAGCCCCCTTCGGCCAAGAGTAGCGATCCCGAGCAGACCGACGACAACAGCGCCCCGCCTGCATGCATCGCCTTCAGCCAGGCAATCTCACGCGGGTAGCGCCCGTGAGGCACATCGTAGATCGTGGTGTACATGTCACAGACAACCACCGCATCAGGGGTCTCTATATCGCCGATGGCGGCGTGCGGCTCCACCGGGATATTACCAATACAACGGAATGGCTTTCCGTTGGCGGTGACAATCTTCACGTCCAGCAACTCATCCCCTGGTTTGCCGATCACCATATCCAGATAAACAGCCCCCGCCGACATCAACACATCATAAAGCCCATAAAGCACCGAAGCCGAAGTCTCTGGCGCGGCCAGCAACAAGATCTGCGGCTTTTTTGCCATTTTCTCAATTCCCCCTTACGGCACAAATGTCCAAAACGGCCCGGTTCCGGCCGATTTGCCATAATCGCTTGTCCAGTATGCCGCAAAACTGGCAAAATTGCCACTGAGCGCGCCAAGCCCGATGCGTTAGCCTTTCTGAATATGAAGGAAAGGATTTGATCATGAGCACCCCAGACACACATATTACCGGCTTTGAAGGTGAGCTTCTTACAGCAGGGGCAGACGGCTATGACGCGGCCCGCGGCGTCTGGAACGCGATGATCGACAGGCGACCCGCGCTGATTGCGCGGTGTAAGAATGCGCAGGATGTGATGGCAGCTGTGCGCCATGCCGCATCCCATAATCTGGGCATTTCAATCCGCGCGGGCGGCCATAACGTTGCGGGCCATGCGGTTTGCGATGGCGGATTGATGATTGACCTTACCCAGATGCGAGGTGTCAGTGTTGATGCCGAACGACGCATCGCTTCGGTGGAGGGCGGCGCACTCTGGGGTGACGTGGACAAGGCCACCCAGACCCATGGGCTGGCCACCCCCGGCGGACTTATCTCGGATACCGGCGTGGCAGGGTTGACACTCTCGGGTGGCATCGGCTGGCTGCGGGCCAAGCACGGGCTGTCGATTGACAACCTCGTGGCGGCGGATGTGGTGACGGCCGATGGCCAACTGGTTCATACCAGCGCTGATGAGAATCCAGAGCTTCTCTGGGCGCTCAGGGGCGGTGGCGGTAACTTTGGTGTGGTGACCCGGTTCGAATTCTCCCTACACCCGGCCGGGCCCGAAGTAATGTTCGCCGCCCCGATTTACGCAGTTGAAGATGGCCCTGGCCCGATCCGCGCCTGGCGGGATTTTATGCTCAAACATGACGGGCTGATCGGGTCACTGTGTGAGTTTTCCACCGCAGGCGGCGAAGACTTCCCCGAGGAAAGCTGGGGCAAGCGCGTTTATACTCTGGCCTGCGTGTACAACGGAGACGCGGCCGAAGGCGAAGTGCTGATGCAACCCCTGCGAGAGCTGGGTAACATGGTCACCGATTTCTCGGGCCGGATGGACTATTGCGAGGTTCAGACGCTGTTTGACACGCTGATGCCCGCCGGTGACTTCCGTTGCTATTGGAAGGCGCGCTACCTGACCGATCTTTCTGACGAGATGATTGATCTTGCCATGGCCAATGCTGAGGCCGCGCCGTCGGAAAACTCGATCTCCTCACTTTGGAACTTCGGCGGGGCCACTGCGCGCGTGCCTGCAGATGCCACCGCCTTTGGCGACCGCTCTTTCGGATGGATGTATTCGCTCGATGGCGTCTGGCCGGATGCAGCAGACGACGCTGCAAACATTGCCTGGGCGCGCGATGGCTGGGAAAGTGCCGCACGCTTCGGGCACGAGGGCCGAGCTTATCTCAATTTTCCCGGCCATGGCGAAGACAATGATGCGCTGACCCGTGCGACCTTCGGGGCAAACTATCAACGGCTGGTCGAAATCAAGGCGAAATACGACCCGCAGAACCGCTTTCGCTTTAACCAGAACATCAAGCCGGAGGCGTGAGGCATGACCCGCACTAATCCAACCCCGGCCACTGGCACCGGCGCAATTTTCTTGACCGAAGGAGGCACCGAAACTGAAATCATGTATCGCCACGGTTTCGAACTGCCTGAGTTCGCCATGTTCCCGCTGCTGGACAATCCCAAGGCAGTAACGGCCATGCGACAGGTCATGTCAGACATGCTGGACGTCGCCGCCGAATTTGGCCTGTCGTTCATGCTGACCGGGTTGGATTGTCGCGCCAGTCCCGATTGGGGGGGCAAAGCTGGGCTATTCTCCCGCTGGTCTGGCCGAGGCCAATATCGCCAGCATCGAGTTCCTGCGTGAAATCGCAAAGCCCTATGCTGGCCAGATCCCGCAACTTCTGATCGGCGGCTGCATTGGGCCGCGTGGCGATGCCTATGGGTTGAACACCGAAATTGCCATCGAAAGTGCTGAAGACTATCATTCGGTGCAACTGGAAACGCTGAAAGCGGCAAATGTGGATTTCGCCTGCGCGGCAACCTTCAACAACATTCCCGAGGCTGTCGGCGTGTCCCGCGCTGCGGCGGGCATAGGCGTTCCGCTGACCGTTTTACTGACGCTAGACAGTTCTCATCGGCTGCGCTCCGGGCCTACATTGGCGGACGCCATTACTGAGATTGACTGTCAAGCCGGGGACGCCGCCCCGGACTATTACCTGCTCAACTGCTCGCACCCATTGGAATACGAACCGGCACTGACCGATGGCAACTGGATAAACCGCCTGCGTGGCGTGCGGCCCAATGCCTCCAAGATGGAGAAAATCGCATTGTGCAAACTGGGCCATATCGAAGATGGCAACCCTGTGGAACTTGGCCAGCAACTGGGCGACCTGCGGACGCGCTATCCGCATATGGACATCTTCGGCGGCTGCTGCGGCACCGGCCACGTCCATCTGCGCGAGATCGCCCGCGCGCTGGCTTTGACGTGTGAGAATGCGGCAGCGCGGAACGAACCTGCCGTTTAAGTTTTATGTGCTTGCGGCCGGTTTGTCCCGCAGACTGTGAGTTCGTGCACCCTGAAAATTTGCGCCTGCAGCGAACGGCCGGTTCGACGGACCGCACCGCAGCGGCGACATGTGTCGATGAACGTCCGCTTCGGGCCGATTTCGCCCACAAGTTCGGACGTTCTGAGGACTCGGGTACTCAGACTTAGCTGCTTCAAATGACTAGGTTCCTTGGCCGCCCAAACACGTCGCCTAGTGTCTAAAGTCCAATGCTCAGGCGGGTTCTATACTTTGGCCATATCCCATAAACTGATCAACATGGTCAGGTTACGCCAACAAATTTTGAAGTGGAAAACTGAGGCAAGGCGAAGACTGGTTGCAAGTACTGGTGGACCCTTCGAGCAACGAGACAAACGAGCTCTTTCGGAGACTTGCCGAAGATAACCCATTGATGACGATTGCGTTCATCCTCGGGGGGTGTCGGCACGACACCTTGCGGTGGAGCACTGTATCGGCGATCGGGCCGGTTCGCCGCGCCCAAGAACGAAATTGTGAGCGGACTACGAGCTACATGGTTCGGTCGTCATTCCGCCGTCAAAGGCACACGTCAACCGCCAGAAGCCTCTGCAACACATCCATCTGCAATTTTCAGACCCCCAATCTGCGCTAACAAACTGACGATCGCGTCAACGCCCGTTCGGTGGCGTAGGGCCGAAAACACGAAAGGTCGGCCCTTTCGAATTTGCGTGGCGTCGCGCTCCATCACTTCGAGCGACGCGCCGACATGGGGGGCGAGATCTGTTTTGTTGATGATCAGAATGTCCGATTTCGTTATCGCAGGACCGCCCTTGCGCGGAATTTCCTCACCCGCTGCAACGTCGATCACGTAGAGTGTCAGGTCCGCCAGTTCCGGGCTGAATGTGGCCGACAAATTGTCGCCGCCGCTTTCGATCAGAACTATATCCAAGCCGGGGTGACGGGCCTGCATCTCTGCCACGGCGGCCAGATTGATCGAGGCATCCTCGCGGATCGCGGTATGCGGGCAACCGCCGGTTTCGACACCGATAATCCGGTCCCGGGGCAGAATCTGCATCCGCATCAACGCTTCGGCATCCTCTTGCGTATAAATGTCGTTGGTGATGACACCAATCGAAAAGGCCTCGCCCAGGGCCTCTGCCAAAGCGGCAGTCAGGGTCGTTTTACCAGCGCCAACCGGGCCGCCGATACCAACGCGCAGGGGGCCGTTCATACTGCTCATGTTCGGAATATCCTTGAATATTGAGTTTCATGTTTCATCGACAAGATATCGGACAGGAATGCGGTTGAACCCAGTTCATCAAGGCCCGTGTGTTGTGCTGTTTCCGCAATCGAAGTGCAGAGCGGGGTCAGATCACGAATCAGCCGCTGAGCATCGGTCTGTCCCAAAGGGACAAGGCGGGTTGCGCAGGCCACAAGATTGCTCATGAAGGCCTGAAGGAACATCTGCGACACCAGCGGGCGCGGCAGATTCTGCATCCGCGCGGCACGGCCCACCGCGACCGGGTAGGTGAGGCGCCGCAGGTCGAGCCCCCAGATATCTCCGGTCACGGATCCGAAAGCCTGACCCAGAAGGTCGGATTCCATCAGCCGTTCCGACCCGGCGCAAAAGGCGCGGGCGGAGGCATCGATTCGGGCCAACGCGGCCCTGTCATCGGCGTTATACGCGGCCACAAGAAATAGCGCGTCATTCCAGCCCGA
This sequence comes from Ruegeria sp. AD9, assembly GCF_056542305.1. NCBI lineage: Bacteria > Pseudomonadati > Pseudomonadota > Alphaproteobacteria > Rhodobacterales > Roseobacteraceae > Ruegeria > Ruegeria sp. AD9. The sequence continues at coordinate 34,642 of NZ_JBQFZP010000019.1, forward strand.
GCCATGTTGCAGTATCGTGGCGACCCAGTCGCCTGTCTGGTTTGCGCTGGCGACCCGGCCCAGTTCAATCGCTGCCTCCAGCCCGTGGGAATAGGCGAAGCCCCCAACCGGATAGGCGGGGGACAACCATTGGGTCAGTGTCAGGATGTCAGAGCTAGTGGGCGTGACCATGGGTCCTGCCGTGGCCATAGGCCCCGCCTTCGGGGGTGAAGGGTTCGACGACTTCGCGAATATCGGCACCCAGTTTCATCAGCATGTCGCGAATGACGTGATCGCGCTGGATCAGCAGCCTGTCAGATTCGATTTGGCAGGGTGTGTGCCGGTTGCCGATATGCCAGGCAAGGCGCAGCAGGTGGTCGCCCTTTACCTCCAGCAGCTCTTCGGGGGCCGCGACGATTTCAATCTCACGACCGTCTTCCAATACCAGAACCCCGCCATGATCCAGCGATTTGGTGTTGGAGAGATCAACCAGAAACGCCTCGCCATCATCCGTGGCCAGCATCTTGCGGCGCAGGAAGCGGCCATCATAGTCCAGCGAGACCTGCGCATGAGCGGGTGCATGCGCATGGTCGTGGTAGATACGAGCGGTTTTGATCGCGGTGGTCATCTTGGTGCTCCTTGTATCTCAGAACATAAAGTATCGCTGCGCCATCGGCAGCACCTCGGCAGGTTGGCAGGTCAGCAATTCACCATCGGCGCGGACCTCGTAGGTTTCCGCGTCTACTTCGACATGGGGCGTCGCATCGTTTAGCAGCAAATTGCGTTTGCCAATCTCGCGTGTGTTCCGCACGGCGACTGTTTTCTTGGCCAGGCCTAGAGTTTCACCGATCCCGTCCGCCTGCGCTGCTGCCGAGACAAAGGTAATCGCCGAGTGCTCCACCGACCGCCCATAAGCCCCGAACATCGGACGGCTGTAAACAGGTTGCGGTGTCGGGATCGAGGCATTTGGGTCACCCATCTGCGCGCAGGCAATTGTACCGCCCAGCAGAACCATCTCGGGTTTCACGCCGAAAAAGGCCGGGTTCCACAGGACAAGATCGGCGCGCTTGCCTACCTCGATGCTGCCGATTTCATGGCTCAGACCGTGGGCAATCGCCGGGTTGATGGTGTACTTGGCGATGTAACGGCGGACCCGCAGGTTGTCGTTTTCACCGGTTTCCTCGGTCAGACGCCCTCGCTGTTTCTTCATCTTGTCGGCGGTTTGCCATGTGCGGATCAGCACCTCTCCGACCCGGCCCATGGCCTGGCTGTCAGACGCGATGATCGAGAACGCACCCATGTCGTGCAGGATATCCTCGGCCGCGATGGTCTCGCACCGGATGCGGCTTTCGGCAAAGGCTACGTCCTCGGGGATGGACTTGTCGAGGTGATGGCAGACCATCAGCATATCCAGATGTTCCTCGACCGTGTTTACAGTGAAAGGTCGCGTCGGGTTGGTCGAGGAGGGAAGAACGTGATTCTCGCCACAAATCTTGATGATGTCAGGGGCATGGCCGCCACCTGCGCCTTCGGTGTGGAAGGCGTGGATGGTGCGTCCTTTCATGGCGGCGACAGTGTTTTCGACGAAACCGGATTCGTTCAGAGTATCGGTGTGGATCATCACCTGTACATCCATCGAATCGGCCACCGACAGGCAGCAGTCGATGGCGGCAGGGGTCGTGCCCCAATCCTCATGCAGTTTCAGAGCGCAGGCCCCGGCATTGACCTGTTCCTCGAGCGCAGCTGGCAATGAGGCGTTGCCCTTGCCCGCAAAGGCGAGGTTCATCGGGAAGGCATCCGCCGCCTGCAACATCCGTCCGATATGCCAGGGGCCGGGGGTGCAGGTGGTGGCCAGCGTGCCATGGGCCGGACCCGTGCCGCCGCCTAACATGGTGGTCAGGCCGGAATGCAGCGCGTCTTCGATCTGCTGAGGGCAAATGAAGTGGATATGGCTGTCGAACCCGCCTGCGGTCAGGATGCGCCCCTCGCCCGCGATGGCTTCGGTGCCGGGGCCGATGATAATGTCGACACCTGGCTGCGTGTCGGGGTTCCCCGCCTTGCCGATCCTGGCGATACGCCCGTCTTTCAGACCGACATCCGCCTTGTAGACACCCGAATGATCCACGATCAGCGCATTGGTGATGACTGTATCCACCGCCCCCTTGTCCCGTGTGACCTGAGACTGCCCCATCCCGTCGCGGATCACTTTCCCGCCGCCGAACTTGACCTCTTCGCCATAGATGGTCAGATCGCGTTCGACCTCGATGATCAGGTCGGTATCGGCCAGCCGCATTTTATCGCCGGTGGTGGGGCCGAACATGGCGGCATAGTCGGAGCGTTTGATTTTTGCTGGCATCACAACGCCCCCATGACCTTTTGATTGAACCCATAGACCTTGCGTGCGCCGCCGATCGGGATCAGCGAAACCTCGCGTTCCTGTCCCGGTTCGAACCGCACGGCGGTGCCGGGGGCGATGTCCAGACGCAGGCCATGGGCGGCAGCGCGGTCGAATTCCAGCGCCGGGTTGGTCTCGGCAAAATGATAGTGCGAGCCGACCTGAATCGGGCGGTCGCCAGTATTGGCGACCATCAGCGTCAACGGCTCGGCGCCCAGGTTGAACGTGATTTCGCCTTCAGCGGGGAAATGCTCGCCGGGGATCATTTGTTTAGCTTCACCATCAAGGCAACAGCAGCCAACGCGACAATCGCGAGGCCCACGGCCAGAGCGGCATAGTCCGTGCCATGCGCGTGGATATGCGTGCCGTTATGCGCGGCGGCGGGGCCAGCCAGGATCAGAACAGGGAAAAGCATGCGGGTCATATCAGTGTTCCTTTTTTTAGCGAATAGGGTTGTGAACGGTCACCAGCTTGGTGCCGTCGGGAAAGGTGGCCTCAACTTGAACCTCGTGAATCATCTCGGGGACGCCTTCCATGCATTGCGCGCGGGTGATCACCTCGGCCCCGGCTTGCATCATATCGGCGACCGACCGCCCGTCGCGTGCGCCTTCAACCACGGCGCTGGTGATAAGGGCAATCGCCTCGGGATGGTTCAGTTTGACACCACGGGCCAGTCGTTTACGGGCAACTTCAGCGGCCATGGCGACCAGCAGTTTGTCTTTTTCACGGGGAGTCAGGTTCATGTCAGATTGTCCAGCATCTTGGAAGCGAGTCGTTGTTCAGTCGCCGAAGCACGGGCATCAGACTTCGGCGCAGGGCATACCCGTTCTTGGCCAGCAGTCGGACGACCAGCAGGTCAGGTTGAAACAGGCTGGCCCCGGCGGTATCGGGCAGCATCTGGCGGATTGCCTTCAGATGCCCTTCGGCCCTGGGCGAGGCAAATGCGACTAAGGCCATCGCGCCCGCGCCATCTGCAATGTGCTGACGGGCCAGATGCGCGCTAAGGTCGCCGGTGAACCGGGTGGCGTCCAGAAACACCATCCTTTCGTTGCGCCGAATCTCGATCCGATCGCTGAGGCGGATATCCGTCAGAGTTTCACCCATCGCGGTACGACCAAAGATCAAAGGTTCAACCATAAGGGCCGAGGCATCCTCGGCCAAATCAATACGCAAGCGCCGGTTTAATGCGCTGCCACTGTACAGGATCGTCTCTTGCGGAAGCCAGTTCAGCCTTGCCTGCGGACCGGCGGTTAAAGTGTTGACGATGCGTGCGGCCTGACCGGGTTGTGCTTTGTATGCCCGCTCACAAGCCTGCGTGGTCACTGTCAGTTCGGTGCCCCGGCCTGCGCGGCCTGAAAACCGGAAATCATCACCGCCAGTAACACCACCAGCCGTGTTCAAAAGCACGGCGTCCAATTGGCTGCCGTGTCCGCGTGGGAAGAGACATTTGAACGAACCCGCCGGCCGCAAGCGATCAATCACACTGCGCCCGTGGAACAGTTTGGCCGACAGCGTAACCCGGCCTTCAGCGCGTGGCGGTCTCGCATGTGACGCTGACGATATGGGCGTGAATTGAGTGATGGCAGCGGCTTTCGCGTCATGAACGTTTGGCGCTTTTTCACCTTTGGGATGTCGAAACTCTATCGACAGGTGCAGATTTTCGACCAAGTCCCGTACCGTAAGTGCAATTTTTAATCACGCATGCAGCATGTAGATCAAAAATCGGGCATATCAGTCCACTTTGCCAGAATGCTATGGGGCCAGATTTGCCTATTTCGCTGCAATGCAGAATCGATGTGGGGCCTGCCGGGCTAACGACCGCCGGGGGTGTGTGACGGCTGCGCGAATTGGACCTCGGACACAACCGCCACACGTAACGCAACATACAGTTGCGGGGATCAGGTAGTAGAAGACAGCGTGTCAACGCAAGGCTTCTGTGCCCGCCCCGCCAGGAGAATTACATGACATCTCTCAAATCCACGCTCTTCGGATCGGTTGTCTTTGCCGCCATGGCAACGGCCGCTCTGTCTGCTGAAGACACGATCAAAGTCGGCGTACTGCACTCGTTGTCAGGCACTATGGCGATTTCGGAAACCACGCTGAAAGACACGATGTTGATGCTGATCGACCAGCAGAACGCCAAAGGCGGCCTGCTGGGCAAGCAGCTTGAGGCAGTTGTGGTTGATCCTGCATCCGACTGGCCGCTGTTTGCGGAAAAAGCGCGTGAGCTACTGACCGTGCATGAGGTGGATGTGATCTTTGGCAATTGGACGTCCGTCAGCCGCAAATCGGTGCTGCCGGTGATTGAGGAACTGAACGGCCTTCTGTTTTATCCGGTGCAGTATGAGGGTGAAGAAAGCTCGAAAAACGTCTTCTATACCGGTGCCGCGCCGAACCAACAAGCGATCCCGGCGACCGACTATTTCCTCGACGAGCTTGGCGTTGAGAAATTCGCGCTGCTTGGCACAGACTATGTCTATCCCCGCACCACCAACAATATCCTCGAAAGCTATCTGAAGCAAAAGGGCATCGCGGACGGTGATATCTTCGTCAACTACACGCCCTTTGGCCATTCCGACTGGTCCAAGATCGTGGCGGATGTGGTTGCGCTGGGTGCGGATGGTAAGAAGGTCGGAGTGATCTCAACCATCAATGGCGACGCCAACATCGGCTTCTACAAGGAACTGGCTGCGGCTGGCGTCTCGGCGGATGACATTCCGGTCGTTGCGTTCTCGGTCGGAGAGGAAGAACTGTCGGGCCTGGATACAACCAACCTTGTGGGCCATCTGGCTGCTTGGAATTACTTTCAGTCGGCGGATACCGACGCCAACACTGAATTTGTTGAAACATGGAAAGCTACCATGGGCGAAGACCGGGTGACCAACGACCCGATGGAGGCACATTACATCGGTTTCAACATGTGGGTTAACGCCGCGACCGAGGCCGGTTCGACCGACGTAGATGCCGTGCGCGCCGCGATGTACGGGCAGGAATTCCCGAACCTGACCGGTGGAACCGCTGTCATGCTGCCGAACCACCATTTGGCCAAGCCGGTTCTGATCGGTGAGATTCAGGAAGACGGCCAGTTCGACATCATCAGCGAAACCGACGTTGTGCCGGGCGACGCCTGGACCGACTTCCTACCGGAATCGGCGGTGCTGGTATCGGATTGGAAAGAGCTGGGCTGCGGTATGTACAACACCGAGACCGAGACCTGCGTTCAGACCCTGTCGAACTACTAACCGACACGCAAGGTGGGTGTGATGCCCGCCTTGCCCCCAAAGACACTCGGGTTTCACCACATGTTACGACTTTTCCTTGCGGGCCTCGCAATTCTATGCGCCCACCTGACCGCCAACGCGCAAGAGGCCGGTCTGCAACCGATCCTGCAAGAGCATCAGGAGATCATCGCCAAAAGCTCACGCAAGACAATCGGGCCCGCGATTGATGCGATTGCCAGCAGCGGGTTGCCGCAAGCGCAGGTGATGCTTGAGACATGGGCCGCCAAGGACGTGTGGATGCGCAAGTCGGACGGCCTGTTCTTTGCAGGCAAAAAGGTCGAAGGCCGGTCGTATGAGCTTACCGATTTCGATACTGGCGAGGTCGTTGGTATTTTCGAGAAATCCAACCTGAAGCAGTTGAAGCCCAATAGCGGCATCCGCGCGATGATTGGCACGGCTCTGGTGCAGTACCAGCTAACAGATCCGGACCGCGCTCGGCGGCTGGCCGCTTTGCAATCCATCCAACGTGACCCCGAACGTGCTTTGCTGGAGCCCCTACGCGCGTCGATTGCCGATGAAGCTGATGCTGATCTGAAAGCTCACAAACAACGGCTCGAACGGTTGCTGACGATTGGATATGACGAAGATACCGCGGCGCGCGTGGCTGCGATTGAGCAGATGTCCGACGATCTGGGCGTGGACGTCCGTGGCGCATTAAATCCACTGATCGCGACGACGCGACAAGCAGCACCGGAACTTCCGTCTAATGTGAATATCGCCGCCGTTTTAGAACCGGGTTCGAGTGATTTGACGCGCGATGAGGCCTATGACTTGCTGGTCACTGGCAATCTGGCGCCCCCACGCTTGTCACGGGATGATATCCGGACAGCTCTTGCGGCCAATATTGACGGGGGTCGCGTTGGTGACATTCCGCTTGCGCAACTGAATACAGATGAAACGCGCGCTCGGGCATATGTAGCCTTGGCAGAGGCAAGGGTCGTTCCCGCCTTGGTAACCGAGGCCGACATAAACACGGCGCTGGCTGAACATGTGTTCATTGATACCTACACGGAACCCTCGCCCGAAGTGACCGCAGCTGCAGTGCAGGCACTTGAACAGATCGAGCTGAAGGTCGGCCTGAACCAGACGCTCGACCTGACACTGGACGCGATCTCATTGGCGTCGATCTATTTCTTGGCAGCCATCGGTCTGGCGATCACCTTCGGCGTGATGGGTGTGATCAACATGGCTCATGGTGAGTTCATCATGATGGGCGCCTATACCGGATACGTGGTGCAGCAGTTCATCCCCGACCACACGCTGTCGATAATCGTCGCCATCCCGATGGCCTTTGCCGTCACCTTCGCGATGGGCGTCGCGATGGAGCGGCTAGTTATCCGCTGGCTCTATGCCCGTCCGCTTGAGACGCTGCTGGCGACCTTTGGCATCTCAATCGCACTGCAACAGCTGGCCAAGAACATTTTTGGCACGCAGGCCCGCCCGCTGACCGCGCCCGGCTGGCTGGATGGGGCGTGGGTGCTGAACGATGTGGTTTCGATCAGTTATATCCGCATCGCGATCTTTGTGCTGGCGACGATCTTTTTGGGACTGTTCCTCTACATTATGAAGCGCACGCGGCTTGGGCTTGAGATGCGCGCGGTGACACAGAACCCACGCATGGCCGGGTCGATGGGTATCAATCCGGGGCGGGTGAATATGCTGACCTTCGGCTTGGGCTCGGGCATCGCCGGGATTGCCGGGGTTGCGATTGGTCTGTTCGCAAAGGTCACGTCCGATCTGGGCAGCGACTATATCGTGCAAAGCTTCATGACCGTGGTTGTTGGCGGCGTCGGAAACATCTGGGGCGCGCTGGCAGGTGCGGGCATGATCGGCTTCCTGCAAAAGGGGATCGAGTGGATGAACCCCTCGAACACCCTCGCCGCGCAAACATACATGATCATCTTCATCATCATTTTCATCCAGTTCCGGCCAAGGGGCATCATTGCCCTCAAAGGTCGTGCGGCGGGGGATTGAGCCATGGAACGCAGCTTTGTCGCCAAAAACCCATCGGTACTGGTCTTTCTGGCCATCCTCTCCCTGTTCACGTTGGGCGTCACCGTCCTGTCCGAAGGGTTCGGGATTGGCGTGATCTCGACCAGCTTTGTCAAAACGCTGGGCAAGACCCTGTGCCTTTGCCTGATCGCTGTGGCCATGGATTTGGTCTGGGGATTTACGGGCATCCTGTCCCTCGGCCATTTCGCGTTCTTCGGGCTGGGCGGCTACATGATCGGCATGTGGCTGATGTATGAACGTACCCGCCTGATCGTGGTGGAGTCGCTCTCCCAAGCCGACATTCCGCCAACATCGGCCGAGGTCGTGGATGCCATCGGCACGCAAATCTTCGGCGTCGTCGGATCGTCCGAATTCCCGCTGATCTGGGCCTTTTCGGACAGCCTGTTCCTGCAACTGGCGCTGGTCGTGCTGGTGCCGGGCCTTCTGGCACTGATCTTTGGTTGGCTGGCGTTCCGCAGCCGGGTCACGGGTGTCTACCTGTCGATCCTGACCCAAGCCATGACATTGGCACTGGCGCTGTACCTGTTCCAGAACGACAGCGGTATGCGTGGCAACAACGGCCTGTCGGGCCTGCAGAACCTGCCGGGCGTCACGGCCTCGCAGGACTTGGTGTCAATCTGGTTCCTCTGGGCCTCAGCGCTGGCCCTGGGGCTGGGCTACATGCTGGCGGCATGGATCGTGGCGGGCAAGTTCGGCTCGGTTATCCGCGGCATCCGCGATAATGAGGCGCGAGTGCGGTTCCTTGGCTATTCGGTCGAGAATTACAAGCTGGCTGTCTTCACATTGACCGCCTGCATCGCCGCCATCGCGGGCGCGCTGTATTATCCGCAGGCGGGGATCATCAACCCCGAGGAGATGGCCCCCATTGCCTCGATATATCTTGCCGTCTGGGTCGCCATCGGCGGGCGTGGTCGCCTGTATGGAGCGGTCATCGGCGCGGCGTTTGTCAGCCTGCTCAGCACATGGTTCACAGGTGGACAAGCGCCGGACATCCCACTTGGGTTCTACACGATCAAATGGGTCGACTGGTGGCAGGTGCTGCTGGGCGTCTCATTCGTGCTGGTAACCCTGTTCGCACCAAAGGGTATTGGAGGGCTATTCGACCTCTGGACCAACCACTGCGCGCCGCAACGCTACGGTGCCCCGCTTGGACCCGATGAAAGCGCATTGCGCGAAATGGAGGCCTTGGAATGAGCACTCTGCTGGAGGTCAGCGGCGTTTCAGTCACCTTCGACGGGTTCCGCGCCATCAACAACCTGTCCTTCCAGATTGGCAAGGCCGAGCTTCGCGCGGTTATCGGGCCGAACGGGGCAGGTAAAACGACCTTCATGGATATTGTCACCGGCAAGACCCGGCCTGACGAGGGCCGGGTAACCTGGGGTGAGAAATCCGTTTCCCTGCTGCGAATGAGCGAGGCCAAGATCGCGCAAGCCGGCATCGGGCGTAAGTTCCAGAAACCCACCGTGTTCGAGGACCAGACCGTGCAGGAAAACCTGCTGATGGCGTTGAAGAATAAACGGGGCTGGCTGGGTGTGCTGTTCTATCGCCCTTCGACGGATCATCTGGAGAAGGTCGAGGAACTGGCCGCTGAGATTGGCCTGTATGGCGAACTGCTCCGCAAATCCGGCGAACTAAGCCACGGACAAAAGCAATGGTTGGAAATCGGGATGCTACTGGCGCAGGAACCACGTCTGTTGCTAGTGGACGAACCCGCCGCCGGGATGACCTCGCAAGAACGCGAACACACAACCGACCTGCTGGTACAGGCCGCCAAGACCCGCGCCGTCGTGGTTGTGGAACATGACATGGAGTTCGTCCGCCGCCTGAATTGTCGGGTCACGGTTCTGCATGAAGGCTCGGTTCTGGCCGAAGGTTCGCTGGATCATGTCACATCAAATCAGGATGTCATCGACGTTTATCTGGGGCGCTAAACAATGCTGAAACTGACCGATCTGACCCTGCATTACGGGCACTCGCAAATCCTCAACTGTATCTCGTTGGAGGCCGCGCGAGGAGAGGTGACTTGCGTGATGGGCACCAATGGTGTGGGCAAGACCAGCCTGATCAAGGCGATCTCGGGCACGCATCCGCGCTCGGGCGGCGATCTGATGCTGAATGACGAGGCCCTGCCGCCTCTGCCAGCCCATCGCATGGCGTGGAAAGGCGTGGCCTATGTGCCGCAGGGGCGCGAGATTTTCCCGTTGCTGACTGTGCGCGAAAATCTGGAAACCGGTTTTGCCTGCCTGTCAGCAAGCGAACATTTCGTTCCGGACGAGATCTTCGATATGTTCCCGGTGCTGAAGAAAATGCAGAACCGGCGCGGGGGTGATCTGTCGGGTGGCCAGCAACAGCAACTTGCCATCGCCCGGGCGCTGATCGCCAAGCCTCAACTTTTGCTGCTGGACGAACCAACCGAAGGCATTCAGCCCAACATCATCCAGCAGATCGGCGAAGTAATTCGTCACCTCCGAACCAAAGGAGAGATGGCCATCATTCTGGTCGAGCAGTATTTCGATTTCGCCTATGATCTTGCCGACAAGTTCATCGTCCTGCGGCGCGGCGCGGTCCTGATGCAAGGCACGCGGGACGAGCTATCGCGGGAACAGGTTCTGCAAGGCGTAACGGTTTGACATTCATAAAGGAACCAGCCTATTGAGCGGCGAGAAGCTTCAGGGTTTAAGGGGCGCAATTTAGCACTCCAGCTAGGCTTTGTTGCGCGAAGAGCCTGAAGCCCGGACTTCCCTTTTCCCCGGACGTACTTATCCTGTGGGCTCTGTGACCGGTATGCCGAGCGCGGTTTAGCTGTTCAGGACGGCTGCACGGATTGGGAGTTCGGCGACTGGACGCTCGAAGTCGCGCGCCATGAGGCTCTGCCCCAACAGCTTCACGCAGTGCATCTTCGTTTCGGCGCGACTGCGGCGGTGGTATCCGCTCCAATTTCGCCGGATGGCACGGCCAAGGTATTTCGAGGCGCACAGCGCCTCGTTACGGGCGATAGCGCCTGCTGTCGATGGCTTTCGCGGTTTTGCGTTCTTGCGCGGCGGGATAACGGCGTGGGCACCCCGGTTTGCGATGGCATCGTGGCATTTGCGCGTGTCATACGCCCCGTCTGCGGTGACCGAGGCGATCTCGACATCGACCGGGATCTGGCTGAGTAGTTCAGGCAGCATGGGCGCATCACCGATGTTGTTACCGGTGATTTCGATGGCGCGGATCTCCAGCGTCTGTTCGTCAACGCCGATGTGGATCTTGCGCCAGAGACGGCGTTTCGCGCGGCCATGCTTGCGGGCATGCCATTCGCCTTGGCCCTCCGCCTTGAAGCCGGCGCTGTCGATCAGAAGGTTCAGGGAACCTTGCTAGCCGCGATAGGGTATGGAAACCGCCAGGGTCTTCTGGCGCCTGCTCAGCGTGCTGAAATCCGGCACCGACCAGTCGAGGCCGACCAGGCGCAGCAGGCTCTCCACGAAGTCCGTGGTCTGCCTGAGGGCCATGCCGAAGAGGACCTTCATCGTCGTCAGGCATGTCTGAATCGCAGCGCCGCTATACTGCGGCTGCCGGCCTTGCTTACCGGTCGGCGGTGGTACCCAAACCATGTCCGGATCAAATCAGATCGCCAGGGAGCCACGTTGCTTGAGGGCTTCATTGTAGGCTGGCCAGTTCTTGGTCTTGTAGCTCGGCGGGATAGGTCTGCTCATGCAGTCCAGCTACCACGCTGGATTCACAAGATGAATCCCTCACCCAACCTTTGCGCAACAAAGCCAATCAACAGCTAAAAGAATATCTGACGGCCTCTTCTGACAGTTTGAGGTACGAACCTCAAAAAAATCTGGACATGAGGTGCGTACCTCAAATAGCCTTGGAAGTATGCCGCGATTCGCACATCCTCGATTGACGGCGCAAAAAGGGAGGAATGGATGACTTACACAAAACTGGCCTCGGCCAGCGCAATAGTCCTTGCCGCTACTACTCTTTCTACCAAGGCAAATGCTGAAGATCTGACGCTATGTTGGGCTGCATGGGACCCGGCCAACGCGCTTGTCGAACTATCAAAAGAATTCGAAGCAGAATCCGGCCACACGATGAACTTCGAATTTGTTCCCTGGCCAAATTTTGCGGACCGGATGCTGAATGAGCTGAATTCCGGTGGTAAGCTCTGCGATCTGCTTATTGGTGACAGCCAATGGATCGGCGGTGGCGCTGAAAATGGCCACTATGTCAAACTGAACGACTTCTTCGATGCTGAAGGCATCAGCATGGACGATTTCGCGCCGGCCACTGTCTACGCCTATTCAACTTGGCCCAAGGGCACACCCAATTACTATGCCCTGCCTGCGATGGGCGATGCGAATGGCTGGTTCTATCGCAAGGACTGGTTCGAAAATCCTGAAATCCAAGCCGCATACAAAGAAGCAACTGGTCAGGATTTACGTGAGCCTGAATCTCAGAAAGAACTATTACAGATCGCCCAGTTCTTTCAGGGTCGTGAGATCGACGGCAAGACAGTCTACGGCGCAGCTATCTTTACCGAGCGCGGCTCGGAAGGGATCACCATGGGTGTGACCGGAGCACTGTATCCTTGGGGCTTTAAATACGAAAACACCCCGGGCTCATATGACATGGAAGGCGCCGTAAACTCACCCGAAGCGGTAGAGGCGCTGGAATTCTATAAGGAATTCTACGAAACGGCGACGCCTCCGGGATATACCAACTCTTACATGGGTGAGAGCTTGGACGCCTTCAAGTCCGGTCAGGTCGCCATGGCCATGAACTGGTTTGCGTTCTTCCCAGGTCTCTATGCTGACCCCAATACCGGCGGTGACAAGATCGACTTCTTTGTGAACCCACCGCAAAATCAGGCAGGTTCGACGCTGGGCGGACAAGGTATCTCTGTTGTCAGCTACTCTGACAAACAGGACGCTGCACTTGAGTACATCAAGTGGTTCGCACAGCCTGAAGTGCAGGCCAAGTGGTGGGAGCTAGGCGGCTACTCGGCGCATAACTCAGTGCTGGAAGATCCTGGTTTCGTGGACAGCCAACCGTTTGCCGGTGACTTCCTGGAAGCAATGGCTGGGGTTCAGGATTTCTGGCAAGAGCCTGCCTATGCAGAACTCCTGCTGGCCATGCAGAAACGCATCCACGACTACGTCGTTGCTGATCAAGGTACAGCTCAAGAAGCTCTTAATCTTTTGATCGAAGATTGGACTGAAGTCTTCGAAGACGAAGGCAAGCTGTAGTCCGGACACAGGCAGGAGCGGGCGCAATCCCGCTCCACCTTCACCCGTGAGTCCTAAACCAACAAGAACTGGCAAAGAGATGTCTGACCGGACCGTAGATCGCGTTGCCCAGGCAACGCCCGAGCGAGTTGCGCGAAAAATCCGAGGGTTATCCGACCGCGCGATCGCCTGGATATTCATCTCCCCGACGATTTTTCTATTGCTGGCGATCAACATCTTTCCGTTGATCTGGACCATCCAACTGAGCTTTACCAACTACAAGGCCAACCGGATCGGGCGCGAAGTCAAAGATGTCGGGCTCAGGAATTACGAGCGTATTCTGACAGACTCGGACACCTGGCTAAATATGCAGGCGACGGCGCACTTCCTGTTCTGGACGATCTTTTTCCAGGTCTTGATCGGGTTTACTTTGGCCTGGTTGATCAACAAGAAATTCAAGGGCAACGATCTTTGGACCACGATCATCGTGCTGCCGATGATGCTGTCTCCTGCAGTCGTCGGGAACTTCTGGAAGTTCCTGTATCAACCTCAAATCGGGCTGTTTAACTACATCGTGTCATGGTTCACAGGCAAAGATCCATCGAGCTTTGAAATGCTGGGATCCGTTACTTTGGCCCCTTGGGCGATCGTTATTGTCGACACCTGGATGTGGACCCCCTTCGTGATGCTAATCTGTCTGGCCGGGCTGCGCAGCATTCCCGATTACATCTACGAGGCGGCTGAGATCGACAGGGCCAGCAAGCTGCGGCAGTTCTTTACGATCACCATCCCGATGGTCCTGCCGTTCCTGATGCTTGCCGTGCTGTTTCGAGGGATCGAGAACTTCAAGATGTTCGACCTGGTGGTTCAGCTAACCGGCGGAGGGCCCGGTTCTGTAACGGAACTCACCTCAATCAATCTCAAGCGGGAGGCGTTTGAGAAGTGGCGTACGGGCTACGCCTCGGCCTATGCGATCATCCTTTTCGTCACCGTGTTCGGCCTTGCGTCGATCTACGTCAAAGCCTTGAACAAGGTGAAACAGAGATGAGCAGTTTTTCCGTAACCGAACCTTCGAACCGTTCCAAGTGGATCGCCGGTTTTCTGGTCATCACTTATGCGCTGATCACAATGATCCCGCTGGTTTGGATTTTACTGACAGGTTTCAAGTCTCCAGCCGATGCGATCAGCTACCCACCCAAAGTGGTCTTTGACCCAACGCTTGAAGGGTATGTAAATCTCTTCACCACGCGCACGCGGCAGACGCAGGAGTTTTTGGAAGCGAACCCGCCGCAGAACTGGGCCGATGAGATCGTCCGCCAATACGACATGGTGATTGTCGGGCCATCAAAGTTTGGCGAGCGCTTTATGAATTCGGTTATCATCGGATTTGGCTCGACGTTCTTGAGTATCTTCCTTGGTACGCTGGCCGCCTATGCGTTCAGCAGGTTCAAGGTCCCGCTCAAGGACGACCTTTTGTTCTTTATCCTGAGTACAAGGATGATGCCACCGGTCGCTGTCGCCATCCCAATCTTCCTGATGTTCAGAAACCTTGGATTAAGCGACACGCATCTGGGGATGATCCTGCTGTATACGGGCGTGAATATTTCCTTGGCGGTCTGGTTGCTAAAAGGCTTCATCGACGAAATCCCAAGAGAGTACGAAGAAGCCGCGCTCATAGATGGCTACACGAGGTTTCAGGCGTTTTACAAAGTGGTGCTGCCGCAAGCCGCGACCGGCATAGCCTCAACAGCTATCTTTTGCCTGATCTTCGCCTGGAATGAGTACGCGTTTGCCGTGCTGCTGACATCCGCGAACGCGCAGACTGCACCACCGTTCATCCCAACCATTATCGGTATTGGCGGCCTGGACTGGCCTGCAGTGGCGGCAGGTGCCACGATCTTCCTGATCCCTGTCATGATTTTCACCATCCTGATGCGCAAACACCTGCTGCGTGGGATCACATTCGGAGCCGTGCGCAAATGAGCGAGTTTCTTACCGGATTGATGCGTTTTCGCCGGGGCCCATGGGAGATGATCGCGACCATCCTCATCGCTCTGGGTGTCTTCATGCTTATGCAGCCCTTTGTCCTTTGGGCCTTCACATATTCTTTCATCGTCACGCTGATCGGAACCGTCATGTTCATCATCGTCAGCCATTTCCCGGAGTAGAAATGGCCCAGATCGTAGTTAAAAACGTAAAGAAGATGTTCGGCGATTTCACGGCTGTCCGCGAAAGCTCGTTCACGATTGAGGACGGTGAGTTCTTCATGTTGCTAGGGCCATCCGGCTGCGGAAAGACGACGACGCTGCGGATGATCGCAGGCTTGGAACTTCCGACGTCGGGTGAAATCTACCTGGACGGCGAGGAGATCAGCCAGCGCCCCCCATCGGAGCGAGACATTGCCTTCGTGTTCCAGATGTTTGCGCTGTATCCGCACATGAACGTGCGAAAAAATATCAGCTACCCCCTGATATCGCAGGGCATGCCGCGTGCTGCTGTCAAAGCCAAAGTAGAAGAAGTCGCGGGAATTCTGGGGATCAAGGACATCCTCGATAGCCCGGTAGGTGGGTTGTCAGGCGGCGATAGGCAGCGCGTGGCGCTTGGACGCGCGATTGTTCGCGAACCCAAGGCGTTCATGATGGACGAACCTCTTGGTGCCCTGGATGCCGAATTTCGTGAGCACATGGCCGAAGAACTGCGCGCGCTTCATGATCGCATGGGGGCGACCACTGTTTACGTCACACATGATCAGCTGGAAGCCATGCAAATGGGGGACAAGATCGTGGTGATGAACAACGCTGTGATCGAGCAATTCGGCACACCTCAGGAAATCTACGACAAACCAGCTACGATGTTCGTTGCAGATTTTATCGGGTCTCCTTCGATGAACTTCCTGCCGTTTCAGGGAAAGGTCGCGCCTGGCTCGGAAACGGTGCGACTGAATGGTCACGACGAAGCCGTACCCACACTGTTGGAAGGGGCGGAAGGTGACTTGGTTTTCGGTGTTCGCCCTGAGCATGTTTTTCTGTCGGATGCCAGTGCCTACCGAGCCAAGGTCCTGGCCGCAGAATATCTTGGAACCACCCAGATCGTGACGCTGCAAAGCCCGAACGGAGAGCTGAAAGCCCGCATTGATGCGCGCGAAACCGTTAACCCCGGCGAGACGGTTGGCTTGAAGTTCCGCTCATCCGCAGTGACCCTTTTCGAAAATTCTACCGGACGCGCGTTGAGGTCCGCTCTGAACGACGAGGTACTAAGCAATGGCTGAAGTCGTTCTGGAAAACATTTCGAAGTCATTCGGCGAAATCAAAGCGGTGGATGATATCTCAATGACGATCCCCAACGGTGCCTTTGTGGTTTTGTTGGGTCCGACGGGCGCGGGAAAAACAACGACGCTGAGATTGATATCCGGGCTTGAGAAACTGGATTCCGGAACGGTGCGCATTGCCGGGCGTGACGTTGGGATAGATACACCTGCCCAGCGTGATGTGGCGATGGTCTTCCAGCAATACTCGCTGTACCCCCATATGACGGTGCGTGAGAACCTGTCCTTCCCTCTGAGGTCACCGATCCTGAAGACGCCAGAGGATGAGATCGCCAGGAAGGTCAACGAAGTCTCGGAGATCCTGCAGATCCCGCACAAGCTGGACAACAAAGCCACTGAACTGTCTGGCGGCGAAATGCAGCGCGTTTCAATTGGACGGGCACTGGTGCGCGATCCCCAGATTTTCCTGATGGACGAGCCGCTCAGCTCTTTGGACGCCAAGCTTCGGGCGGATTTGCGGGTCGAACTGAAAAGGATTCAGGCCGATCTGGGATCAACCTTGCTTTACGTGACCCACGATCAGGTCGAAGCCATGACAATGGCTACGCATATCGGCGTTTTAGAGAACGGCCGGTTGGTTCAATACGGGACACCCCGGGATATCTACGAAAACCCGGGCAGTGTTTACGTTGCCAGCAGGTTGGGTCTGCCGCGAATCAACATCCTGCCGTCCGAGTTGTTCGGAGGCGATCACAAAGGACCACAGATTGGTCTTCGCCCGGAAAACATCATTGAAGGCGAGGGCAGTGAAGCGCGTGTCATACGTGCCGAACATCTGGGCGACCAAACACGGCTGCACCTGGACCTGAATGGCCACCCGGTTGTCACCCTGATTGATGTTCATCAGGATTACCCCTCTGGAAAAATTATAAAAATTCGCCCCCATAACCCGTTGTATTTTGACGCGTCTGGCGCGCGCGTGAATTAAGGAGCAAAAGCATGGCCCAGTTCCTCAACACAAAAGAAACCCTGGTAACCGAGGCGATAGATGGCCTTTTGGCTTCCTCAGGCGGGCAGCTTACACGGCTGGACGGATACCCGCATATCAAGGTTGTCTACCGGTCGGATTGGGACAAGTCGAAAGTCGCCTTGGTTTCTGGCGGAGGGTCTGGTCACGAGCCCGCCCATGCAGGTTTCGTTGGCGCCGGTATGTTGACAGCCGCGGTCTGCGGCGAAGTTTTCGCCTCACCCTCGGTCGAGGCAGTTCTGGCGGGCATTCTTGCGGTCACGGGTGAGGCCGGGTGCCTGCTTATCGTCAAAAATTACACCGGTGATCGATTGAATTTTGGACTGGCGGCTGAACGCGCCCGTGCATTGGGCCGCAAAGTAGAGATGGTCGTAGTTGATGATGACATCGCCTTGCCCGACCTTCCGCAACCACGTGGCGTGGCAGGTACGTTATTGGTGCACAAAATTGCCGGAGCGCTTGCTGAAGGGGGTGCCGATCTGGACACCGTTACCAAAGCAGCAAGAAGTACCATAGCAAAGGTTGTCAGCATCGGAATGAGCTTGGACACCTGCACTGTTCCGGGCTCTCCAAAAGAAGACCGGATTGCCCCTGGCAAAGCGGAACTCGGCTTGGGCATCCACGGCGAGCCCGGTGTACAACAAGTCGAATTTTCAAATGCTGTATCGGCCATGTCCACGGTGGTGGAGAAGCTGAAGCAAAGGGTGGGTGCCGGGCATTGTGTAGCGTTGGTCAACAACCTGGGCTCTACAACTCCTCTGGAAATGGCTGTCCTCACGCATGCGTTGTCCGAAACTGGTATTGCCCACCATATCATTGGCCCGGCACCGATGATGACGTCGCTGGATATGCACGGGTTTTCGGTATCCATTCTGCCTGTGGATCAGGACGAATTGTCAGCTCTTGAAGCACCTGTTGATCTGGCCGCATGGCCCGGCGTCAATTCCATCGACCCGATCAAAGTAGCCCCGTTGCCTGATGGCCTGACACCAATCGATCCAATCCCTTCGAACAATCCCACCACGAGGGAAACGATCACCCGCTTATCTGAGCTGCTCATCAACGCAGAGAAGTCTCTGAACGAGCTGGACGCGAAGTCCGGAGATGGCGATACAGGAAGCACACTGGCCACCGCCGCAAGAGCATTGCAAGGTAGCCTTGACCGCATGCCTCTTGCTGATCTGACGCAACTGTTTCCGGCGTTGGGCAATGAGTTAAGCCAGACAATGGGCGGGTCGTCCGGTGTGATACTCGCAATCTTCTTCAATGCAGCCGGAGATGCCTGTGCAAGCGGGGCTTCGGTATCGAAGTCTCTGGTCGAAGGCCTGAATCGCGTGAGCCAGGTTGGGGGTGCCAAGGTCGGTGACCGGACAATGATTGACGCTCTGGCACCTGCACTTGCCGCCCTCCCGTCTGGACTGACCGATGCGGCCGAGGCTGCCCGCGAAGGCGCGAACAACACCGCGAATATTCGTCGTGCGAAGGCAGGCCGCGCGGCCTATGTTCCCGAAGAAAACCTAGTTGGACATAACGATCCCGGTGCCGAGGCTGTTGCTTTGTTGTTTGAAGGCTTGGCGCGGGAGATTGAGGGCTGAAGAACACGTGGAAGACCAAAAACAAAAACTAGAATTGGTGAAAAAGCCAACCGTCAACGACCTCGCGCGCGTCGCCGGTGTCAGTCTGGCGACTGTTGACCGGGTCTTGAACAGACGCCCCGGTGTGCGGGCCGTTACCGTACAGAAAGTACAAAAGGCAATTGACGAGCTGGGGTATGTGCGCGACACCGCTGCGGCCAACCTTGCGCGAAACCGAGTTTACAACTTCCTCTTTGTTCTGCCGGACACGGACAACGAGTTTGTGGAGGCAATCAGCAGTCAGATCGCAGAACAGTCACGTGACCAATTTATCGAGCGAACTCGCATTGCGATAAAAAAGGTAGCTCCGTTTGAGCCGCAAGATATCGTCAATATTTTGGATGCTGTCGCCAGTTCGGATGTTGATGGCGTTGCCGTTTTTGGGCCCGAAACGCCTTCTGTTCGTGATGCTGTAAAAAGGCTCAGGGACAAAGGCGTTCCGGTGGTTGCGTTGGTGTCTGACTTGCCGAGTTCTGAGCGAGACCACTTTGTAGGAATTGATAACGTTTCGGCAGGGCGAACCGCAGCTCAGCTGATGGGACGATTTGTGCATCGTGACGGCAAGGTTTTGGTACTTACAGGATCCCGTTTGGCACGTGACCACCTAGAGCGCCGTCAAGGCTTTGATCTAGTTGTAGCTGAGGAATTTCCACACCTCGAAGTCGTAGCGTCTGTCGAGGGCCGGGATGACCCGGATCTGATTTACAAGATGATGCCCGAGATCTTTGAAACCTACCCGGATCTGGTTGGAATTTATTCCTCCGCAGCAGGCAATGCAGGACTGATTCAATTTCTTTCAGAAAACAAGCTCAGCAAAGATCTGGTGATCATAGCTCATGAGCTTACTCCGCTTAGTCGTGAGGCGCTTACGCTCGGTACATTTGACGCTCTTATCTCGCAAGACACTGGGCACATTGTTCGTTCAGCCGTCCGTCTGCTGCGTGCAACTTCAGACAAAGTGCCATTCAACAAAGCCCAGGAACGTATCCGTATCGACATCTATCTGAAGGAAAATTTACCGCCATAGAGACTCAGGTTTTGGGGAGGAAATTCAATGAAGACAATCAAAGGTCCAGCTTTGTTTCTTGCACAATTTGCCGGGGACGAAGCGCCGTTCAATTCGTGGGGCGCGATCACTAAATGGGCGGCTGACTGTGGATACAATGGCGTTCAGGTTCCCAGTTGGGATGGCCGGTTGTTCGACCTCGAACAGGCCGCATCCAGCGTCGGTTACTGCGATGAGTTCAAAGGCAAGGCCCAAGAAAATGGCGTCGAAGTCACCGAGCTTTCAACGCATCTTCAGGGTCAGCTTGTTGCCGTTCACCCAGCCTATGACAGTGCGTTTGATGGCTTTGCAGCGGAAAGCGTCAGAGGAAACCCTAAAGCCCGTCAAGAATGGGCCGTAGACCAGGTCAACAAAGCGCTATCCGCTTCGAAAAATTTAGGCATTTCGGCACATGCGACATTCTCAGGCGCGTTGGCATGGCCATATGTCTATCCTTGGCCGCAGCGCCCTGCCGGTTTGATTGAAACGGCATTTGATGAGCTTGCGCGCCGTTGGGTGCCCATCCTGAATCACGCCGATGAATGCGGTGTCGATGTCTGCTACGAAATTCACCCCGGAGAGGACCTCCACGATGGTGTGACCTACGAGATGTTTCTCGAGCGGACAGGCAATCACCCACGGGCCTGCATGCTATACGACCCGTCGCATTACGTGCTGCAATGCCTCGACTATCTGGACAACATCGACATCTACAAAGATCGAATTCGGATGTTCCATGTCAAAGATGCCGAGTTCAACCCGACCGGGCGGCAAGGTGTTTATTCCGGGTATCAAAGCTGGGTAGATCGGGCCGGGCGGTTCCGCTCACTGGGCGATGGTCAGGTGGATTTCGGTGCAGTTTTCTCAAAAATGGCCGCGAATGACTTTGATGGCTGGGCTGTGGTCGAATGGGAATGCTGCCTCAAACACCCCGAGGATGGAGCGCGTGAAGGTGCTCAATTTGTGTCAGATCACATCATCCGTGTGACCGAGAAAGCCTTTGATGATTTCGCCGACGGTGGCGCTGACGAAGCCGCCAATCGTAAAATGCTGGGGATTGAGTGATGGTCACAGGACGCAGTGAAGAAACCTCAGGACGCATTCGGCTTGGCATGGTTGGCGGCGGAAACGACGCCTTCATAGGGGGTGTTCATCGCATCGCCGCGCGATTGGACGACAAGTTCGAGCTGGTTGCCGGTGCTTTGTCTTCGACGCCAGAGAAATCTCTTGAAAGTGGTCAGGCATTGGGGCTCGAACGGGTCTATGAAGACTTCAAACAAATGGCGATTAGGGAAGCCCGACTGAAATCTGGGATCGAGGCAGTCTCAATTGTCACGCCAAATCACGTTCATTATGCAGCCGCACGTGAGTTCCTGAAACGCGGTATTCATGTAATTTGTGACAAGCCACTCACCTCGACCCTTGCCGATGCGAAAAAGCTGGTCAAAGCAACAGAAAGTGCGAATGCCCTATTCATTTTGACCCACAATTACACAGGCTATCCAATGGTTCGGCAGGCGCGTGAAATGGTTGCCAACGGCGACATTGGCAAGATCCGCGTGGTTCAGGTTGAATACCCACAGGATTGGCTGACCGAGCAGCAGGATTTCAAACAGGCGGAATGGCGAACCGATCCCGAACGCTCGGGCGCGGGTGGATCAACCGGTGACATCGGAACTCATGCATACAACCTTGCCTGCTTCGTGACCGGGCTAAAAGCGGAAAGCCTTGCGGCAGACTTGCAGGCCTTTGTGCTGGGGCGCAAAGTCGATGACAACGCCCACGTCTTACTTCGCTTCAAAGGCGGAGCGCGCGGTATGCTGTGGTCTTCTCAGGTGGCTCCCGGCAACGAAAACGCACTTCGTTTGCGCGTCTATGGCGAAAAAGGCGGGTTGGAGTGGGCTCAGGAAGATCCCAATTACCTGTGGTTCACGCCATACAACGAACCAAAGCGTCTAATCACACGAAATGGAGCTAGTGCTGCTGATGCAGCCAACCGGTTGAGTAGAGTTCCTCCGGGACATCCCGAGGGATATCTTGAGGGGTTCGCGAATATCTATGGAGAGGCTGCTGAAGCGATCCAAGCTTTCCGAAATGGTATTTCACCTGACGCTTCGGTTGTTTATCCAACAGTCTATGACGGGCTCAATGGCGTTAAATTTGTGGCCGCATGCGTGCAAAGCTCTTCAAGGAATGCGGCTTGGATCGACTTAGCTTAGAATCTGGTTGTGGGCATAGGGCAGACGGGGGTTGTCACGTTAACTTGCCGTTTAATGAAAGTGTCGCAAACTCTTGGAACGACCAAAGGAAAATACGAGCGAAAAACTCTAACTACAAACGGCAGGAAAATCGGGTTTCAGAGCAGGCCCAAAACCGAAGTTTTTTATCCCGGCCATGCAAAAGTCTGCGAAAACCTCATCAGCGCATCGAGAGCCGGCGAGTATTTTCGGCCAGGGACTGTAAAGGCCGCGATAGTTCTTGAAACTTCTGGCTCCACAAGCGGGCGCTGCAACAAGCCCGGCAGAGTAACCGAATACTCAGGCATGAAAGCAAAACCAATGCCTGCAGCAACCATTGCTTGTACCCAATCTTCGCGCTCAGAACGGAAGCGAGCGTAAAGTTCCACTCCTTTTGACTGACAAACGGACATTACCATCTCGCGCAACTCGCAAGCCAAACGATCTACATAGTTTTCTCGAGATAAATCTTGGAGCGAAATTGAGTTTAGTTGTCCAAGGCGGTGCTCCGGCGGAAAAACAACCACATATCTTTCGACGTAAAGTGGTCTAGCCCTAAACTCTTCTTCCAGTTCTTCAGTCAGCGTCATCAAAGCGACATCGATATCACCATCAGAAAGTTTTTTCTTGAGATCCGACGCGCTTGCTTCATTGACTGACAACTCCAAGCCGCTGTGGTTTTTCTCGAATTGAGCTAGAAACCGTGCAAGGCGAACGTGCCCAATTGTTGAAAGGACACCTAAGCGCAACGGCACCTTTTCAAGCAAACGAAAATTCTGAGCCAGCGCTTGTGTAGCTTCTGCTTCGTCAACGATGTGCTGTAGATGCGGCAGCATTGACTTTCCAAAGTCGCTGACCAAAATTTTCCGGCCTTCCCGATGAAAAACCTGTGCGCCAAGTTCGGTCTCTAATGACTTGACGCCCTTGGTAAGCGCTGGTTGGCTTACATTGCATTCTGCGGCAGCTTTGGTGAAATTCAGATGCTTTGCGGCAGATAAGACATATCTAATCTGAGACATCTCCATATTGGGGCACCTCGTCACTGATGGCGAAAGACAATCACAACGCAGGATACACCGTTTTATCCAAACCTGGAGTTATTAAGTCATAAGGTATCGATAGTTCCCCGAGCCGACGCTCCATAGTGTAATAGATGCACTGGTTTTGATTGTTCGGAAAGGGAACGAGATGTCTGTTTTTATGGTCGAAAGAAACCTCAAGGGTATCACCATGGATGACTTGGGTGCTGCTCAAAAAGCCGCGATAGCAACAGCACAGAAAATGACAGCAGATGGCGACAAAATCAGCTATGTTCGTTCAACATTTGCTCCCGAAGACGGGCGCTGCATGTGCTTGTTTGATGGTGAAAGTGCCGATCAAGTTCGTCGATTGAATGATACCGCCGGACTTCCTTACGACAAGGTCGTGGCGGCAATGGATCTTACCCCGTGACGACTTCTGAGCTTTGGAGTTGTGATTGGGCCCTGAGTACGTGCTTGTCCGTCATCGAATGATTTGGAACACGAGCGTTTGATTGGCTTAGGAGGATCAGGCTCGCCGTAGTTTCAATCTACGCCGCGTTCTGAT
>NZ_JBQFZP010000020.1:0-56465 GCF_056542305.1 Ruegeria sp. AD9
GCATCCGCCTGGGCAGCCCCGCCGGCACCACCCGCGGCTTTGGCGAGACCGAATTCCGCCAGATCGCCGACTGGATCATCGAAGTGGTCGACGGCCTGGCAGCCAACGGCGAAGACGGCAACTCCGAAGTCGAAGCCCGCGTCCGCGCCCAGGTCGCAGATCTCTGCAACCGCTTCCCCATCTACCCGAACCTGTAAACGTTTAAATTAAAGAAAACGGCGCTCTTGAGGCGCCGTTTTTTGTTGTTTGAGCGACCGCTCCGACAAAAGGAGAGCAGGTCAAGCGTCAGCTTGGCAGCCTTCTAAAGGTCAGATCAAATCGCGCCACCACAGAAAGACAAGCAGCAGCGCTGTCAGAGCCAACAGGTTGAAAGCCAGCCCCCCCAGCAATCCAAGGAACCAGCCCCACCTGCGATCCGCAAGATTGATGCTTCCCAGATGGTCCTGCACCACATCCGACGCCCTGACGAGCTTTGGGGTATCCAGAATCAACCGCATCTTTGGGTGCGATGCCATCGCCTCGGACCGGGCAAGCACCATGGCCTGCCGGTACACCCGGCGCGGCAGACGTCGTTTTGCCTTTCGAATGGATGCCTCTAGCGTCTTGTCACGCACGCCAAGCTTGGCACGCAGCAACGCCACTGTCTCAGCGATCCGGGTCTGAATGTCTGTGTCCTGCGGCATGGGCTCTCTCCTGCCGCAGCAATCTAGCCTGCGCCACAAAGACCTACAATGGGGCTGGTGATCCGCTGTAGGCGCTTGTATCACGCAAGCTATGCTGAACACGATTGTACATGGCGAACCCACCGCCCGCCCCCCGTTGGTCATAGCACACGGCCTTTACGGATCTGCTCGGAACTGGGGCGTCATTGCCAAAAGGCTTTCAGACGAACGGCAGGTTGTGGCGGTGGACATGCGCAACCATGCCTACAGCATGTGGGACCCGAGCCATGATTATCCCCATCTGGCACAGGATATTGCCGAAGTCATAGAACAGATCGGCGGCGTGGCGGATGTTCTTGGGCATTCCATGGGTGGAAAGGCTGCTATGACGCTGGCTCTGCGGCACAATGGGTTGGTGAACAAGCTGGTGGTCGCCGACATTGCGCCGGTTCAATACTCGCACAGCCAAATCCAGTTCATCGACGCCATGCGGGCTGTTGATTTTTCGCGCATCGCCCGCCGGTCGGACGCGGAGATGCAACTGGCCGAACAAGGTGTTGAGAAAGCGTTGCAAAGCTTTTTCACCCAATCGCTGGATATCAAGGGAAAACGATGGCTGCTTAATCTGGATGTTCTGGCAGCTGAGATGCCAAAGATCATGGGCTTCCCCAAGTTGGACGCTACATGGGATGGCCCCGCCCTGTTTCTGTCGGGCGCGGCATCGGATTATGTCCTGCCGGAACACCGCCCTGCAATCCGCTCACTTTTTACCACCGCGCGTTTCGCGAAAATCCCAGGAGCGGGTCATTGGCTGCACGCCGAAAAGCCACGTGAGTTCGAAGCGGCGGTCCGGACGTTCCTGAACGCCTGATCAGGCGCCCCTGTACAACCGCCGGGCCACCATCCAAGACACCGGAGCAGCGATCACAGCCCCGGCAATTGCTGCGCCGACAATTGCGCTGACAGAGACCAATCCAGCAGAAAGCACGGCGATTACGGCAGAACCTGAAATGGCAGTGGCGATCAGTGAATATAGCATGGTGGCAAGGCGAAACATGGCCGGGTGTTCCTTATGATGACTTCCGGCCAAACATGTCTCGATTCGAATGTGTTTTGCATTGATTTGCATCAGATGCGGAAACCTGACGCTTCATGAACCTGTGACTTCGTAACTACCGTTGACCCCGATCCGCCGGCCCGCCAAGGATGTGGAGCGCGTGAAAACCCAAGTCTTGTGCCGTCAAAGGTACACACGCTCCCCTTTACGCTTTTCCCAAAAGGATTAGCACGCGACTTGAGGTAGATGAACCAACGGACTGAGGAGCCAAGGTTATTGCTCGCGAAACGCGCGCGACATGCTGTCCGACACAGGTTTGGCGATATAAGCTGCAAAAGTTCGTTCTTCGGTTTGGATCATAATTTCCGCAGGCATGCCGGGGGTCGGAACAAAGCCGCTCACCCGATGTAGTTCGTCCGGGGTAAGTGAGATGCGCGCCAGATACACCTCTTTTGGAACGCCAGCTGCCTCTTCAAGCAGTGCGTCGGCTGAAACATAAAAAACTTCTCCGTACAGAACCGGCGTTGTGCGCTGATTGAGCGCGATCAGGCGGACAGAGGCGGTCTGCCCGGTTACCACACTGTCAATCTCGGTGCGCGGGATTTGCGCCTCAATAATCAACGGCGCGTCGGCAGGCAGGATTTCGGCAATGGGTTCGCCCGTTTCGATTACGCCACCTGGCGTATGATAATGCAGGCGAACCACTGTCCCGGTCACAGGGGCCCGCACCACGGCCCGGTCCAGAACATTGCGGGCCTGACGGGATTTTTCGCGCACGCTTTCCAGATCGGCCTCGACCACGCCCAATTCATCCAGTGCTGCCTCGCGATAGGCGGATCGGGTGCGTGTAATCTGTTCCTGGTACTTTAAAAGCATCTGATTGATTTCAGCGGCCTCCGCCCGCAACCGGGCCTGCTGTCCCTCGGCTTCGGCCTGCACACGCCGGATCGTGTTCAATTCGCCCTTTCGAACCAGCCCTTTCTGGAAAAGCTGATTCTTGGACTCGTATTCCTCCTGCAAGATTTCGGCACGTGTGGCCATGCTGTCCAATTGAGCCTCAAAGCCACTTGCCCGAATCTTCAACGCTTCCATGTTGCGTTCCAATAGCGCCACATCATTCAGCAAGGTCTTGCGCGACACATCAAAGCTGAGCATTTGACCGTCGAGAATGGCCATGACTTCCACGTCTTTGGAGGCCTCGACCAGATCTGGTGTAAAGACCAGACGATCCCGTTCCCCATATTCCGCCAGCAACCGCTCGGTCATCGCCTGCAAGCGCAGTTTGCGGATGAACAGCTCGCGCTCATTGGCCTGGGCCGAGGTCTGATCCAGCGTCATCAGCACCTGACCTGCCTGAACCGATTGCCCCTCAACAACCTTGATGTCTTCGATGATCCCGCCCTCAAGGTGCTGGACGATCTTGTTGCGTCCAGTGGCGACAAAACTGCCCTGCGCGATGACCGCCGCCGCCAGCGGGGCGCTGAAAGACCATACGCCAAAACCGCCGAAACAGACGACCAGCATAATAGTACCGATGACAATAAAACGGTTGATCGAGCGCGGAACTTCCGCATACCAGACGTCTGGTTCACCGGCAGAGTGCCCTACGGGTACGAGGTCATTCATGGTCAGCCCCCCTGTTGCCCTTCAGTTCCAGTCCGTTTGCGCGGCCCGTTGATCTGCTGAAGAACCTGCTCACGCTGCCCAAACAATGCGACGCGCCCATCGGTCAGCAACATGATCTTGTCGACCACGTTCAGCAGCGTCGGTTTCTGCGTAATGACGACCACGGTGATCTTGCTTTCACGCGCCTGTTCAATGGCGCGCCCCAAGGCTTTGTCCCCGGCGACGTCAAGGTTCGAGTTCGGCTCGTCCAATACCACCATTCGCGGGTTTCCAAAAAACGCCCGCGCCAGCGCAATGCGTTGTTTCTGTCCGCCCGATAAAGGCGATCCATCAGCGGCCACCACGGTCTCATACCCCTGCGGCAGGGTTGCGATCATGTTGTGTACATCAGCCAGAACAGCGGCATCGTGGATCTGTTCGTCCGTGGCGTCGGCCCGCATCCGGCCGATATTGTCCTTGATGGTTCCAGGGAACAACTGCACATCCTGTGGCAGATAACCAATGCTTTCGCCAAACTGGCGTGGGTCCCAGTTGCGGATATCCATCAGGTCCAGCCGCACACTTCCCGACGTGGGCAGAACGGACCCGACAAGGGTTTTGCCCAAGGTGGTTTTGCCCGCACCGGAATTGCCGATAATCGCCAGTGTTTCGCCGGGGGTGAGTGAGAAAGTAATCCCGTTCAGAACCACACGTTTGGTTCCGCCGGGGACATAAAGCAACCGCTCTACATCCAACCGGCCTTCGGGTCGCGGCAGGCGCAATTTCTCGTGTTGCAGAGCCGAGGTTGACAGCAGCGCCTTGATCCGCCCATAGGCCGCGCGCGTCAGAAGGTAACTGTTCCACCCTTCAATCGAACCTTCGATGGGCGCAAAGGCGCGCCCGGCAATGATCGAGGCCGCAATCACCATGCCGCCGGTAATCTCTCCCTGCAGTGCCAGAAATGCGCCCCATCCGAGAATGCCAATCTGTGTCAGCAGGCGAACTGCGCGTGAAATCGCCGCGAAGATCACGTTTCGATCCTGCGCGCGTACCTGCCAGGTTAGGGATTGGGCGGTGTCCCGCCCCCAGATCCGCACTGCTTCGGGGATCATGGCCAAGGCGTTGATAATCTGGCTGTTGCGCGACATGGAATCCAGATGCAGGTTTGCCATGGATTGCGCCCTGTTTGCCTCGGCAAAGGGTTTGGCTGTCATTTTCTGGTTGACCAGCGCAATCGTCATCAGGATCAGCGCCGTCACCACGACGATCAGGCCCAGTTGCGGGTGCACGAGAAAGATCATCAGAATAAAAAGCGGGGCAAATGGCACGTCCAGAAACGAAATCAAAGTGCCCGAGACCAGAAAACCGCGCAGCTGCTGCAAATCGCCGAGCGTCTGATATTCGCGCCCGTTTCCATGCAACGACGCGTGCGCAGCAGCACTAAGCACCGGTGCACCCAAACGAACGGCAACCTCGACGCCGGTTCGCATCAGCGTAAACCGCCGCACCGCATCAAAAGCAGACTGAAAAATCACGGCCCCGGCGACGATCGCCGTCAACATGATCAGCGTATCCAAGGATCGGCTGGTCAGAACCCTGTCACTGATCTGAAACAGGTAGATCGGGATCGACAGGATCAGAATATTGGTGGCGCAGGTCAGCACCAGAACAAATGCCAGGTTACGCCGGATCGCCCGGATCGAATCCCGCAATGTGCGCTGGAAATCCTCGGGCGGGGTGCGCTTGTGAAAGGTTTGGGGTGGCCCGTTCCCGTCACCGCCGCCGGCTTTTGTCCGCAACAGTGGCTGGTTTGCCTTGGCCTCGATCGTCGCGCCCATGTGATCCGCGCCGGACGCGCGCGCAGAGGGGGTCTTGCGCGCTGTTGTTTCGTCTGCGGTTGCATGATCCGGGCCGTCAGCATCAGCCACCCCGTCACCACCGCCCGCAATGTCCTTGTCTTGCACGGGCTGCGGCGCCGCACGCCGATGGGGAGGTTCAGCGCGCGGTAGTTCACATGAGTGTTTCTGGTCTTTGGCCTGTTTCAACACATCGTTTTCAACCGGCCGGTTTTGATCTGGTTCAGGCACTCGGAACTCCTGCGTCAGATGCAGTCGGGTTTTGGCACCTGTGGCCCGTTTCGCAGGATCTGCCCCTGGTTCGGGATCCTGACGCTTCAGACCCAACCCGCCTTGCCTGTCCAGTGGGCTGGATAAAGGATGGCGGTGCGACGAAAAAACAAACGACATGTAGAAACCTTTTGGTCACTCGGTAAAATCTTGGGGGGATCAGGCCAGCATGGTTTGCAGGCCGTCGTCAGGTGTAGTTGCATCAACAGCTGGGGTATTCAGTGCCAGGGCCGCATCCGGTTGCGCGACGGTCATGTCACCCATGATGGCGGCAATTGACTCATTGGTCATCGCGGTAATCTCGTCGTTGTCCGGCATGTCGATCAGGCTGGCCTGATGCAGCAACAGATCGGAGTACGACCCGTCAGCTGCCATGACTGTCGAGTCCACACCCATCTTGGTCAGATGGGCAGTGTTCAGCATGGCATTGCTGCCCGCGACAACTTCGGCCCCGGCAGCATTCGGGCCCGACAGGTCAATGTCATCCTGATCCAGCATCATCGTGACCTGGTTGACGATGTTCACCTGCATAAGATCGCCGTCGATCTTGAGGACGCGCAACTGTTCCATCCCGGCGAACATCGGATCATTCAGAAGCGCGTCTTCCAACGCCTCCATGTCCATTTCCTGTATGGCCAGCGCGTCCGCCATATTCTGTTGCATATCCTGGTGAATGTCCTTGCCGATCGTTTTGACCGACGCGTCGTTCATGAGCAGGTTTTCATCACCGTTCATTATCGACGCGGGTACTCCACCGCTGATGATATCGTCATCCATAAGGGCCATGGACTGAATCAGCACATCGACTGAAATCATGTTTCCGCCGATCATGATCAGATCGTAATAGCTGCCCAACTGCACAATGTCGGCGACATTGTACATTTCGTTGTCGCCCAGCACGTAAAGCGTGGATGTGGCTGAAATTTCGGTCTGAATGTGATCGATATCGGTGGCATCAATACTCTGGCTGATGAAATTCGCGACCACCAGATCGCCGTGAACCCAGTCCACAACAACATATGCGGGCTGGCCGCCTGCTCCGTCGGCATCGTCCAGCCAGGCGGCCTCTTTGCCTTCGACTTCGATCACCGAAGACTGAACCAGGTTGGTACCGCTTCCGGCATTCATGGCACCCACGTCCCAGTCGGAAACAAGCGCGACCTGACTGATGACCGTCAGATTGATGGCCTGCCCGCCTACAACAATGTACGGAGCATCCACCCAACCAATTGTCGCAGACACTGCATTGATCGCCAGATTGCCGCCGGTCACCACCAGATGCCCGTCGTCAAAATCGGGATCCTTGGACTGATCCCATTCGGCAGGCCACGGCGTTTCCGCTTCATCGCCAGTCGCCTCATCCGGCTGATGGAAAGCGGGCAGCAGGTCGGTCCATTCAGGTGCTTCGGCCATGTGCTCGCCATTGACGATCACACCCAAGGCATCATTGCCATGGAACTGATACACGGTGACGCCATCCACATCCCCGTTCATCGGGTTCAACATCTGTTCGGCCAGTGCCTCGACCATCTCGATTGACTGGTAATCCGCGAGTGAAAATGACGGGCTTGCCACGGCATGGAGTGACAACGCCGTGTCCAGCATCTGCTCACCTTTCGCGATCAGCGCATCCGTGTCGCGAAATTCACCCTCGCCCACCGTATCGTTGTCACGCAGGAAAACCTTTTGCATGGTGTAACTTACCGCCGACCCCAACGGCACGTTTTCCGGCTGCAGAATGACAAGTGTAGGAACGGATGACGGTCCAATCGTGTCGTCCGGGACAAAACGCTCGGAAACCGGCCCATCTCCACCAAGGATAATCACCGATTCATGTACAGGCCCCTTCGGCGCGTCTGGTAGCGGCAGGTTAGGTTGAGGTGGGGCAAAATTGTATGGGAGGAGTTTGTATTCGCCCACCGGGATATCAAGATCGGCCCTGATGTGGATCGCAGCAGGATCGTCCAGCCCGTCAATTTCGGCTTTTCGCCTCAGGGCGGTGAATTCATCATACTGGTCTCGCAGCCGGGCCTGTTCGATCGTAATTTCAAATGTTCCAACAAAATGCGCTATCGTTTCCGTAATCGCGTCAAGGGCCATGTCGGTTATCCTTTTTCACCCGCACCGGCCAGAATTTCCGCTTTGGGTTCAGTTGGGCCGGGGCCACTGCGCGCGGCCCCGGCATTCTCGAAAATAGCGAGGCCCGATAATGCGGGCCTCGCCTTATGACTTATGCGTCGTTGTCGTCGCTTGCGTAGGACGAGGTCATCGAGCCACCGACCATGGTCGTATCGACCGAGTTGCCAAGCACGTTGGCCCCCATGACGATCGACTGGTTAAAGGCCGAGGTGTCGACAACAGCCGCTGCCGAGGCATAGGACTCACCGCTCACGATGCCATCGCCACCGTTGTTCGAGCCCCAGCTGCCACCGTTGCCACCTGCGCCACCGTCACCTGAATAGGCACCGGCCGCGCTGCCGCCCGTGATGGTTCCACCCATGGTGTCACCGGACATGGCTGTGCCGGTCGAGTATCCGCTGGCTCCACCATTTGCGGCGGACGCGCCGCCGGCACCACCGGCACCCGAGCTGGCCGCACCGGTCGCATCGCCCGACCCGGTCGATGTGGCATCGTTATCGGACATGCCCGAACCACCGTATCCGGCGATTGCTTCAGCCAGGCTGTCGGCGGCTCCGTTTGTATCGGCATCACCGAATACATCCGCCGCTCCGCCATCACCGGCGGTATTGGCTGCATCGGCAGATCCGGCACCGTTGCCCGAAGACGTGGATGTGGGCGTCGTTGTGCCGCCTGCTCCGCCGTCACCGTCTGCTGCAGACGTACCGGAGCCCGCTGCGTCCGCTGTGCCGTTGGCCGAATTGGATCCGCCATTACCACCGCTGCCATCCGTGTTCTGCGAATTGCTGGACGCACCGTTCACGTCACCTGGGCTTTGGTTGATGTCAGGCCCGCTTGCGGACTGGTCGCCAACACCCTGCGCATCCGAATCCGCGTCAGCGGTTCCACCGGAACCATCGCCGCCCGAACCGTCACCGCCTGAGCCGTCGCCACCAGAGCCATCGCCGCCCGAACCGTCGCCACCGGTTCCGTCACCGCCAGTTCCGTCACCACCTTCGCCCGCTTCGGCATCAATCATGCCAAGCTCTTCCTGAAGGGCCATGATTGCAGCTTCGACCATCGCAGCAAATCCGCCTTCGCCGTCACCGCCAGTACCGTCACCGCCTGTGCCGTCGCCACCGGATCCTTCACCACCAGACCCTTCGCCGCCCGAGCCTTCACCGCCGGTACCAGGTCCGCCAGTGCCGTCGGCCGAGCTGTCCGCGCCGCTGTCAGCGCTGCCCTCTGCAGCGTTGCTGCCCGCGGTCGCATCATTGGCTTCGGTAGTGCTGTCACTGGAATTCGACGACGAACCGTCTGTCGAAGCGCTGCCGTCACCGCCGTCGGAACCTTCGGCGTCTACGTCATTGCC
This sequence comes from Ruegeria sp. AD9, assembly GCF_056542305.1. NCBI lineage: Bacteria > Pseudomonadati > Pseudomonadota > Alphaproteobacteria > Rhodobacterales > Roseobacteraceae > Ruegeria > Ruegeria sp. AD9. Next base: position 8,941 of record NZ_JBQFZP010000020.1, read on the forward strand.
GGCCAGACCAAAGCCCGTGCCGCTCGAGTCGGAATCGCTGTCTCCGCCATCGGCGCTGCCCGAGGCATTCGAGCCAGACAGACCAAGGCCCAGTCCCAGACCAAACGAATCTGCGCTTCCGCCGTTACCACCGGTTCCGTCACCGTCAACGCTTGTGCTGCCGTCGTTGTCAGCAGAAGACGAACTGTCAGCGTCGCCGCCGTCGCCGCCAGTGCTGTCACCGTCAGCCCCTGCGCCGGACAGGCCGACACCAATGCTGGCGTTATTTGCGTCTCCGGTATCACCACCTGCGCCGCCACCCGAATCCGCGTCGGCGCTGCCGGTATCGCCACCGGCACCAAACGCATGGCTGCCCAGCGTGGTCGAGTCTGCCGAACCGCCATAGCTGGTACCACCGGCACCCGAATCTCCACCGTTGGACTTGACGCCGATACCTTCTTCAGCGTTGGCGGTACCGCCATAAGCACTGCCATTCTGGTAAAAACCGGAATTGTTCGAAACCGACGCCGATTCCAGCGTATCGTCATCGCTCAGGCTGGCCACCTGACTATTGACGGCCGCCATTGCGGTTCCGGCACCATCCATTGAGATATCGACATTCATGTCATCGCCAGGATCATAGTTCAGATCACGGCCTGCAGTGATTACGTCGCCAACCGACGCGTTATCTCCGAAGTCCAGGTCGACCTGATCGTCATCGCGCGGAATCCACTCTCCGCCACCAAAGTCGATATTGATCGCATTGCTGTTTGAGTTGTCGTTGGTGTTATCTCCGGCATTTAGCGTCTGGTCCTGATCCTGACCTTGATCCTGATCCTGGCCCTGATCCTGACCTTGGTCCTGGCCTTGTTCCTGACCCTGATCCTGGCCTTGATTTTGGTCTTGGCCCTGATCGTTGGAGTTTTCGACATTCTGGTCCTGCTGCTGCTGTTGTGCAGTCAGATCAGCTTCAACAAACGCCTCATCAATCGGGATTTCAACATTTACCGGAGCTTCCAGGTTTTCGACATTAATTTCGTCGACGGTTGTTACGTTTGTATTATTCACATTACGTCTCATGACAAATTCCTATTTCTGGAACGCCAGACCGCCATTCATCTAAAAAGCGGCATCAGGCGAGATTGAAACAAAAATACCCGCGCAGCACTTGAACGCGCTGAAAGCGGTCTGTGGAAGTTTCTAAATGGCCACCTCCTTTCCCGGCTAAGCCGAAAGCGCGACGGTTCATGAAGGTTGCTTAAATACGCAATGACCGGCGCGACAGGGACAGGCGCTTCGACAATTGAAGCCCAGCCATGTTCGCAGCGACGCACGCCCACGCCTAGCTAGTCGAAAGTTTTGAGGTAGTTACATCATTGTTTTTATTACTTTCTTTTAGAACGCGCCTAAATTTGCGCACACCTGCCCCGCATGACCTACCCATAAAAAGTCGCAACAAAATAATTCAATTGTTTCCGCTGGTTGCACAAAAATCCAAGCGGAAACCTAACCGAAAGTTCTATGGTACGGGCTATGGAAGCACTCCTCCCGGTTGTGGAAAACCATGCTTTCGAGTATAATAAAATTTAATTACCTATTTGATTAGTTAACTATTTTAGACCACCAGAATTCAAATAAGCAATTTTTGGTTGACCCTGTTTGCGAGGGAATGTGATGAGTGCGTCATTGATAGATGAAACTGCCAATCAGGATCTTTATTCAGAAGATTTTTCGGTTGTCTTTATTGGAAAAGAATTATTCTACTCCAATCAGACCCTAAGAAGCGTTCAAACTGAATTCGGAGTTCGCGCCCGGCGGTTTGAAACCCTCGAAACCATGAACAGCCATGCGCCCGGTTGCAGCAAGATCGTTGTTGTTGATCAGATGATGCTTGAAGACCTGCTGGCGCGCCCAATGGCCTATACCAAAAGTACCGGATCCGGCTGTCTTGCCTTTGCCTATCGCAAAGAAGAATCAGCCCGGCATATGTTTGAATCCTGGGATCGCGCGCAGTTCGGCGAAGTTGGATTTCTGCCGATGAATGTGGCGCCCGATGCTTGGCGTGCCATCCTCAGACTGCTGATGCATGAAGAATTGTACCTGCCCAGTTTTCTTGCCGATTGCGTCGCCTTTCCAGGCCAGCACACTCGGGACATCCCGGACCGACCAGTGACAAGTGCCACATATGGTGGCGACCAGCAGTCGCGGTACCTGAAGCTGACGCGTCGCGAAAAGCAGGTCCTGCAACTTGTCTCGCAGGGCAAAAGCAACAAGTTGATTGCGACCAAGCTGGGAATTACGGAACATACGGTCAAGCTGCATATGCACAACGTGGTTGGCAAGATCGGTGTCAGCAACCGCACCGCAGCCGCACATTTCTATTACGAGGTTGCGCCGCACGAGGCGCAGCAATCCGCCCTTGACTGACACGTTCGAAGCCCGGTTCGATCGCCTGATCCTTCTGGTTGGCAGGCTGAACTATATGTGGACCAACACCGAAAGCCTGCTGATCCACCTGATCGCGGGCCTTTCCGGAACGTCGAAAGACGTGGCCGTCATTATTTTCCTGACCTTGAACACAACCCGCGCGCGTATTGATCTGGTCGAACGGCTTGCCAAGATGGAGGGAAGACCCGCGCAGGTTCGTGACCCGATCCTCGAACGCACGCAACGGCTCAGCAAGCTTTCAGGCATTCGAAACAAGTATAACCACTGCATCTATTCATTCGATCAGGAAAGCGGAAACCCGAAAACAATTCTGATGCGGATTTCTGACCGTAAGACCGATATCAGACTGGGGCGCTCGGACACGGTAGATGATGATGCGCTTCGCGAAATCGAGACAGTCGTCAATCAGTTGTCAGCCGCGAACAAGGACATCTGGAGGCTGATCCGGAAATTGGGGTATCCGGTATAGTCCTGGTCATGAATATGACGCCATGACGACGTAGGCTGCGCTTCACAGCATTTGCAGTCCCGAAGACACGCAACCCGGGCAGCGGAATGTTCCTTTCGAAAGTGCCTGGTGCGGGCGGTGGGACTCGAACCCACACGGGCATACGCCCTTCAGATTTTAAGTCTGATATGTCTACCATTCCATCACGCCCGCATGGCGCGGCCCTTTCGGACAGTGCAACGTCCTTACAAGCACAACGAGATGATAACAATGTGCTTTGACCTGCCAGATCAGGAAAATTAGCGGGCAGCCCCGAAGGAAGTCACCAGCGCGCAACGGCACCCCGATCACATCCTCAGGCTTTGGCGTGGTCCGACACATCCCCAGGCCCGATGCATCGGATCGAGGGGATGCGGCAATTCTGGCTGACCACGCTGGAACCGCTGGCCCGTGGCCTTGCCCCCGAACTCGACCGCAAGTTAGGAATCGGTTCAATTGACGTGGCCGACATCGAGCGCGCCGACATCGCGGGACGCGCCCGGGCGGTCGGCACGTTGGTCAACGCCGGGATGAGCTTCGATGAGGCCCGAAGGGTGGCGGGGATTCAAGCGTCAGAGAAGGCCAAGATGCGCTTTGAGAACACGGACTCGGTCCACTTGTTCCGCAATCTGTTCATTGCAGCTTGCGACCACATCGCTGTTGATAACCGTTTCTGACGACGCGACCCGTTCCAGCAGTTTTTCGTTTGGAGCGTCAGCGATCAGTTTCTGCTCAAAACTGTCAGCTGTCAGGACGGCCTCGTTCTCGTTGCCCGTCAACCGTGTCATCGTTGCAATCATGTCCAACTTATAGGCACGGTAAAGCGATGCTCCGCCAATGAAGTCCTGGCACATATAGGTCGATGTCATCAACGCGGCCATTTGCTGGCCAAGTTCCCCTGCATATTGCTCGGTCGTTTGACCCGAAGCAGGGAATACTGTGCAGGTGTATAGCATTGCTGAAACAAGAGACTTTTTCATTGATCTTTTCCTATTTCTTTCGCTCGCAGTTGACTCGCATATCTCCGTACTTCCCACTTTCGGATAGCGTTTTCTTTGCAATGGCGATGGTGTCTGCGTGTTCGTTTTGCCAAGCATCAGCACGCATTTCGCATTCCACTCGCGATACTCCGCCTTCTGTACCAGCCAAAGCGTAAGCCTTGTATTCGCCATTTGTTTGAAGAACGTGAACCGTTGGTACATAGAGCGTCTCGGCCAGAGCCAGTGAAGGAATAACTGCGCAAGAACAAAGCGAGGCGTATGCAAGTAGCTTATTCATCTGTTCAATCCATTGAAAATTCGAAGGAACATCTTTGCGAGCATTGCGGCACCATTGAGGCAATGCTTACAAACAAGGTGGCAGGTTCAAAAAAATCTTAAAGATTGACCCGTTACCCCAAGCGTTACCCCTGAGCAAAACCCACCTAGATAACGTCGATACTTTTTCATCTAAATGATTGAAATTAAATGGTGCCCCCACACGGACTCGAACCGCGGACCTACTGATTACAAATCAGTTGCTCTACCAGCTGAGCTATAGGGGCACTGGCAGTCGATTACTTCGTCCGACAGAGGACTGCAACCCTCATTTTTAACTCGCACTTGGGGATTGCCCGTTTTCCTGAGAAAGTGCAGAAACCGCGGGGTTGGTTCGTTGCAGATTTTCATGCGACGCAAAGACATAGAATGGGATGGACACAGCCCCTGAGGGTAAAAGGACTAAAGATGCAGGTAGTAATCCATGCCGGGGCCGCCTTTGCCGATGAAGGGCAAGTGCTGTCCTCGCTTTCGGCAATCAAGCAGGCCTTGGTGGATTGCCGTGCTGCGATCTTGGGGCCACGCGGCGGGCGTCAGTTTGTCAAGGTTCTGTCTGATGCTCTTGCTCAGGATTTGACTGATTCAGAAACGCAGGACGGGCTGCACGCCCTTCTTCCAGATGATCCAAATGTTGATCGTGTCATCCTCTCGAACGACAAGTTCTTTGGCCCAACACGTTCTGCCCTGCAACATGGACAGATTTACCCTTTTGCCGGGCAGCGGACAGCCTATGCCCAGACCTTGCTGGAGGATGCTCAAGTTGAATTATTCGTCGGTCTGGTGAACCCTGGGATTTTCATACCCAAGGTCCTGATGTCGATCCATGAAGATCACCGGCAGGAGATTCTGACCAGCACCGATCTGAGCTGCCTGAGCTGGTTGAGCATGATCGAAGATCTGCGCGATCTTGCGCCTCAGGTGCAGCTCACTTTGTGGAAGAATGAACACTTGCCACTGATTCTGGGGGATATCATGCGCGCAATGGCGGGCCTGCCCGGTGACGCTCCTCTGGTGGATGAGTATGCGTTGCTGTCGTCGCTTCTGACTGAAACCGGTCAACGGCATGTTCTGGACATCGTGCGGGGCAGCGACGGCCTCGACAAAGATACTCAACGCGAAGACCTTGCGCGGATATTGGAAGACCACGCCCGGCCCGATGAGGTCGAAGAGGAACTTGATCTGCCCGGCTGGAACGCCGACATCGTTGACGCATTTACAGAGCTTTACGAGCAGGATCTGGCAGTCATCCAGACCATGCCAGGTATCCGGGTACTGTAACCTTTCTTTCGCGGCTGCACCCTTACTGATGCCTTTTCGTTTGCCGGATGATCCAGTCCGCAAATGCTTGTACGGCTTCGTTCCTCTGCCCGGTTGGTGTGGCAATGAAATATGCGCTGCCCGAGGTATTCGCCAGTTGCCCGGTCTGGACCAGCGCGCCCGACGCCAACTCGGCCTCGATCAGATAGGACGGCAAAATCGCAGCCCCAAGCCCGGCAACTGCGCCTTCGATCAGCATCGAGAACTGATCAAAGCGCATTCCTGGAAAAACCGTTCTGGCCTCAAGTCTATGGCTGGCATGATATTCGGACCACAGCCCGGGCCGCGAGGTCAGATGCAACAGCGGCAGATCGAACACATGCTGTTCCTCGAAAGTCCGTTGGTCGCCCAACAACACAGGCGCAGCCGCTACAACAAGTTTTTCCGGGAACAGCTTGCGTAGCCGCGCACCGGGCCAGTCTTCGTGCCCAAAGTGAATGGCAAGGTCCATGCGCCGCTCTTCCAGGCTGAACGGCGTCGTGTAGGAATGCAGATCCAGTTCGATCCCCGGATGCAGGTGCTTGAAATCCGGCAGTCTGGGCACCAGCCACCGTGTCGCAAAGGTGGGCAGGACCGCCAAGGTCAGCAACGACGCACCGTCACCGGCCGCGATCGCACGATTGATCGTACCGTTCAGCCGCTCAAGGTCGCCTGCAAGTTCTTCAAACAAAGCGCGACCCGCTTTCGACAAGCGAACCGCACGTCCGACCCGGCGAAACAGCGTCACCCCCAGCGCAACCTCAAGTTCACGAACCTGACGGCTAACCGCGCCCTGCGTCACACCAAGCTCTTCTGCCGCCATGGTATAGCTTTCGTGGCGTGCAGCAGCCTCGAAACTGCGCATGAGGGCAAAAGACGGCAGGGAATTGATTCTGGGCATATCACTCATGAGTTTTAGTCACTGAAACGATACAAAACAGCGTATTTTTATCAAGTTACTTTGCAGATAGAACCTCAGTCATCTCCAGAGGAAGATTAACAGTGTTCCATCGCGCAAACCGACTAAACGGTATCGAATTGTCCGAAATCGTGCAGATTTCCGAGGCCGCCGCACGCTTGCGTTCGGAAGGGCGCGATGTTCTGGCATTGTCGACCGGTGAGCCTGACCTGCCCACCCCGCCCCATGTGGTCGAAGCAGCCCACGCGGCAGCGCTGGACGGCAAGACGAAGTACCCGCCGACGGCCGGGGTGCCCGATTTGCGCACCGAAGTTGCCCGGCAGGCCAAAGCCGAAGTTGCTCAGGTCATTGTGTCGACCGGTGCCAAACAGGTGATTGCCAATGCCATGCTGGCCAGCCTGAACCCCGGCGACGAGGTCATCATGCCCGCGCCCTACTGGACCAGCTATTCTGACATAGTGCGGATGGCGGGTGGAACGCCCGTCATTCTGCCTTGCCAGATGGATCAGGGATTCAAGCTTCTGCCGGAACAGTTAGAGGCCGCCATTACACCGCGCGCACGCTGGCTGATGCTCAACACGCCGTCGAACCCGTCGGGGGCAATCTACACGCAGGATGAAATTGCCGCCCTCGCATCTGTTCTGTCCCGGCATCCACAGGTTTGGGTTCTTGCGGACGAGATTTATCGCCATCTCAGCTTTACTCCGTTTGTATCAGTGGCCGAGGCGGCCCCTGACCTTGCCGACCGTCTGTTGATCGTCGACGGTGTCGCCAAAGCATGGTCCATGACCGGATGGCGCATAGGCTGGGGGATCGGGCCGGTCGAGCTGATCAAGGCGATGGTGGCCGTTCAGGGGCAGGTTACCTCGGGTGCCTGTTCGATTGCACAATGGGCCTCGCTTGCGGCGCTGACCGGCAGCGCGGGCCTGTTGGAAGAACGCCGCGCCGTATTTGCCGAACGCCGTGATCTGGTGGTTGCAGGGTTGAACGCGGTTCCGGGTTTGCGCTGCGCGGCACCCGACGGGGCGTTTTACGCCTTCCCTTCCTGCGCCGGACTGCTTGAGGATCAGGGTGGGCCTTTCAAAAATGACGCTGACTTCTGCACCTGGTTGTTGGAAGATGCTGGTGTCGCTCTGGTTCCCGGTCGCGCATTCGGGTTGCCCGGACATTTTCGCCTGAGCTTTGCTTATGCCCAAGATACAATTGCAGCGGGGCTTGCACGTCTCAAAGCCGCTGTAGAAAGGAAACTCTCATGAAACCACAATCCCGCCCCCAGCTTGGCCCTTTCACTTGGGATGACCCTTTTCTGCTGGAAGACCAGTTGGCCGAGGATGAACGCATGGTGCGCGATGCGGCCAACGCCTACGCGCAGGACAAACTGCTGCCCCGTGTAACTCAGGCTTTTGCCAATGAAGAAACAGACCCCGAGATTTTTCGCGAGATGGGGCAAATGGGCCTTCTGGGCACGACTATCCCCGAAGAATTCGGCGGCATCGGTGCCAGCTATGTCACTTACGGTCTGGTCGCACGCGAAGTGGAACGCGTCGACAGCGGTTACCGCTCGATGATGTCGGTGCAGTCCAGCCTCGTCATGTACCCGATCTATGCCTACGGAACGGATGAACAGCGCCGGAAATATCTTCCGAAACTGGCCAGCGGTGAGTCTATTGGCTGTTTTGGCCTGACCGAGCCCGATGCAGGTTCGGACCCCGGCGGCATGAAAACCGTCGCGAAAAAGACCGAAGGGGGTTATGTCCTCAACGGCTCAAAGATGTGGATTTCGAACGCGCCCATTGCTGACGTGTTTGTTGTCTGGGCCAAATCAGACGCGCATGACGGCAAGATCAAGGGTTTCGTACTTGAAAAAGGCACACCCGGTCTTTCAGCCCCGAAGATCGAAGGCAAACTGTCGCTGCGCGCCTCGATCACGGGTGAGATCGTGATGAACAATGTCGAGGTCGGGGAAGATGCTCTGTTGCCGGGTGTCGAAGGTCTGAAAGGGCCGTTTGGCTGCCTGAACCGTGCACGATACGGTATCGCCTGGGGATCTATGGGCGCAGCTGAGGCCTGCTGGCACGCCGCACGGCAATATGGTCTGGACCGAAAACAGTTCGGTCGCCCATTGGCGCAAACGCAGCTGTTCCAGCTGAAGCTTTCGAACATGCAGACCGAAATCGCCTTGGGCCTTCAGGCAGCTCTGCGCGTGGGTCGTCTGATGGACGAAGCCCGCGCAGCACCGGAGATGATCAGCCTGATCAAGCGCAACAATTGCGGCAAGGCACTTGAGGTCGCACGCCACGCACGTGACATGCACGGCGGCAATGGCATCAGCCAGGATTTCCACGTGATCCGCCACATGGTGAATCTGGAAACCGTGAACACCTATGAAGGCACGCATGATGTTCATGCCTTGATCTTGGGTCGCGCGCAAACGGGCCTGCAAGCCTTCGCCTGAGGACGACAAAGATGGATCGCGCAACCATTGTGCATGACAACTTCCTGCGCCGGGTTGCGGCACGGGATTTTCCCGCTGGCGCGACGCCGTCTGGCCCACTGACAGCGTCCGAAGCAGTCGGGCTATATCGCGCGCAATGTCTGAGCCGTGCATTGGACCGCCAAAGCCGGGCAATGCAGAAAGCGGGCCAGGGATTCTATACCATCGGCTCCTCTGGTCACGAGGGGATGGCCGCGGTGGCGGCAGCCCTGCGCCCGACAGACCCTGCTTTTCTACACTACCGCGACGCAGCGTTTCAGATCGCCCGGTCCGATCAGGTGCCGGGGCAGAGCCCAACATGGGATATTCTGTTGTCCTTCGCTTCATCCTCTGATGATCCGATCAGCGGTGGGCGGCACAAGGTGTTGGGGTCAAAGGCGCTTTGCATCCCCCCGCAGACCTCGACCATTGCCAGCCACCTGCCCAAAGCTGTCGGCGCGGCTTATGCAATCGGGGCAGCCCGCCGTCACAAACCCGAACATGCAGAAATGCCGGATGACGCCATCGTCTACTGTTCCTTTGGTGATGCCTCGGCCAACCATTCCACTGCGCAAGGCGCGTTCAACACCGCGCAGTGGACGTCTTACCAGTCGGTTCCCCTGCCACTGCTGTTCTGCTGCGAGGACAACGGGATCGGAATTTCGACCAAGACACCACAAGGCTGGATTGCCGCAACATTCTCTCATCGACCGGGACTGAAGTATTTCACGTGCGACGGGCTCGATATTTTCGAAACCTACCGTGTCGCACAAGAAGCCGCCGCCTATGTCCGCAGCCGCAAGAAGCCCGCATTTCTGCACATCCGCACGGTGCGCCTGTATGGCCACGCCGGGGCAGATATGCCCACCACCTATATGCCAAAATCCGAGGTCGAAGCCGAAGAGGCGAACGACCCCCTGCTGCACTCCGTCCGTCTGCTGGAACAATCCGGTGCGATGCAACCGGATGACGCGCTGAAGGTATACACCGACACCTGCGACCGCGTCACCCGCGTCGCCGACAAGGCGATCACCCGCCCTCGCCTGAAAACCGCAGGTGACGTGATGGCCAGCCTGATCCCGCCCGCACGCCCCTGTGCCCCGACCAATGGCCCGTCAGCTGAACATCGGGCTGAGGTATTCGGCGGCGACCTCAAAGCACATGCTGAACCCCAGATCATGTCACGCCTGATCAACTGGGCCCTGAGCGACCTGATGCTTGAACACGGCGAGATCGTGATGATGGGCGAAGATGTCGGGCGCAAGGGCGGTGTCTATGGCGTGACGCAAAAGCTTCAGGCCCGTTTCGGCCCTGACCGGATGATCGACACGCTGCTGGACGAACAGTCGATTCTGGGCCTAGCCATCGGGATGGCTCAGACCGGGTTTACGCCCATGCCGGAAATCCAGTTCCTGGCCTATCTTCACAACGCCGAAGACCAGTTGCGCGGCGAAGCGGCCACCCTGCCCTTCTTCTCGAACGGTCAGTACACCAACCCGATGGTCGTGCGCATCGCCGGGTTGGGGTATCAAAAGGGTTTTGGCGGGCATTTCCACAATGACAACTCGGTCGCGGTGCTGCGCGATATTCCGGGGCTGATCCTGGCCTGCCCATCGAACGGCGCCGACGCTGCACGAATGCTGCGTGAATGCGTGCGGCTGGCCCGGGAAGAACAGCGGCTGGTCGTGTTTCTGGAACCCATCGCGCTCTACCCGATGCGGGACTTGCACGAAGCTGGGGACGCAGGCTGGATGCACACCTACCCCGACCCATCCGAAAGGATCGGTTTCGGCGAGGTCGGCGTGGATGGCGACGGCGACGATCTGGCGATTGTTACCTTTGGCAATGGCGTCTACCTCAGCCATCAGGCGCGCAAACCGCTGGAGGCCGACGGGATAAAAACCCGGATCATTGACATGCGCTGGTTGTCACCGCTGCCCAAAGACGCGCTGACCCGAGCCGTAAGCGGCGCCAAGCGGATATTGATCGTCGATGAAACCCGGCATCACGGTGGCGTGGCCGAAGCCCTGATGGCCCATTTCCACGAAACCACAGATGTGCCGATGGCACGTATTACCGCCGAAGACAGCTTTATCGCCACCGGCCCGGCCTATGCCGCAACCATGCCATCGAAAGACAGCATCGAGGCCGCAGCAAGATCCCTGATGGAGACAGGCAAATGAGGTCAGCAAAACAAACCGCTGTTGTCATCTGTCCGGGGCGCGGCACCTATAACAAACCCGAATTGGGGGTTCTGGGCCGCCATTTTACCGACAAGGCCCTGCTGGCACATTTCGACGACATGCGCCGCGCGCAGGGTCAGGAAACCCTAAGCGAACTGGACGGCGCGCCCCGGTATTCCGTGGCAAAGCACACGCGCGGCGACAATGCCTCGGCCCTGATCTATGCCGCGACGCTGGGCGATTTTCGTGCCATTGATCCAGAGAAGATCGACGTGGTGGCTGTGACCGGAAACTCGATGGGCTGGTATTCGGCCCTGGCCTGCGGGGGCGCCTTGACCGCCGAGGCAGGGTTCGAGGTGGTCAACACCATGGGAACACTCATGCAGCAGAGCCTGATTGGCGGCCAGTTGATCTACCCCTTCTTGGATGCCGACTGGCAGCCGAACCCGGCACGCAAGGCCGAACTGCTGGCTCTGGTCGCTGAGATTGACGGCACCGGCGCGACCCTCACCCTGTCAATTGATCTGGGCGGGATGCTGGTTCTGGCCGGGGATGAAGCTGGGTTATCCGCCTTTGAAAACAGGGTGCCTGTGGTGCAGGAACGCTTTCCGATGCGGCTGGCCAACCACGCAGGGTTTCATTCACACCTGCAACGCCCAGTTGCCGAAGCCGGTCGTACCCGCCTTGCCGCAGATCTGTTTCGGCAACCCAATTTGCCCATGATAGATGGCCGCGGTCAGATCTGGTGGCCCGGCGCCTGTGATCTGGACGCGCTTTGGGACTACACCTTGGGTCATCAGGTGACCGAAACCTATGATTTCACAAAGGCCGTATCACAAGCCGCGAAAGAGCTTGCACCCGACATGTTCATCGTCACTGGACCGGGAACCACACTGGGCGGAGCCGTCGCGCAGTGCCTGATCCTGAGCAATTGGGATAAGATGCAGGACAAAGCAAGCTTTCAGACCATCCAACGCGAAGAACCTTCGTTAATCTCGATGGGGATCGAGGATCAACGCACACGTGTGACCTGATCTTGCACACCCTTGCGGTTCGTCCAGTGCAAACCGATCTATCGCGGGCACCCCGCTCCACTCTTCCCACCGAACCTTCTGTTCAGAGCCTGCCCAAAAAAGCGCCTACTTATCAAATCCACGCTTCCGAAACGGGAACAGATGACTGAGCGCCCAACCCCGCGCGGCGACCCGTTATCCAATGCTTCAGGTCATTTGGCACCTTCGCGCAAATCGGGACTCTTTCGATCGAGCACCTTGCAGACAGGCGACAGGGCTAGGGTCAGGATTCATAACCAGTAGATGACTAGAGCCGCGAGCGCGATGGCGGATAGGAAGACCTTGGGACAACGATCATAGCGTGTTGCCACGCGCCTCCAATCCTTGAGCCTGCCAAACATGATCTCGATGCGGTTTCGCCGCTTGTATCTGCGCTTGTCGTATTTGACCGGCGCCTTGCGCTGCTTTCGACCAGGGATGCAGGCGCGTATCCCTTTGTCTTTCAAGGCGTCTCGGAACCAGTCGGCGTCATAGCCACGATCACCGAGCAGCCAGTCCGCATTTGGTATGCTGCTGAGCAGAGCCCGAGCACCGATGTAGTCGCTGACCTGCCCGGCGGTAACGAACAGGTTGAGCGGGCGACCTTTGCTATCGCAAATGGCATGCAGCTTGGTATTCATGCCGCCCTTGGTTCGGCCCCTCTCGGCAGCATCCTTCGGATGCGCCTGCCGGGCAGTGAATCAGGCGGCCACGCCCCCTTTTTCGCGGCCATGCTGGTCGCGGTACGATGTGCTTTCAGATAGGTCGCGTCCACTGCCCGGCAGTCGAAACGCAGTTTCGATGAGAGGGGATCATCACGGTCTTTTCTTCGCCGTGTTCGGCTGCCAGGCCGGCCTCCATCCGAGCGAAGATGCCTTTCTCGCTCCAACGCTTCCACCGGCTATAAAGCGTTTTGTGCGGCCCATACGCTTCCGGGGCGTCACGCCAGCGCAATCCATTGCAATTGATGAAGATAATCCCGCTCAGCACCCTTCTATCATCGACCCGTGGCCTGCCGTGCGACTTCGGGAAGAAAGGGCAAAGCTTGGCCATCTGCTCGTCTGTCAGCCAATAAAGGTCGCTCATATCACCGCTCCGTTTTCGAGCCGTGAATCACGCAACGAAGGGAAAATCAATGCATCCTGACCCTAGTTAGAGAGGGTTCAGTGAATCCGGCCAGCGCCTTGAGTGTTCCGTGATCACGAGCAGCACATCAGCGCCGGACAGTGCTTCGCGCGTATCACGGATCATGCGCAGGTTCAGGTCGTCGATAACAGACGCAGAAATCGGTCGGCCGGGATTGTAATAGACTGTAATCAGGAATGTTCGCCCAAGTTTGGTGACGGACAGATCCTGTAGTGATCCTCCATCCTGAACAATAGCAGCACGCAGAGCCCGTCGGGCTGCAGCGATGTCTCCGGGGCTTGCGCTGACGCCCGCCAATTCACCCAATCCTCTGCGAAAATCTGTGACGTAGGTTCCGACCGCCAACAAGCACAGTACTAGGACGATTACCGAGTCGCCCACCGGCGCAACTGGTGCCAGCGGACCGTCGCGGAACAAGTAGACGGCACCCAGCCCTACACCTGCCGCCGCCGTAATCAGCCCGTCGAACATCGCAGCCTTGGACTCGAGCCGCAGGATCGAGCTGTTCTTTCCCATTCGGCGCCAGGTGAAATGATGGAAGCCCCACATGAAGGTGCATGTGAGGCCAATCCCGGCGAAGTAGATGATCATCGGCGCAAAGTTCAACGGCTCAGGCATTATGCCGTTGAGGTAGTTGTAGATATTCTTGATCGCATTCGTTATTGCGAACAAGACCAAGCCGAGAAGAGACAGTGAGCGAAATGTCGCAAAAATAGCCTCGTCAGCGGCGTAGCCGAAAGGGCGGACCTTGTCCGGACCCGCATCGATGCGACGACTGATCCGACGCCCAAGCAGCGCCGAGCCGAACCCGACCAGGGAGAACAGTCCGTCCATCATGATCGCGTTTGAATTCGACAACATACCAGCCAGCACCCCCGCGGCGGCCATGAAAAGGTTTCCCCACATGGCCACGCTGAGAGAGCGTCTTTCCAGCCGTTTTCTGCCATCTGAATTCAGCGTCATCATATTTTGCAGTCCTGATGTGACATCAATCTGCTCTTCCAATATCCTTCCGTTGATGTTTCGCCAACACTTGTGGTGAATATTAGAAGAATCCGTCAACAGGTCAGTGGTTTATCCCCATGGCATCGCCATTTGTGGACAGGTCCCTTCATAAAGAGTTTTCTTGGCGCCTGAGATCATTTAGCCAGCACTCATTTCTCCGGCCTCACATGATTGTTGATTTCCACTGATAAGTGACCCGGTAGGCCTGATAACTTTCACTGAGAATTGACCCTTGTGAACACATTGCTCCGAGGATTTGTTTGGGGAGACTTGAAGTGATCGGCATGGAATTTTTTGAGTGTCATACGACGCTGGGCATTGCGTGACAAAATGCCAATCCGCGATAATTAACGGCGCACGGGGCTGTCTCGCAACACCGTCAGAAAGTATCTGCGCGAAGGTGCTGTAGAACCGAGGTTCAAGACGCCGCCGCGTTTGAGCAAGTTGGTTCCGTATGCGGATCGGTTGCCTGATGGCTCTCACTTTGCCCAAAGAAACAGCGTGGAGTAGTACAACTTGATTTACGTCAGGCAAAGTAGATCGCCTGACGGATCAGACCAACTGAATTGGCTATACCCCAGTTCAGCATCTGAAAATGTGTGTTCTGGCTTCCTTCGTGGCCGAACCAGTTGCAGAAATAGTTTCCCGCGATCAGAAAAGCGGCCCAGATGGCGCGATACAGCGCGACACTAATCATATCAAGACAGAGCGCCGCCGGAAGAGCGACAAACCCCACAGCAGCGCTAGCCATTGCACTGACACCAGTCACAGACCGGCAACGTTCAGGACGGTTTTCGCAGCCAGTGTGGGCTGTCGCACCTCTTCAGTGCGTAACCGCCTGTTAAAGGTATGTTCGTACAAGCCCTACGCCGATCCGGCGAACACGATCGCCGGTCTTGTCAAACCAACATGGTCTGATAGGCTTTGGGCGCTCGGTTGGTCTCGTACGACGTTGCTTTGAAAGGCCTTCATCCGAAGTACCTCTTATATTGTTCCATTAGAATTCGTTTGAGGCAAAGAATAACGTCCAGGGCTTCTTACTCGGACAGTGGGCCCAATTGGGGCAACAAAACGGAGGCGCGTGCATGAATCGGACAATACCTGCAGACCCTTCACAGCCAAACATTCCCTATCGTTCGCGCTCGGTTAATCCAGAATTGAAAGTACTATGTATTCTAGTCGAAGCTGCAAATCGTTTTTTTCCAGTTGCTGACACAAAACGGTCGCCGATCAGAGCAGGTGTTGGTCTAGTACTGGCAGTAGCTCTGATATCTACTCCCATTCAGTCATTCGCAGAAGTTACCGTGATAGGTCCCGGCGAACGCGTCACAGTGGAGGATGGCGGGCGACAGACGTCGATGATCGTCACAGGTGTTCTGGGCGCACAGGTTGTTCCGGAGTATTTCGGAGCGAATAGTCAGCAGCTTTATCCAATGGGAAGTGTCGAAGTTCCGTTTCTGTTTTCTCAGTTTCTTCGGTATGGCGATCCGGTCCTGACGGAAGATCCATTGGTATTTCCTCCCGGGTTCATTCCCAGGCTATCAGCGCGATATGTTCCGCCACGGGACTCTTCCGACTACCCAGAGCTGACTGGCCTGGAAGATGTCGGTCTATCCATCGAAATCGGCGCAGGGGTCGGATATGTTTCGCGGAACGCCGAAGTTTTTGCAGATCTTCGGTATGGGCTGGGCGGGCACGACAGTTTCGTCGCCGCAATCGAAGCCAATTACATAGCGCGCCCGATGGATCGAATGACAGTGCGCTTCGGGCCGCGACTGCTGTTCGGTACAGACAAATATAATCAGACTTATTTCGGAATTACGCCGGACGAAGCCATACGCAGTCAATACCCCGCCTACGACCCAGCTGGAGGGTTGGTCAGTGCAGGGTTGGAACTCGTCGTCACCCACAGGTTCGCCGATACTTGGTGGCTGGAAGTTGGTGCCAAATACGAACGGTTTCAAGACGCGGCTGCCGGCTCACCCATCGTTCGTAATGGGTCCGCCGATCAGTTCGAAGTGCGTGTTGGTCTCCGTCGCGCCTTTTTAGTGCGCTTCTGACGTGGTCGAAACCTTTTCGCACAGACCACTTGTAGGGGATTTGTTGCAAAGATGTGAGCCCGTTGAGTTGTATCAGCAATCGCCTGTGAGTCAGACGGCGAGCTCAGCGAACTGCTGAAATGGACAGAGTCAAGGCTTGAGTTGGCCCTTGCGGATCATGTACGACACTTCAATTCCGTCGAGCGTTGCCGCCGCTGAAGCGAAGGCCTTGAACCCCAGCATTGGCCGCGTGCGTCTCTTGATGAAACGATGTTCCTGTTCCACGATATTGTTCAAGTATTTCCGCCTCACCATCTCAATCGGGATCGTGCAGACAAAGTCTTTGAGCATTTTATTGATGGCCTTAATCCCCGTTACTCTGATTATGCCTCCTTCATTTTAAAAGTATTTTCGTGTGTCCAGATGCCGAGCATCAGGATCGCAAGTCTTTTGGCAAGAGCGACAACGCCTTTTTGTGACTGGTAGGGGTTTCGAGAGCCCGAGCCCATCTCTGTAATTCCGATCCATTGCCCAGTTTTACTCGGTTCAGAAAACTGTCTGCCGTCATCGACTACCGGGTAAACTTAGGGGGTAACTCAAGAACACTGCGAAGAGAATCACATCATTCGGATACTGTGCGCCTTTGAAGGAGATCATAAACAGACTTTCGACTTCAATATTTTGATATCCATTCACTCGAAGCACTTATGAGCGTCAGCAGTCAAAACTTAGCAACAGATCCCCTCGACTCTGCCCGTTTCGTCAATCCGACGAGTTGGCAATCTGAACCCATAGCGATCGCAAATCTATTTGACCGACCTAAAACTTTGCAATGAAACCTATCTACTCGCCTCGCACCTCGACGAATCGGCTCGCCTCAAGCCTCTTCAGTCCCTCGTCAATTCGCGCACGTAGCCGATCGTCCATCATAATTTTCGCTGCATAGTCTGTGGGATCGACGCCGCGTTCTGTGAATGGCGCGATCGCGGCGCGGGCACTTTCGAGCTCCCCGGCCAGCGCATGCGTGACCGCGATCAGTAACCAGTCGTAGATCGCATCGCGCGCGTCAATGTCACGGACAAGATCGGAGGCCGTGCAATAATCTCCCGCGATCAATGGTTCCATCGCGAGCGATATGGACACCCAGTTTGGCAGCAACGGGTTGCGTTCGCGCGCTTCACGCACAAGCGCAAGGCCGTCTTCGATGTCACCCGACTTGGCGAGCCAGCCACCGACCAATGCCATCATCAGCGTCGCGTTTGGGTTAGCATCGACGGCACGCGAGATTAGATTTCGGTACCGTGCAGTGTCCCCCTGTGCTTGGGTAAAGGCTGCTGAGGCAAAAAGCGCCTCCTGGCAATTGGGAGCCAGAGCGATGGCCTTCTCAGCATGGATTCTTCCCGGCTCGATCACATCTTCGATCGGGGTTGCGCCGAGTGTCGCTGCTTCGATCAATGCTATCGCAACCAAAGCATGGGCGAGACCGCTCGATGGGTTGTGCCGGAGGGCGCCTTCTGCGAGCTCCTGAAACTCCTTCAGGCTATCAAGTCGTGATGTACCTACGTGTGCATGAAACGCTAGAAGCGCTTCATAGACGCCTGCATCCGTAGCACTTCGGCCGGTATATTGCGCGTTCAGATCTTCGGCGACGATACCGTAGGCATCAGCCAACCGTCTCGCACATTGGCACGCGATGTCCTCCTGAAGTCCGAATACATCGGCATAGTTGGACTCGATCCGAAACCGGTCTGACCAGATCAAGGTCTCATCAGGAAGCCGGCTCAACTGGACTAAAATGCGAAGGTTCCCACCGGCCTCGCGAACGTTGCCACGCAATATGTAGTCGACCCCTCCTGCAAGGGCCGAATTGTTGTTGTCAGATGCGATCACGCTCTCATGCCAACCGGAAATCACGCGTAGATGGCCAAAGCGCGCCAGCTCAAGTGCGATCTCCTCGGGAAGTCCGTCTCGGTACAATCGCGCCTTTTCTCCATCTTCTCCGGTAAAACCCAGGATAGCCAGCTTGGGCAACTCCGTCTGCGGGGTCCTTATTACCTTGGCCCGAACTGGAGGTCGCATATCGAAGCAAGGTCGATAGTGCCCCTTTGGCACCGATACCACCAACTGGTCTCCGGCGCCCGAGGTCAGGTAATAGTGTTCGAGTGCCTTTCGCAACTTGATCGCTTCGAGCCGGACGACGGGATCGCTGTTAGGGTCGAAACTGGCGTCGCGACCGAAAACATCCATTGCCAGTGCAGTGCCCTTAAGGAGATCTCCACGTCCGGCGAGTTCTTCCTTCACAAGGTGGGTCAGGAACCTTTGAACCCGTGGCCCGGCGGTGAAATCCGAAGAGGAAAGAATGCGATTGAGTTGTGCAGTGACCGCTTCCTCATCTGGTTGAATTTCGGTCAATGCTTTCACACTCCCTAGCACCAACTTGTATCGGGTTCATACAGGCCGATGGTAGCAGCGTCGAAGAACATGGTCGAGAGGGCCGCCCGGAAACTTCGCAGCAGAGCCTCCTAAACATAACGGTGGACCAGTTCAGTAAGGGTGGCGCAGTTCCGCATTATCGATGGCAAATTGATATTATTCATATATGATGGAACGACTAACAGGGGAGACAACAGATGAAGTTTATTTCTGCCAGTGTACTGGCGTTATGTGCCAGCCTTGCTCATGCTCAGGATGCCGCAGACCTGGTTTTGAAAAATGCTTTCGTCCTGACAATGGACAATGAAAATCCCGAGGCGCAAGCCGTTGCCGTACGAGGCAATCAGATCGTGTATGTTGGCGACGTGAATGGCGTGGAAAGCTTGACTGGCGAGAACACCGAAGTCCTTGATCTGACCGGCAAGATGGTGCTCCCCGGCTATGTCAGCGCCCACGACCATGTTCTTGGCTCCGCGTGGTCGACACTAGGCGTCGATCTGAATGCGGCAAAAGACAAAGAAGAAACACTGCAGATGCTGCGGGACTACGTGGCGGAAAACCCGGATCTGCCGATCGTTGTCGGCCAAGGATACAATGCAACCCTTATGGGGGGGGCGCCGACTGCCGCTGAGTTGGATGAAATCATCCCCGACAAGATCGCGATTATCATCGACTTCACCATTCACGACGCGTGGCTGAACACCAAGGCGCTCGAAGCAGGAAACATCACCAAAGATACGCCGGACCCGGTGCCGGGGGTTACTTACTGGATCAGGGATGACGACGGAAACCCATTGGGCGTCGGCAAGGAAGGATCGTGGTTTCCTGTCTATACGAAGGTCGCTTGGGATCCCGAGCGAATGATCGAGGAAAGCCGCGAAAAACTTCAGCCACAAGTGGTCGCAGGCGGCACAACAACAGTACTGATTCCTGGTGTTGTCACTCCGAATTTCACAAACGCACCTGGCATGTTCGATGATTTGGAGATTTCCATGAAGGTGCTTGAAAAAGCGCTCGCCGACGGTGATTTGCCAGTGCGAACGTTTGTTCAACCGGCCTACAAGGACGCGACAGCCGATCCGGTTGAATTTGCGGCGCGGGCACGTGCAATGGCCGACAAGTACAACGGTGACTTGTTTCGCGTACATGGCATCAAGTTACACCCCGAAGGGACATGGAGTGCCGGCGCGGTTCTGATGCTGGAGCCGTTCGAGGGAACAGACAATATAGGCATCTCGGCGGTGAAACCGGATCAGATGAAAGAGGTCGTCAAGGCCGCAAACGACCAAGGTCTAGATGTTTTTGCCCATGTTGAAGGGTCGGGCACTGTGCGTGGGATGATTGACGCGATCCTTGCGTCGCGCGACTCCGGCAACGCGGACGAGCGCAATGCGCTGCATCACTATCAGATCGTTCATCCTGATGACCAGCAACGCATGATCGACAACAGCATTCCGGTAAACATCACCCCGATTTTTTCGGTAGATTGGGCTGGGCAGGATCAGGACTTTCTCAGCATGTTGGGTGACACGCGCACGAACGAGCGTGTTTCTCAATACAGGCCACTGGCCGATGCCGGGGTCAGCGTCAGCCTTGCAGGAGATTACCCATCCGCGCCGATGTCGACCAACAGTATGCTCTATCAGATCTATACTGCGGTTACGTTCAAGAACCCCCTGGACCCCGCGAACTCTAAGAAGTTCCCAAATGGAGCTGCCCCGCTGGACCTGATGCAGGCGATTGAGGCCGTAACAATCAATCCAGCTTGGCAATTGAGAATGGAAGACAAACTGGGCTCCCTAGAGGTGGGGAAATTGGCCGATATCGTGATTCTGGACCGAAACATTCTGGAATTGGATAATCCCGAAGAGCTGCTGACGACCAAGGTTCAAGCAACGATTATGGATGGACAATTCCGCCATCGGGATGGACTATAGTCGCGGTCAATACGACCGAACTTCAGAGGCACCCCACATTATGGAGGTGCCTCTTTTTTCGTTTTGACCCAGATGTTTGATCCCAAGGTTTGATAATGCGACCCTTTCGCAGCCCTGGAATTGGGACACATCATATTCGCGACGGATGTAGGTCGACATGATCTGCGAGGTCAAAAGGATTCGGTACCGCCTGCACAATCTGAATTCAGGGCCAAATCGAATACTCCACATTCCGAACCATCAGACGCCTGTAGGCGAGCACTTGGGGCGGGACAAAAACAGAATTCGTCCAGATCGCCGCTGCCTCGCTTTCGTAGCTGACGTGATCGTCGAGCACTATCCGCACGACCCGTGTACGTGTCTCAGGTGAATAGCGGTTCGCTCTGTTGTTTTTTTTGGCTGCGATCTTTCCTTGATTTGGAGCCTCCGGAAACCCCGGAGCGGGTCACTTCAAGGCTGCCGAGCATACCTCAGGCTAATCCCGAAACGCTTTAGTGTTGAGCTTTTAAGGCCAACAAGCATCAACGGTCCACCGTGTTCTTTCTGCGCTCGAAGAGGGAAAGAATATGTGCCGCAATCACCATTACCAGCCAAATCAAAGACGAACTGAAATTTTCGGCCGCAGCAAGTGGCAAAACCGCAAACCCAAATAATATTGAAACGAAATCACTTGCCTGCCAGCCATCGGCAAGCAGGTCGGGCAATAATCCAAGAAAGCTGCCGAATGCGCCTGCAATCAATGTTGACAAAAGTCCGCCAACCAATGCTGTCACCCATCCCCCAACGCCTGAACGACCAAACATCGGAGCAAGCAGAAACCCCATGAACGCCCCACCCAACGTCATCGCAATCACGTAGCGTGTCACCAGCCCGAAGTTCTGCTTCGCCCACTCGTCACTCAACCCGCCGGGAAGGTCCCGAGAAAGGAAGAGCAGGAATAAGCTTGCACCGATCACGGCCATTACCAATGTTGCTGCTCGTCGTGGCGCTTTATACTGTGATTTCGCGACTGTCATTCAATCGGTCCAAATCGAGAGGGATTTTGATGGGTGCGAACGGGGCCGCTCCGTGGCTCGGTTTTTTCGCGTAAACAGGTCAACCGCATCAATCTGCTTGTTTAATTATACAACAAAACGCGTGCGCGGCGTCAACGGCAAGCAAGGGAATTAAAACCATGCAAAACATCCAGGAACATTGATTGCATTTGCGGTCGTCAAATGGTCGGGGCTGCCGTCGGGGCCACTCAACTGTTTCTAACGAAAACAGTTAACGACCGTGGGGAGCAAGTCACGGCCTATTAACAAATAAACAAATTTGATTATGATCGCCTTACAAAGGAGGCGAGGTGTTCCATTATGAAGCGGTTTTGGCAAGTTCTCCTATCTTCAAATTCAGCACGTGCATTTTTCCCTGTTTCGACACAGGTTTCAGCGGTTCTCGGCGCTCTGACATTCATTGCAGTTTCGATAATCGGCGGCACAGCGGCGGCTCAGTTTCCAATTGCGGGAAGCTACGGGTTGGGTGGCGGGTTGGGACAAACCTCTGCTGTACTGCCTCCTCAGGGAACTAGGGTAATCGAAAATGGGTGGATCAACTACGATATCCAACGTTATGTCGATGACAACGGAGATGACATCGGTGCACCAACGCCCACAGTCAACGCGGCCCGGTTGACCTTCAGATATGTTTTTCGTGACGTCAGGATACTCGGGGCCGATTATGCGGCAGGCGTTGTCCTGACTTACCGAGATCAGATATTGCGGCCTGAACCCGGGTCGGGGACAGACTACCATCTGGGAGACACAGTTGTCACACCAATCGCGTTGGGGTGGCATCACAATACCTGGCACTTTCAAACATCCTACACCTTTTGGGCCCCAACCGGAGAATTTGAAGCGGGTGGAAGCACCAACACCGGCAAGGGCCTTTGGAGCCACATGCTGTTCGTAGGATCAACATGGCAGCAGGACGCAAGCCTGCCTTGGGCGGCAACGTTTCAGGCACGTTACGAAACGTTCGGACGCCAGAAAACCACCGATATTCGCCCAGGTGACGTCCTGTCATTGGAGTTTGCTTTTGGAAAAGAAGTCGCCCGGGGCTTCAGTCTGGGGCTTTTGGCGGCACGATCATTCCAAGTTTCAAAGCAAAGCGGTACACCCGGAGGCAATCCCTCAAAATATGAGATCAACCTAATCGGAGCCGAAGGTGTCTGGAAACCCAAAGATCTTCCAGGCGCTCAGATCGCCTTGCGCATGGGGAAGGAATTTGACAACCGAAACACGACGGAAGGCTTCGCGACCCTGCTGTCGCTTGCCTACGCATTTTAACAGGTGTGCGTGGGGTCATTCGGTAAAACGTTTACCTTCAAGGGCAATATGAGAAAAGATCGTGCCTGCGCGGCGATTTTGGCTATGGGTGTAGGCTGTGCTACGACGGCGCAAAGTTCTGATCCGGATGCTTCAGAAGCGTCGGCACGCGCAGCATTGTCAGTTTTGAGTATTGCTGCCACCCCAAACGAAACTATGTCTTCTTTTTCTTTTCTAAGGGCAACAGGCGACACAAAAAGCCTTAGATCAAGCCAACTCCGAGGCGGGTATCACCCGCTCGAAAATGGCTTATATCTTGAAGGGCTTGTGGCTTATCAGAAATACAACCCGGTGCTTTTCTTTCCAGAAATTGCACCTGGTGTCGATGTGGACGTGACCTGGGCAAGTGTAGCGGCAACCTTTGGTTTAGGCTGGGAGTTTCCGTTGAAAAACGACTGGCGCATTCGTCCGGTCGGGCATGTATCATTCGGCCATGTTACGGCTGATGCTTCAATTATTGACTTCCCGTTGCTTCCGGTCAATTCGCAGTCGGCGGATTCAGTTGACGGAAACCTGAATGCACTGGGATTAGGGGCATCTGTCGCCGTATTCAAGGAGACCCAGGTTGGCCTTTGGCAGGCAGAATACCGATTTCGCCAAACGTTTCTGGAGTTTCACCCAATTGACGAACCACAAGCCGGTGGGGCCAAGGCCAACTCCAACCAGACGACGCTTTTTTCTCGCCATCGCTATCCTTTGAAAGATGTCAGGTTCTTCAACTTGCCCACGCACCTAGTTCTGGATGCTGGACTGGTGTACTATCGAGGGGATGCCGCAAAGGTTCTGGACACCGATTGGTTGGCAACTGCTGGTGTCGGCATCGAGTTCGACGCAAGCCGAATTGGTGTTCCATTGGTTCAGGCCGGGCGGATAATGCTGAGTGGTGTAATCGCCGAGGATTTTGACGGTTATTCCATAGGCTTGGGCCTAAGGTTTTAGCGTCGCGCTCAACTTTGAACTTAAGACAATGTTCGGACGTGGGTTTCCCCGTTGGGAATCCAAATCTATGAATCTTGTAAGTTTCTGGATCTGTTGCAAACTTTTGACCTATGGCCTTCGTTGAGTTAGCGCCTGTTTGGCTGATGGCAGGTGTTGTCACGTTAACCCGCGATCCGCATAAAGATCCTGGTTTTTGGATTTCAAACGTAAACGGTAACTCGATCACACGTGGGCAGCGAGGTTCCAGGGCAAGAGATCGTCGATCTGGCTTTGTTTGTGGCCGTTGACGATGGCTGAGAGCGTTGCGGTCAGGTATACATGTGGATCGACGTTGTTAAGCTTGCAGGTTTCGATCAGCGAGGCGATGACGCCCCGGTTTTCGGCGTCCGCGTCGTGTCCGGCGAAGAGCGCGTTTTTCCTGTTCAGGGGCAGTACCCGTTCATTCTGCCCATGTCGGGCAGCTTTCCCGTGTGCGTTACGGATGGAATGCCTATTTCGGTTCAGATATCCGGGTGTTTCAATCCCGCCAGCGCGGTGATGGACAATACGTAGCTTTGGAGCGCGATCATGGCGCCGGAGTGGGTTCTTGACGCGGCAGTGTATTCGACCCTGAGTTTGGGCGTCCCGCTGGTTTCCATTGCTGCGCTTAATGATCTTCATGGTGTTCTCGCGTCCCTGGGGTTCCGGCGAAGCGTTTCGAAGAGGAAACGACAAAGGAGGCCGAGTATGATTCCGGAACGAAGGACCGATCCAGCGCAGCTGCCGCTACCCTTTCATCCCAATCCGATTATGCAGATTACGCAGGAGGAGAAGGCAACTGCTCTGACCGCGCTGGCCCAACTTCTGCTTTCGGCCGAGCCTCCCCCACTGAACTGGTCCACCGCTATGTTTAGGAAACGGAGGACCACGAATGTCCTTTACGACCTTCTCACTGTGGCTCTGCTTGGTTCCGGGTTTCTTTCTCATCTCCACTCCTTGGTGGTTACGATGAGCCAGAAATCCTCTCTTATCAAATCAACCTAAACTGTCCCATTAGCACTGACGTCAGACACTGGTTGTGAATCCTGACCCTAGAATCAATTACCCCGACTACGCATAAATTATGTGAAGTCGGGATATATTTGGTTAGCTTGCCACTCCTAAAAACGGTAGTTCAAACCGAATGTCGCAGTGGTGACACTAAAATTATTGTCTCCGCCGGATGTGTCAAACCTGTCTTCAAGAATTTCGCCGAATAGTGAAACGTTATTAGAAATGCGGTGCTCCAATCCAATGCCGATTGTATATCCCCATTCGTCATTGGTTGCACTACTCGCAGCGTAAGCTGAGCCGGTCGTTACGTAGGCCAAGGTGTCTCCAAAAGAGTAGCCACCCCGAATTCTGATGCGGCTCAAGCTGTCCAAGTCGCCAATACCTGCGGAAACATTGGAGTAGCTAGAGTCAACTGAAAGACCAGCTACCCAACTACCGTCAATTCCCCAATCGCGACCCACATGAAGTCCAACCAAGTCGCCATGGCCGTCCAAGTCCTCTGCAAGGTTCCCATAGCCAAAACGGGCTCCGACGTAGCTGCCATTCCAGTCTGCTGCGAAAGCAGGAACAGAGGTGAACGCCATCACTGTGGTCATTGCGATCGCCGCGGGTTTTATTACCATTCTTCCAGACATTGTCTTACCTCGGTGAGTTGTTCGTTTGAGATCCGACGGTATGAGATTTGTTAACCGTCCTCTGGTTAACTGTGGAAGATTGAGAACATTCTGGAGGTTCGAAACTGTAAGTTACAGTTACCGAACTGAACCTTCCCATCTGAATAAAACTGACCTGCCCGGTGTTGTTACGTTAGCTCGCGATCAAGCAAAGAATACTGTTTAATAAAATTCAGGCTGCTTGAGTGGCGGCATTCCAAGCGTCAATTGCTTCGAGGCGGTGATATCGAATTGTTCAGGCGGAGCG
The DNA here is from genome assembly GCF_056542305.1 of Ruegeria sp. AD9. Lineage (NCBI taxonomy): Bacteria > Pseudomonadati > Pseudomonadota > Alphaproteobacteria > Rhodobacterales > Roseobacteraceae > Ruegeria > Ruegeria sp. AD9. Next base: position 34,912 of record NZ_JBQFZP010000020.1, read on the forward strand.
GCGGCGAGCGGGGACGCTGGAGCGGTTGCGGATTGCGGAGTGTGTCGCCATGTACCTTTGCAACCCTGCTGGAGAGCGACGGCCTTGCATTGTCCTTTCTCGCTTTCGGAATGGGAGATGGCTGTTTTCGGCGCGGTTATTGAGGCCCTTGTGCGACCAATGCTCCAGACCCGGCGCGACCTCTCGCTTGGCGGCACCATACGAGCGCAGCATGTCCGTGATGATCCGCTTGGGAGTGAAACCAAGACGCTTTATCAGGCGGCGTAACAGCCGTTTTGCAGCCCGTTTGTCCCGTTTCGGTTGGAGTATTTCATCCAGCACGATTCCATGCCGATCGACCGCGCGCCAAAGCCAATACTTGCGACAATAGAGTCTCACAACAACTTCATCGAGATGCCAGACATCGCCAGGACGGTTCAGTCTCTGCCGCAGGTTTCGAGTTACCGCCGGCCCGAACTTGATGAACCAACGCAGGACGGTTTCGTAAGAAGCATCGATCCCCCGCTGCAGCATCAACTCTTCAGTTTCCCACAGGCTCAGATTGAAGCGAACGTACAGCCACACCGCTTGCGCGATGATCTGAGGTGGAAATCGGTGGCGCCTGTAGCTGATCGATGACGAAATCATCGATGTCACCTACGTCTAAATCGTATCATGGTCACCCTCGAGCGCAATCGCTACAGCGGCCCGGCCAGCCTCATAAACTGCTGTATCTGCCGGCATGTTTACACGGAACGGTTGGTCGTTTTGGCGGAAGGCCCGACCGTTTGTGCCCACGATCGCATCATCGAGCTGTCACACCACAAATCCGGCAGCGTGATCTATGACTGGTGACATCACTTCGCTGTGATCCAACGCAAGCCCGGCGCCCGGCGCAATATCTAGCCTCAACAATCTCGCCGAATAACTTGGCAATGCCGTTTCAAAAACTATCTGCCCTAGTGGAGTTAGCGTTGCGACGAGGGAAACTTCCTTGACTCTATGCTGGCTAAGGACCACTAAAGTGCATTGGTGAAAATTACTCGTCGTCGCGATGCTGCCGGCTTCGATGATCCAATGGCCTTCAGACTAATTGTAGCATGTGCCCAGCACAGGAACGGGTTTCGCTGGGGTCTTCGCTATGAGCTCGTTCCTCGCAAGCATTCGTAACTGTCACCTGACATGCACCAGTCATCGCGTGACCCATGAAAGAAGGCGCCGTATGAACAGCACATGGCTCATTAATTGCGTGCTTGATGGCCGATAGATCAGGTCTCAGGCTCCGTTTCAATCAGTCATTCATCGTGTTTACGCGCTGCATTCTTTGTTTGATCCCGGCACTTTTGGTGTCGCTCTCAGGAACAAAGCTTCCTGCCCAAGTCGCAGGCAATGCCGATGGATCAGTTTGTGACGAAGGTTTCGAAAACAAGAATGGATCGTGCCAAAGAACAGACTTACCAGAAAACGCATATTTGACGGGTAGCTCCTATGGCAGTGGCTGGAAATGCAATCACGGTTTTCAGAATGTCGGAGATCTCTGTGAGGAAATAAGAGTTCCTGAAAATGCCTATCTTGCATCAACCGGAGATCAGTGGGAGTGCAATCGGCTGTTCCAGCGTGTCGAAGAAAAATGCGAAGAACTGATTGCACCTCAAAATGGATACGTCGAAACCAGGTTTGGCGCACAGGAAATACACTGCAACTGGGGATTTCGTAAGGAGAACCAGGATTGTGTTGCAATAGAAGTCCCAAAAAACGGTCGCCTGAGCGATAAAAAAAGCTCGGATGGTTGGGTATGCCTCAGAGGTTACAACGCAGCGGAGAGCGGCTGTGAGCCTGTGGCTGTTCCACAGCATGCGTATCTTGAACCAGATTCCTACTCTGGATGGAAATGCGAACGCGGTTATCGCGCAAACCGGGACAGGTGCGTTGCGATCCTTGTTCCTTCAAACGCTCATTTGAATCGAAGAGGTGATGGTTGGGAGTGCAATCGGCCGTTCACACGACAGAACGATAAGTGCGCCGAAAATATTCCACGAAAATAGGTTCGTGGAAATCAATATCGCCTGACAAATCCGGAAGGACCAAGCCGTGAACCATAACTCGATTGACGAAAATCTTGGCAAAAGGATCAAAGCCGAAAAGGCGCGTCGCCGGTCCCACGGGATTAAGATATCTATAGCGTTAGCAGTGTTTGTTGCAGCGGTAATTGTAGTGGTGTTTCTCTGATGCGTAAAAATGCCCCTCAAGTGACCCTTTCTGACTCAAAGATGTCAGTGCGTGGTCTGGAACAAAGAGCATTTCAGGACCGCAGTGTTCGCAAGACGCGGAACGCCGACGTATCAGAAGTGATCGAAGTAGAATTTGGAAAGTACTTGATTAAGGCTGGCATTCTGAGCGGTAACAGCGTTGCGCGCGCATTCCCCAAGCCACCAGCGAAAACGCAAGGTTTGATTGCTGATGCAGTTGGCGAAACACCGTCATTGGCCATTGAAGCCTTAAAAGAAATTCTCGAAGAGCGAGACAGGAAACGCAGCGCTCGACGTCGTTTGGAGGCGAACTCCGGCAACTTCATTCCCAGTGAAGGAGAATATGTCGAGGCATTGCGCCAGATCAGGCTCTCCCCTGCGCAGGTCACCATGCTCAAAGCACTTACAATCGCAGGCAAGAAAGGACTGAGCATTGGTCAGTTAACTAAGGCAGCTGGTTACAAATCGCGCGAGGCGTCCGTCAAGGTCTTCAAGAAAATCGGGCTATCGATTGCAGAATATCTGGAACTCGAGCTTCCCGAAGCCGGATCGGCACAGAATGATGGCGCCGCTCAGGTATTGGCATTTTCTCACGTCAAAAGTGACGATGAACCAGCGACTTGGATCATGCATCAGGAGCTGCGCGATGCTGTTCGTTCGGTTCTATGACGCACGGTCCAGCGCCTGCCTTTGAAGCGAACTTCGAACCGGAATAAACGCAAGAAAGGCGCACACGTAGCTTATGTTGGAGAAAAAACCATATCCGCTCGACCTGATCTATGTACCTGTGAAACGGGCCAAAACACTTGATCAACAAAAGGTTCTGACGCTGGCAGAAGATATCCTGAAGAATGGCCAGAAGACGCCGATCCAGATACGTGCGGACAACAAGCGGTTCGTGCTGATTGAAGGCCTTCACCGACTAGAGGCCATTCGCGCCCTAGGCGGTGATACGGTTGAAGCCTATTTGGTCCGTGCCAGACTACACTAAACTCTTTTTGAGATTGGCGTTCGACAAAGCCTCGGAAAATGCCAGCAGGCGCTGACCTTCTTCATCCCAAAGATGCAATCGTGCACAGTGAAAGCTCTCGAACAAAGTAATACGCTGGCAATTTTCCAACTCGGAATGGTCGCGCAAAACTTCGTCAAGCCGGTAAAAAGGTATGCGGCTGGCAAGGTGGTGAACATGGTGCACACCAATATTGGCAGAGAACCACCGCAGGATACCTGGCAGGGCATAGTGAGAACTTCCATAGAATGCTGCGTTCTGAAGATTCCACCCTTCTTCCCGCTCCCAGGTCGTGTGTTCAAACTGGTGTTGAATGTAGAAAAGCCAAATACCAATCGACGCGGCGACGATCATGGTTGGCAGGAATACATAAACCAGTACATCCATGCCTCCGGTCCAAAAAATCAGAGCCAGGACCACCGCAATCGCGGCGTTTGTTCCCATTGCACTTGCCCAATACAGCCAGCCTGACCGCATGAAACCAAAGGGCAAGCGATTTTGAAGAAAGAACGTGTAGACCGGTACGATACAGAACAGGAAGAAGGGGTTCCGTATTAACCTGTAAGCGGCACGACCGGCCCACTTTCGCTTCAGGTATTCCTCTACAGTCAACGTAGGGATATCGCCCATCCCGCGCCGATCAAGGTTGCCGGTTGAGGCGTGGTGGATCGCATGGCTTTGCCGCCAGACGTCATAGGGTGTGAGGGCGAGAACACCCAGGACCCGACCGGTCCAATTGCAAACGGTGCGGTTTCTAAAGAAAGATCCGTGACCACAATCATGCATGATGATGAAGAGACGCACCAGAAATGCGGCGTTCAGGATGGCCAGTAGAACCGCGACCCAGACACTAAAAGATAACGCAAACCACGCTGCGCCCCAAAGCGTGAAAAAGGGAACGACGGTGATTGCCAGCTCAAAAACGCTACGCTTCGTATCAGGCACACGGTATTGCGCGAGCGCCCGGGTCAATTCCTGCTGTTGCAACTGACTTGTTCTCCAACGGCTCTGAGGAACCCCCTGAGCATTCGGGCACCCCAGAAGGGTGCCCGTAGCAGGCTATGCGAGTGCCAGGTTGGCGGCGCTGTCGCGCCCATCACGGCCAGCTTCGACGTCGAAGGTAACCTTCTGGCCGTCCTTTAATTCGCTGATGCCGGAACGTTCAAGTGCTGAAATATGCACGAACACGTCGCGCTTGCCACCCTCAGGTTCGATAAAGCCAAAACCTTTGGTCGAGTTGAACCATTTTACTGTGCCATTTGCCATGGTCGAAGTCTCCTAATACTTGCCGCCCGCATTATTGCGGCGACTCGGCGTGGTCGGTCTGAATCGAAAGACTGAACGCCGAATTTGGGAGACAGCAGGTCGAAAAAGAAAAACGTGAGCCTTGCGTATATGGGCTTAGCGTACACACGATACAAGTCTTGATACAATGGAAAGCAACAGAAGATCTGCGTCTGCCTAGCCCAAGTTAGGACAACGATAAGCAGGACCATTGCTCTGTGGTTCGGAAATCAGAAGTCGGCTTCTGTGATAAAACCTGCCGAGTGCGTATGCAGCAAATTGATTGCTCAGATACGGCAGGTAGGGCTGACTGTCCGAATTCACCGCGCGCTACAAGAACACCGCGGCTAGGCACAAATGTCATTGATTGGTGGAAACATTGCTAAATCAACGAGTTGACCTCTCTAACGAACGGCAGATTTTGCGCGGCCCGAATCTTGGGTCATGCTGCGTTGGCATAGGGCGACTGCGAGCCTCAAAGTGCAATTAGTAGGTCCGTATCTGCGCAAGCATCGGGCAAGAAACGTTCCCGATGTTACAGTTGGCCGTAAGTTCATTCAGGGCGGCCTCCAATCGCTTAAGTTCGTTTATCTTCATACGCACATTGGAGATATGAAGCTCGGCCAGTTCCTTAACGGATTGGCAATCCTCGCTATCACCTTCGGACAGGTTGAGAAGCACCTTTGCATCGGCAAGCGAAAAACCCAAGTCTCGGCACTTCCGTAGAAAACGAAGCCGTCCAACATCGTGCGCGGCGTACATGCGTCGATTATTCGATGCTCTTTCTGGTTTAGGCACGATCCCTTCGCGTTCGTAATAGCGGATAGTTTCAATTCCGACTCCGCTTTGCCGGGATGCTTCCCCAATCGCAAACATGTGAGATTTCCTGCCTTGATCCTGTAGTGGCTACAGAAGTTATACGAGAAGTTGCTGTCTCCACAACTCCGCGCGTCATGGTTCATGAGGGAAACGGAATGCAGAAACACCTTAGCCTCAGCTACTTGGGATCTCTATCAGCACTTGGCGTCGCGACTTGCTGCGTTTTGCCCATGATAGTGATGTTAATGGGGCTGGGCGGCAGTTGGTTGGCAATCTTTGGAAAGCTTGCCGCAGCGAGTTACTATGTGCTGACGATTTCAACGGCGCTCGTCGCGATATCGTGGCTGGTATCTTATCAGCGCGGTTCCTTGCCGACGTTGAAATGGCGGCTTGCAGGAACGACTCTGATCACCGGCGTGGCTTGGGTCGTTGTGTTTAACGAGGCACGGATTAACGATTACCTGATCATGAAGATGTGAGACTATGACAAAACAAACTGTAGTCCTGGAAAGCACCCTGACTTGCCCGAAATGCGGCCACAGCGAATCCGAGGAAATGCCAACGGATGCTTGCCAGTGGTTCTATGAATGCAAATCGTGCAAAACAGTTTTGAAGCCATTGGAAGGCGACTGTTGTGTTTACTGTTCATATGCCACGGTCCCGTGTCCACCAATTCAGCTAGGCGATAGCTGTTGCAGATGAAGCGAAGGATGGCTTTGTTGAGCGAACTGTGAGCTGCCGCCGCGAGCATCGCGGCGATTTGCTTGAATGACAGGTTTTCCGCTGCTTGGCCGCACAAGACATTCGGCAGTTGCAGCGTTGTTCCTGCTGCAAGCGCATGCACCAATAAAATCCAGGGCACAGGTTGGGTTCGAAACGCTATTTCGCCGCATCGCGTACGAACGGCTGGTTAAAGCCGTGAAGCTGACATTCCCGGTCTTCTCTACTTCCGAAAGGCTTTGTTGCACAATTGGCGTGAGGGATTCCCTGTTTGAATCCAGTAGGGTAGCTATGAGGCGTGAGCAGTTGGTCCGCTAAGACGTACAAGACCAGGAACTGGCCTTCGTACAACACAGCGCTTAGGCAGCGTGGTTCGCTATCGATCTGGTTTGATCCTGAGATGGAATTGTAAAAGTCCCTCCAGGGAAAGGGGAAGCGCGCTCAAACCCTGATCTGTGCAACAAAGCCATCCTTGGGGATGCAACCCCAACTCAAAGGATTACATTGCCTCACCCCCTTTGCAGGAGAGATTCTTCGATAGCTTCTGAAACGGAAGACGACCTTACAGGTAATTGTTGCAACGGCATTGCCAAGTTATTTGTGTGTGAATGAGAGGGGTGAGGCTTGGGCTTGTCACGTGGTCATTTCGGCCGCATAGCCAAAAGTTTGCGACAAAGCCGTTTGAAACTTATGATAGGCATAGATAGCAAGCGGCTCCGAAATCATCTTACCCGTAGATGGCTGCTTTTGTCAGGTCGTGAAGTTTAGAATTGCTGGCCAAGACAGCCCCCCCTCTTTCAATGAATTCGGAATATGGGGGGAAATCGACCTTGCCACCTGCCTCCTCCACAATGAGCATTCCGGCAATGGCGTCCCAAGGATTGAGATGTGCTTCAAAAAACGCATCGGCCCGTCCAGCGGCAACGGTAAGCAAGCTATAAGCGGCAGATCCGTTTCGACGATATTCCATGCCATGGTCGATCAGTCTCTGGACTTGATCGAGATAGTCGTCGGCGCCGTGGCGCGCGGATCGTCCCAATAGAACCAGCGCATCACTCGCAAGCTCGCAACTTGAATTCGGCATCTCGATCCTGTCTTGGTGAGCATCCGAATTTGCGGACATATTCTCTCGAGAACTGAGCCGAGCTTTGGTATCCCACCCCGTAGGCAACCTCAGAGACCTTTGCGCCGGTGATTTGAAGTTCATTACGGGCATGAAGCAAACGCAGATCTTTCTGGTATTGCAGCGGCGAGGTTCCCGTGACTGCTTTGAACTGTTCGAAGAAGGCCGAACTGCTCATCCCCACACGAGCGGCAAGCTCTCTCACGGCAAGGGGTTTGCCCAGATCTGATCGGATCTCGTTCGTCGCCGCAAAAATCCGGCTAGCCGTGTTCTCGTGCCACACCAGTTTTCGAAGCGCGCCACCATGTTGCCCGATCAGCAGGCGGGCGTGGATTTCCCGCGCCGTGATCGGCGCCAGCAAGTGTCGTTCCTCTTCGGCTTCGCACTGGCGAAAATATCGCAACAAGGCGTCTCGCATGTCATCACCAGTGGGTGCGAGGCAAATCGAAAACGGATCCGACACACGGTGGGTGGTTGACTGCGGCAAGGCCGGAGCTAGGGCGCGAAGGTGATCCAGATCAAGGGGGAATACGAGCGCGACATAGGGAAGATCGGGCGTGGCCTCGGTAATCCTTGAAACAACCGGCAGCGCGTTGCTGACGATCAGCGACTGCCCGGCCCGCACGGTAAGCGTTCTGGAGCTGGTCCCAACCTCCTTTGCACCTTGCAGGACCGCGCACAACAGCGGGCGGTAGACATTTGCGTCATGTTGGGTGATCGCCGGATGGGTGAGAAATACCGTCCCACCGTCCTTATGTGTCAACACACCGTGCGTGACGCCTGAGTGATCAAGTTGAACGAGAACGTAGTCCAATAACGCCCGAGGTCCCATGAATGCCTCCTGTGGGTCGACCCATCTTTACCACGGGAGCAATGCAAACACTTACCCAAAACTTCAGATTGTGGAGGATTGTGCAAGAAAACTGGAGAATATTGAAAGATTCATCCTGCCTTGGTGATTATCGTGACTATAGGAAGTGAGGGATTTGAGATATGAAAACGATTCTTATCACCGGGGCCTCGTCGGGAATTGGCGCAGCGACGGCCCGGCATTTCCAAGCAAACGGTTGGAATGTCATCGCCACGATGCGCAACCCCACGGATGGCCCCGAGCTCGGCGCGTTAGAAAACGTACATCTGGCCCAACTGGATGTGACGGATTCGGGTTCAATTACAAAGGCCGTAGGCGAAGGCATCGAACGGTTCGGGCAGATAGATGTTTTGCTGAACAATGCGGGCTATGGCGCCTACGGTGCGTTAGAGGCCTTTTCGATGGATCGCATTCGGCGTCAGTTTGATACCAACGTGATTGGGTTGATGGAAGTGACCAAGGCTGTTCTGCCCCATTTCCGTCAGAACCAGTCGGGCACGGTTATCAATATCTCGTCCATTGGTGGGCAGATCACATTTCCACTTGGCGCGCTTTATCACGGCACAAAGTTTGCAGTTGAGGGGCTTTCGGAGTCACTACACTACGAGCTGGAGCCCCTTGGCATTCGGGTCCGAATTGTCCAACCGGGCATGATAAGAACCAACTTTGGAGGCAGTTCTTTCGATTTCGCCATGGATGAGAAGCTGCCGGACTACGCGCCAATGGCTGAAGCCATGGGGCGCCTGTTTGGCAAGCTGGCCGCGAACCCTTCTGCGCCTGAAACTGTCGCAAAGGTCATTTGGGATGCGGCCAACGCGACCGGAAACCGCCTGCGCTTTCGCGCAGGGCCTGATGCTGAAGAGCTGCTCGTTGCGCGTAAGCAACAAGATGACGAGACGTTCATCGGTGGTCTCAAGGAAAAGATGGCACTCTGAAGGGCCACTCAGTCGTTCACAGAAAGAGCTGATGATCCATGTACAGCGAAGCAATTGAAAAAGGCGGCTTGGCCGTTGTAACCGGGGCGGCAAACGGCGTGGGCAAAGCCGCAGCCCAACGCTTTGTACAAGACGGTCTGGGGGTTGTGCTGGTCGACCTGGCTGGTGAGGCATTAGACAGAGCCGAGGCGGAATTGCGCGATCTGGCCGGCTCGTCCGCAACTGTTCAGGCAATTCCGACTGATGTCACCGACACCACCGCCGTGAATGCCTTGGCGGATCAAGCTTTTGCGCTCGGCGAGATAGCTGTCCTAATGAACAATGCCGGTATCGCGCTGCCGACCAACAGTTGGGAAAACGCGGAGAATTGGCGCAAAGTGCTAGAGGTCAATCTTTTTGGGGTCATGAATGGCGTGCATGCTTTCCTGCCGCGCATGTTCAAAGCGGCGCGCCCCGCTGTGGTAATCAACACGGGGTCAAAACAGGGCATCACCACACCGCCCGGAAACCCCGCCTACAATACCAGCAAAGCCGCCGTGAAGGTCATGACTGAAATGCTGGCGCACGAATTGCGACAGGCCGAGACGGAAATTACCACTCACCTGTTCGTACCGGGGTTCACCTATACCGCAATGATTCAGAAATTCATGCCGGAAAAACCTGCTGCCGCCTGGACAAGCGAAGAGACAATCGACTACCTGCTGAAGCGCATGTCGGCCGGAGATTTCTACATTCTCTGCCCGGACAACGATGTGTCCGAAGAGCGCGACAGCAAACGCGTTGAATGGGCTGCGGGTGACATAATCAACAATCGCCCGGCTCTTTCACGCTGGCATCCCGACTATGCTGATGCCTTTGCGGCGCACGAGGCCTCGGAAAAGTCGCACAAAACGAAAGGTCGTGGATAGAGCAAGTGAAACTGTTACCCAGGCAACAAAGCTCACACCTCGTCTATAAACCTAGCGGACATTCATACGAAGCGCAGAATTAAGCACATTTGGGCTCTTGGACGAAGCCGCTCGCGCGGCAATGGCGCTTGTTGCCGATGGTGTGCGTCACTCCTGAAGCCGGGCATTTTGCGAACTGATCAACCTGTCTGACGATTGGGGCTTTCTCAGTCGACAGACAGGAGGTTCCGATGACAAAGGAGAGAACCACGCCGCTGCGTGAGCGGATGATCGAGGACATGCGTATTCGGGGTTTGGGAGACAAATCCCAATGTGCGCACATTCGTGCGTTGAAGGAGTTCGCTGCGTTTCTGGGGCGCTCGCCCGATACGGCCACGCCGGAGGAGCTTCGGGCCTACCAGCTTCACATGACGAATGCCGAGGTCTCGCCGTCGGTTTACAACGCGCGCATCACCGCACTGCGCTTCTTTTCTCGATGACCTGCGGGCGCGAGGAGATGAAGCGGTACATGCAGTTCCGGACCGAACCGCGCAAACTGCCCGCAGAGCTCAGCGTCGAAGAGGTTTCCGAGCTTCTGGCCGTCGCGCCCGGTCCCGGACTCAAGTACCGTGCCGCGCTCAGTATTTCCTATGGCGCCGGGCTGCGGGCATCGGAGGTCTGCAATCTCACGATCGGCGACATCGACAGCGACCGGATGCTGATCCATGTCGTGCAGGGCAAGGGGCGGAAGGATCGCAAGGTGATGCTGTCGGTCGGGCTACTCGATCTTTTGCGTGAGTATTGGCTTGAGGCAAGGCCCCAGGGCTGGCTGTTTCCCGGCAAGCCGAAGATCAACCCGATCTCGCCGCGCCAGTTAAACCGCGCCTTCACCTCGGCCAAGCGCATGGCCGGGATCAACAAACCCGCGACGCTGCATACCCTGCGGCACAGTTTCGCCACGCATCTGCTGGAAGCGGGGACGGATGTGCGGGTCATTCAGGTGCTGTTGGGTCATGCCAAACTGACGACCACCGCCCAATATACCAAAGTCGCCACCAAGATGATCCGGGACACAACGAGCCCGTTCGAGGCGCTGAAGCAATTGAACCTGCAGACCCGCAAGACCCGACCGGGCTAAGGCGCAGACCTTGCCCCGCCCAAGGCTGGAGGTTGCTGACATCTTTCGTCGATACGGCCCCGCGTGGCGGCAGGCCAATGCCGGGCATGTCGGCCTGAGCCAGCTGAAGGTCATGTCGGCGATCGAAACCTGCCGGACAGAGGCCCTCGGCGGGCATGTGGCGGCCTGCACCAAGTGCAGCCATCAGCACATCGCTTATAACTCGTGCAAGAACCGGCATTGCCCCAAGTGCCAGGGACCGGCGGCGCGCGATTGGATGGAAGCGCGGGCCGAAGACTTGCTGCCGGTCGCAGTATTTCCATCTCTTCTTCACTCTGCCAGCCAAGATCGCCCGCATCGCCTATTGGAACAAGTGGTTGGTCTACGGGCTGCTGTTCAAGGCGTCGGCGCAAACGGTGATGACCATCGCCGCCGATCCGAGGCGCCTCGGTGCTCGGATCGGCATGACCAGCGTGTTGCATACCTGGGGATCGGCGCTCACTCACCATCCGCACATCCACATTATCGTTCCCGGCGGCGGTCTGTCGCCGGATGGTACGCGGTGGGTCGCCTGACGCCCCGGCTTCTTCCTGCATGTGCGCGTCCTGTCCCGGCTGTTCCGGCGACTGTTTCTGGAGGGGCTGATGGACCTGCACCGTGCCGGTCAATTGGCCTTCTTCAGCGATCTGGCCGAGCTGGAGAACGCGAACAACTTCACCGCTTGGCTCGGGCCATTCCGCAAATCCGAATGGGTGGTCTATGCCAAACCGCCCTTCGGTGGCCCCGAGGCGGTGCTGGCCTATCTCAGACGATACACCCATCGCGTGGCGATCTCGAACAGCCGCCTCGTCAGTGCCAATACCGACACCGTGACCTTTCGATGGAAGGACTACCGGATCAAACGCGGGGACAGAATGAAAGTCATGCGACTGGCCACGCCTGAGTTCATCCGCCGGTTCCTGATCCATGTCCTGCCCCCTCTCGGCAGATTTGGCTCCGCCAAATCGCCTGCCGGGCAATGGACGGCTTCCATCGCATCCGGCACTACGGCCTGCTGGCAAGTGCCGCCCGCAAGACCAACATCGCGAAGGTCCGCACGTTGCTCGGAGCGGAAACGGTCAGGCAGGAAGACGCACCCTCCGCCGAAGTCATCCCGCTCACCCTGCGCGAGCCGTGCCCGGATTGCGGCGGCCCGATGCGTATTATCGAGACGTTCCGGCGTGGCGAGGTGCCACGATCTCGCGCGCCACCGAGAAGGCTGGCCGCATGACGACACCTCCGTTCATCTCATCCACCGCAGACTGGTTGCCTCAGCTACACCGGCCGAGACCGCTTGTCTGTAGCTGTTCGGAACATTGCGAGGACGGCGCAAAACAGTTCTTTCAAGGGTTGAAGCCAGACCAAAGTCACAGGCAGAAACTGAGATCGGCAGCCTTCACCTCCAACACCTCCGCGTCCATCGCCGGCACAAAGTCAGCCGAAAACGCTCTTTCCCCATAAGTGGCACCCAGACCCCGCGGCTTCCTCCCTGAGAGATTTTCCAACGCGGGCCACAATCGAGCCAAGCCGAAACCTCACACCCTGGCCCGCATCAGAAAATCTTCATCATCGCGGACCTCGGAGGCAGTGCAGCATGTTGTGATAAAATGCTGTCCGTCGTCAGAGTTTCGATGGAGAATGGCCAATGCCGATCATACGGATGCCGAAGGTTTTGAGGACGCCACGGATGTGACCTTCGAGGTCCTTGCGCTGCCGGATCAGCCTTTCAAGGGCACCGACAAGGCTTCGCAGCCGGTCGACCTCTTCGCTGCGGATATGCACCGCAGTGAACCAGCCGGTTCGGGCGAGCTGCGCCAATCCTTCGGCATAGGTGGCGTCAGACTTGTTGAGCCGTGCCGACAAGCTCTTGTGCGCCTTGAGGGCAACAATGCAGGTCGCAGGCAGACCGAGACCGGCGAGGCCGCGCTGCAACAAGATCGACAACATTCCGCTTTCATGCACGATCCGTCGGGGCGTAAGTTCGCGGTTGCGAAACCAGCCCGCGACGCCCTGGGGATCAGCGGGACAGACGCCACGCGCTACAGTCTCAACGCTATTGGTCTATTTGGTCAGTGCCAAGCTTGGTTTGCCCGGACGAGACAGATGAAGATCGCTTCCGTTGGCTCGGGGTGTCGAGGGCACCTCCGCTCGCCGGGCCGCGCAGCGGCTGAATTAGCATTCGGTCGAGCCAGAGGTCTCGACGTGTGCGAAACTGCTCGATGCCGATTTCCATGCCCTTATGCCCCATCTCGGGTTGCGCAACGTAAGTGCCTAGAAGTCGATCCCACCACGGTAGATTAAAGCCAAAGTTCGAGTTGGTCTCGCTTGGATCAACGGAATGGTGGACTCGGTGCATGTCTGGAGTGACGACGATCCATCTAAGTATTCGATCCACCGGACGCGGCAAGTCAATGTTTGCGTGATTGAAGAGCGCAGTAGCGTTCACGATCACCTCGAACAGGAGCACGGCGACAGCGGGCGGCCCCAAGGTTGCTACAACCGCCAGCTTGATCCCCATCGAGATGAGAATTTCTACCGGATGGAAACGCAAGCCAGTGGTCGCGTCAAAATCGAGGTCGGCGTGATGCATCCGGTGCAGACGCCAAAGCCCCGGTACGGCGTGGAACATCACATGCTGAAGGTAGATTGCGAGATCGAGAAGCAGCATGGAGGCCACGATGGCAACCCAAACCGGCGCCTCGATGTTGTTGAAGAGCCCCCATCCGCGATCCTCGGACATAGCTGCGAGACCAACTGCGAGGATTGGAAAGGTCAGCCGCAGGATGGCGGTGTCGAGCACCACGAGCGCAAGGTTGTTTGTCCATCGGATAACGCGCGGAATATCCCGTCTTCGCCGGGGTGCGGCCACTTCCCAAAGTGCCATCGCCGCCAGGACGGATAAGAAGGCAATAAGGCGGATAGTTGGTTCAGCAGCAAGGATTGTGTCGGACATGGACATCCACTATTCGGGTTTCTGTCGCGATAGAATTGCAAGCTGTTCTAGGCGACGACCGCTCCAATGTAACGCAGACATTCAAGCGATACCATCAGAGGGCGGCTTGGGTCCGCAACTCTGCCGTTCAGCAGATTTCAGCGAACGTCCGCTGCCGAACCAGCAACTCCCGGGCCCGCAGAACCATTGCGGACGCCTGGATCTCTTCACTTTTCACGGCAACAAAGCGCATAGTTGGTCTACTCGCGGCTTCGCAGATCGCTTCCGCATCGGCCGTATCGTTCTTTTGACATTTGACGAATGGATTCACGTAGGCCGGATGGATCAGCTTGACTTCGTGACTCAAGCGACTGATCTTGCGCGGCCAATAATGCGCACTGGCACAGGCCTCCATTACAACCACGCAACGCGGCAGCTTTGCGAAGAACTCAAGGACCTGACCCCTGCGCAATTTCTTCCGAAAAACAGGATGACCTGATCCATCCGCTCCGTGCACCTGGAAAACGTTCTTCGCCAAATCCAGGCCAATCATACTAATATCTTCCATAAACGCCTCCATTCAGGTTGTTTGCAAACCTAAAATGGCACACCGAGGCCAGCGCGGGCGTCTACACCTTCAGAACCGGAGCCCAGAATCGGGCGCATTCGTCTTTTGACGAAACGGTGATCCAATTCATTTCTCGCCACTAAAAGCACGACGCAGTCAGCGTTGCCATGGCATCATTCCAGAGTAAGGTACCCGGACCGCTACAGAATGCGCCATTTGTGCTAATGTCGTAAGGTCAAAAACGGGAAGCTGCAGCTCTTCCTGAAGACGCGCGGCATATGGCGGCAAATCGGTGCACTCCAGTACCAGCGACCTGATTTCCGGTGTTTGGTGTTTTAGTCGCCGTGCTGCTTCAAGGACTTCGGCCTCGATCACATCGGTGTCCATGCGGGTCCGTTTATTCCGCAAGATCACCTCAGCGAATTCGCTGGTGTCCTCCAATCCTTGCACCGCGACGGGTATACCGGCGGCTCCGACGCCTTCGAAATGCTTTGGCGTCAAGGCTGACGCATTTGCAGTCAGCACGCCCACCGGGGCCTTGGCTCCGGTCATATGGAAGGCGAGGGGCACCTGAATCAGGCTCGATGCAAAGACAGGCACGGAAACGGCTGCGGCGAGTTCCTTTTGGAACAAAGCCAGAAACCCGCAACTTCCCGTAATGGCGCGAACGCCCTCGGCCTCAAGGCGTTTTGCGCCCTCAACAAAGGGGGCAAGCAACTCAGGCGATGGGTTGTTCAGCAGGGTCGGGACGGTGATGCCGTCGATCATTTCGTAGAGCACCGGAAACGGAAGGCTGGACGGATTCTTGATGTGTCCGGGCGGTTTGGGGAAATAGCTTTCAAGGCACAAAACCCCGATCGAAGCCCCGCAGATGTTTTGACCACCTTCGTAAATTGGCATGGTACTTGGGTCCTTTTGACTTAGAGATCTAAAATCGGGCCAGCGAGAATGGGTCCAAACTGATATTTGGACTGCGGTCAGACACGAGATCCGCCACTAGTTCCCCCGTTTTCGGTGCCATCATCAGGCCGTAGTGAGAATGCCCGAACGCAACGTAGAGCCCGTCTTTGCCATTGAGCGGCCCAATCGCAGGCAGGCTGTCAGGAAATGAGGGGCGCCGTCCCATCCAGAACTTCGCCCCACCTGTATCAAGGTCCGGCACCAAAGATTTGGCCTGATCGGTCAGTATCTTTTCTTTTCGCGGGTTGGCTGGTGCGTCTACGCTGCCAAACTCGGCCGTGCCGGCAACCCTCAGTCCGCCCAACATCGAACTTGCGACGATCTTTGCATCCACATCCATGACGGAATTGTTCAGCACAGCCGAAGGGCTCGGGAACTCGATATGATACCCCCGCTCAGCCACAAGCGGTACCGGCAGTCCGAGGGGTTTCAGCAGGTCGGCAGACCACACCCCGGCGGCAAGTACAACATGGTGCGCGTGCAACGAATCTTGCGACGTGGAAATCTGCCATCCGCTTTCCCCGGCGCGACTAATCTTGGTGACTTCGGTCCGCACGAATTCGGCACCTTGGGTACGCGCTTTTTCGGCCAGAACAGCGCCCAAACGCCCCGGTGAAGTTGCGCGCGCTTGGCCTTTGATCACGATTGCAGCCTTGAACTCATTGGACAGTGCAGGTTCCAGGCGCCGTAGTTCAGTACCGTCAACACGCTCCAACTCACCACCTTTTTCCCGACGGATCAGATAGCCAAGCCCGTCTAGGTCGGCCTCTTCCGGATTGCGGAACGCGTGAATGTAGTAGCTGTCGACGATCAGGTTCTCGTGCCCAGTGCCTTGCAAGTGCCGACGATAAAGATCAATGGACGGACGGCACAAAATCTCCATCGCATCCGAAACTTCGCGCACAGTCTTTTCGCTGGACTTACCCAGAAAGCGCAGCCCCCACGGGATCATCTTCGGCCAGAAGGATGTCCGGACCGACAACGCGCTTTTCGGATCCAACAGCATTTGAGGAAGTTTCTTCCAAATGCCGGGAACGGCCTGGGGAATGATCGACCAGGGAGACACCACACCTGCATTGCCGAATGAGGTCTCCTGCCCGGGCTCTCCCCGGTCAATCAACCGCACGGTTTTGCCACGTTCCTGCAATGACAGGGCGCAGCAGATGCCGACGATCCCGGCGCCGATAATGGTTACACGTTCAGACATGTCAGGCCGTTGCTTGAGTTCGGGTGCGGGCGATCAACTGCGTAACGATCACGGGTGACGCTACTGCCAGCGCGATCAGGTCAGCCGTTATCGTGGGCGCTACGAAGATGATCCCGGCAAAAGCCATCAGAATACGAGACAATACGTTGAGCGGTTGCAGCCAATAACCGACGACCGCCGCGGACAGGGCGATGACCCCCGCTATGCAGCTTGCCGCAGTGTATGTGAACTCCCAAAAATCGAACCCGGTGGAGGACACGAACAACAAAACCGGTGCATAGACGAATGCCATCGGCGCTATCACCTTGCCCAACCCGAGCGTAAACGCGGACAGCCCGGTGCGAAACGGATTTGAGTTGGCGATCGCAGCCGCCGCATAAGCCGATGTACAGACCGGAGGCGTAATTTCGGACACCACGCCGTAGTAGAGCACGAACAGGTGGCTTGCGATGGGCGGAACACCCAACTGGGCCAGCGCGGGCTGCGCGACAGAAACCAGCATGATGTAAAGCGCGGTGGTTGGAATACCCGCCCCCATCAAAATGCAGACGACAGCGATGAAGATCAGGGAGATGAACAGTTGCAGGTCTTCGATTGCAAACAGCTGGAAGCTGCCGAACGAGATCATATTATAAAGATCCGCCGCCAGATTACCTGCCCCTTGCGTGACCATAAATCCGATACGAAAGCCGATACCAGTGGTGTTAATCACACCCACAACGATACCCACAGCGGCGGCAGCGGCACCCACCGCCAGCGAGTATTTTACGCCCAGTTCGACAGCAGCTAGCATCTCGGGCACTTCGATACGTTTTTGCGGGTTCAGTGTGGCAGTCACAGACAGCGCGCAGAGTATCGCGGTCATTGTCAGGTCGAACCCGCCATCCGAGAACTTCCATAACACAAAGGCCAGAAACGCCGCCGCGTAAATCAGCGTTGGTGGCTGCTTGATACGCGACATACCCGCGATCACCGCCAGCGATATGCCGCAGAAGGCAGACATGAATGGCGTGTAACCGGTAAACAGCACCACCAGCAGGCCAATCAAGGGCACGATATTAGCCCAACCTTCAGCCCAGACAGCCTTGAGTTGCGGCAATTGTTCCTTTGTCAGACCCTTCAGGTTCAGCTTGCGCGCCATCAAGTGCACAACCGCGAAGACGCCAATATAGTGCAGAAGCGCTGGGAAGATCGCAGCAATGACAATAGTGGTGTAAGGCACCTCCAGGAATTCGGCCATGATAAAGGCCGCGGCCCCCATGATGGGCGGCGTGATCTGGCCGCCCGCCGAGGAAGCAGCCTCGACCCCGCCCGCGAAATGGCCGGGGTAGCCCAGGCGTTTCATGTTCGGGATGGTCAGCGCGCCGGTTGAAACCGTGTTGGCGACCGAGGACCCTGAGATCGTTCCAAAGAAAGCCGATGATACGACCGACACCTTGGCCGGACCACCTGTATAGCGACCCGCCAGAATGGTGGCATTGTCGATAAACAACTTTCCCAACCCGGTGCGCTGCGCGATCACACCAAACAAAACGAAATGGAAGACGATGGTCGAAACGACCCAAAGCGTGACGCCATAGATGCCTTCCTGCGGAAAGTACATCGACGACACGAAGGTTTTGAAGTTTACACCGGGATGCTGCAACAAGCCGGGGAAGTACGGCCCAAGCAGGGCATATGAGATAAAGACGCAGATGATCAGCGGCAGCACCCAGCCCAAAGTGCGGCGCGCGATGTCCAGTACCAGCAGGATGATGATCACACCCAATATCACATCGTAGGTGTTGGGGTTACCCATGCGGAATGTCTGTTCCTCGATCCCAAGAAAGGGAATGCCGCGCCATGCAACGCCAACATAAAGCGCAGCAACGATACCAAGCGCCATGAAAACCAAATCGTAAAGAGGGACATTCCCAATGCGAAACCGGCTGACCTTGAGTGCATAAAGGCTCTTGGCGCCGATAATAGGGATGGTGGCATAAACCAGGATGAACAGCAGGGCCAAGTAGATACCCATGTGCCAATGGTCCGCAGGCAGGCCGAACCCAGCGGTGAAAAACTCGTAGAACGCAAAGATCAGGGCGACGACGCGCAATACCTTGCCCGTGGTGGGCGAAACTTCACGTACAGCGGCACCTTCGTCGAACTGTTCCTCAATTGCGGCCAGTTCTTCGGCCGTCAGTTCGCGGTCATCAGGTTGCTGGGTCTCGGACATGATGGCCTCCCTGTCATATTGGTGCATTTTGACAGTGCGATGCCCCCATTGAGGCATCGCATCTGCAGGTCAGTTTTGTGAGTGGTAGGTTAAAGTAGACCTGCTTCTTTGTAGAACTTCTCGGCCCCCGGGTGCAGCGGAACACCCAGTGCCTCTACGCCGTCCAGTGCCGTATCAGGTGTGATTTGCTTGCCTTTGGCATGGCCGTTGTCCAGCAGTTTGCGCGTGTTGTCATTCCAAAGCGCCTTGGTCAGCTGATAGACCAGATCTTCGGACAGGTCCGAAGAGACAACCAGCATCGCGCTAACCGCAGGGGTCTTGGTTTCGGTGTCGATCCCTTCATAGACGCCACCCGGAATGACCGAGGGGATATAGGCCGGGATGATCTCGTTGATCTTCGCCAGATCTTCGTCGCTGAAGGAATGCAAGTTCATGCCCTTGGTCGATGACAGTTGAACCATCGCCGCAACGGGCCAACCTGCGGCATAGAAATAGGCGTCCAGTTGACCATCCGCCAAACGCTCTGCGCTCTGGCTGTTGTTCAGCTCGGCCTCATCCATATTGTCCCGGTTTACGCCCCAGGCATCCAGCATCTGCAGCACGGCAACTTGTGTACCGGAACCGGCTTGCGCGATACCTACACGCTTGCCTTCCAGATCGCCCAGATCATTGATCGTCTGTCCTGCAGGCAGAACCAGATGCAGATCCTCCGGGAACAAGTTTGCCACAATGCGCAGCTTGGGATGCGGCTTGCCTTCGAACTTGCCTTCGCCCAGATACATCGAACGGGTGACGTCTGCAGCGGCCAGACCGGCCTCAAGTTCACCGTTCTCAACGGCGGCGTTGTTGAAGACCGAAGCGGTGGTGGATTGCGCGATAGCAATCAGGCCCGGAACACCGCACTGGCCGCCTTCTTCACAGGGGCGCGAGCCCGGAGGGGCGGAGATACCGTTTGCGATGGTACCTCCGATAGGGAAGTAGGTTCCGCCTGCACCACCGGTCCCGATGCGGAAAAACGTTGGGTCCTGCGCCAGCGCAGGGGCGGCAAGCGCGCCCGCCAGAGCCAGTCCGGTCAAGCATTTCACAAATTTCATCATCATCTCCCTTTTTGGATGGTCAGATTCGGTTTGGCCGAATTTCGATCCTGCAAGCGTAGAGGCAAATTGCATAAAGGCAAATTTATTATATTTCACAAAACTATAGTTCAGCTTATACATAACTCATGAACCTTACGCAGCTGACTGTTTTCCGTGAGGTGATGGAGACCGGCTCCATCTCTCAAACCGCCAGGAAACTGAACCGCACCCAGCCTGCAATCAGTCTGGCCTTGAAGAATCTTGAAAAGACCCTTGGCCTGACACTGTTCGAGCGAAAGGGACGGCGATTGGTACCTGTCCCCGAAGCACATTACCTTTTGGCCGAAACCGCAGGCATTCTGGACCGCCTTGCGACAATTTCCAGCACGATGGAAGGATTGATCAAGGGGCATTCCGGCAGCCTGAATATCGCGACAATGCCAGGCCCGTCCGCCTTTCTTTTCCCGCGTTTCATCAGCCAATCGGTCGGCGAGAACCCCGAGATACGTATCACATTATCTACGCGCAGTTCGCCTCAGATCATGGAGCTTGCGGGCACGCAGAATATTGATTTCGGCTTCGCAGACTTCGAGTATTCGGCCGGGAAAGAGCCTCAGTATTCAACAGAACTGATCCAGGCAGATTGTTTTTGCGCCGTTGATCGTGACAGCCCGCTTGCTTCGCGCACGACCGTTTCCATTTCCGATCTTGACGGAGTCCCAATGGGGGGATTGCATGCCGCGCACCCGTTTCAGCGCAAAATTCGGCAAGAGTTTCAGGATGTATCCGCGAATTACAATCCAACGGTGACCTGTCAGTACTTTCTTCCCTTGATACCCTTTGTGAGTTCAGGACAGTGTTATTCGATCATGGACCCATTGACCGTTGCCACTGAACAAGAGCTGAACCTGTCTAATGGAAAGGTTGTATTCTTACCGTTCGAAAAACCGCTAAGATACGAGTATGCAACCCTTGTGCCCGACCACCGACCACCGTCTCAATTGGCTTTGAAGATCAAAGCGGGTTGGAAAGCCGAAGTTTTGTCGATGTTGGAAGAGGTGAAAGCCAAACCTATTGTAGTGGGGATAGATTAACTGACCTGCCCCCCGAGGCTCCCTCATTCATAACGTGAGTCTGCGGGTCTGGCTTTCATATTCCTCGGTTTCGGTCTGGGCAAGCGCGCCGGGCGCGGAGCCCTCAAATTGCTCAAGCGTCCGGCGCGCTTCTGCGGGTGTTTGGTTTCCTAGCGATGAGTGTGGCCTGACGTTGTTGTAATCGTACCGCCATAGCACCAGCTTGCGCCGGGCATCGTCCAGACTTTCGAACATCTCTTCATTCAGCAGCTCGTCGCGCAGGCTGCCATTGAACGACTCGATGAAGGCATTCTGCTGGGGTTTGCCAGGATCGATGTAGTGCCAGTCCACGCCGTTTTCGTTCGCCCATTTCAGAATCGCCCGGCTGGTGAACTCTGTTCCATAACACCTTCGGAATGATGTTAATGCAGAGGCTATGATTTCCTGCGCAGCCCTCAAATAGCGCAGCAGGTGATCATAGCCGGTTCTCA
>NZ_JBQFZP010000021.1:0-45146 GCF_056542305.1 Ruegeria sp. AD9
ATCATAAAGCGCGCCCCGGCCCGCCCGCACCAATTTGCCCTGCGCATGCGGGGGCGCCTGAAAATGCAGGCCGCGCAATGTCCCCACCGCGGACGACAGCGAATGGTTGTCCTGCACAAATTCCGGCAACACAACCCCAGCCTCCTCCAGCCGCGCCTTGTTCCAGCTTTCGGAAAAAAACCCGCGCAAATCCCCATGCCGCTGCGGGCGAATAACCAACACACCCGACAACCCCGTCTGCTCAATCTCCATAACACCTAACCTCAACAACCTGTTGCCTGTGTTGGGCGAGTATTGTCAGGCTGGG
This sequence comes from Ruegeria sp. AD9, assembly GCF_056542305.1. Classification (NCBI taxonomy): domain Bacteria; kingdom Pseudomonadati; phylum Pseudomonadota; class Alphaproteobacteria; order Rhodobacterales; family Roseobacteraceae; genus Ruegeria; species Ruegeria sp. AD9. The sequence continues at coordinate 308 of NZ_JBQFZP010000021.1, forward strand.
TTTCAATGCAAGGGTGTTGCGCAATTTGCTGCTTAGATGACCGCAGCCGGAGATGGCGGCTCGCTGCCTTCCTGCTCCCTCACCCCACTACGTCACCTGCTGGTCCAGCATCTCAAGCACGGCGTCGCGTTCCGACAGAACCAGCAGCAGTGCTAGATCGCCCGGTTCCACCTGTTTCAGGATCATCGCGGCAGCCTCGGACGGGGATGCGGCCCTTTGGATCTGGGTCTTGTCATATCCCTGTTCCAGGGCAGACTTTTCGATCAGGTCCGGTATCTCTCCCAATGAGCGGCCCCGTAGATACCCTTCCAGTTCAGCAGCAACGACCACGTCGGGTTGGAAATTCAACGCGGTTGCAGTGACGTCCCGAATGTCCTGATCCGAGCGATCTCCGGCATGGCTGAGCATGATGAACCGCCGTTTTGCTGGCAGGGCCGACAGCGCATCGCACACGGCAGAAATCGAATGCGGGTTATGCGCGAAATCCACGAAAACCTGAGCGCCGTTGTATAGGAATTCGTTACAGCGACCCGGATTGTCCCTGGCATCCGGTTTGAACCCGGCCAACCCATGCCGCACCGCCTCAAGCGTCAGCTTCAAAGCCAGCGCAAGGCACATAGCCGCCAGAGCGTTCAGGATGTTGTATTTCGCGGCCCCGCCCATGGTCAGGGGCACGTCGGACACAGCTATGACCACCTGCTCGGACCGGCCGTCGAAAAAGACGATATTGCCCTGCGAAACATAAGCGCAGCATGTTCCCGCGTCCCGCGCCCGACGGATCAGATCACTCCCGGCATCCAGAGAAAACCACCAGATATTTGCCGTAGTGTTTTCGGCCTCGGCACGGACAAAAGGATCATCGGCATTCAGGGCCAGAACGCCGCCCTTGGTCAGTGTCCGGTGCACGGCGAATTTCGCCTGAGCCAGCTCGGGCACCGTGTTGACGCCGTATTGCCCCAGATGATCGTTCGCCACGTTGGTGACAGTGGCGGCCATGGCGGCACGTGTCGGCAGGCCGCGGCGCAGGATACCCCCACGGGCCACTTCGAGGCAGCCGATTTCAAGCCGCTTGTCGCGTAGCAACATCCGCCCTCCGCCGGGGCCGGAATAATCGCCGCGATCCAGAATATCATCACCCACCCGCACAAACTCGGTCGAGGTCAATCCCGCGACCTTGCCCGAGGCGCGGGCGATGGCCTCCAGCAACCGGGTCGTCGTGGTCTTGCCATTTGTTCCGGTGATGAAGGCGACGGGGATGTTGTGAAGGGCGGGCCAGTCCACGTCATCCGGGGCGGGCAATGCGTCGACAGGCCAGGTTTGACTGCCGGTGCCATGCCCGATGGAAATTTCGTCATCGTCGCACAGGATATCCACGCCATGCGCCTCGGCTGCCGCGATCAGGGCGATCAGCGCAGGATTGGCCTCCTTCGCCATGACGCCTTTGACGTTCCGGATCATCTGATCAAAATCGCCCGGCGTCGTCGCCAACAACTCTGCCGCACAGAAATGCCAGGCGGTCTGCGCTGCAAAGATCGCGGAATAAAGCTGATCCATCGGTGCCGAGATTGCCAGATTGACACCATCGGTGAAGGTACGGTGGGTCAGTGCCTGATCCTGCCAGCCAAGCGCATCAAGAACGCGCCGGGCATGTTTTTCCCACAGTGCAATGACCTGCGCGGGGTCGATATCCGTGAAAAACACATCCATCACCGCGCCGGGGTGATCCCATAACAGGCCGGGGCCGGTCAGACGCCGCGCGTCATCCACCTGAATATGATCAGCGGTCGCGCATTCGATGGTCAGCGCGGTTTCAAGCTCTTCGATCCGGTCCATTCCGGTGCCCTCGCTCAATCCGCGTCTTCGCTGACTTCACGCGCCAGTCTTACGCCGCGTTCGTCCCGGATCAGGTTCTGGTCGCTGTCGAACATGTCCTCGAACGTGGTGTCGGCGGGGCTGGTCCTGGATGCCGCCTCGGTTTCAGAGGTTTCGCCATCGGAATTGAAGTAGATGATCTGTTTCCAGCACCGTGTGGTGTCATCGCCAAAGATCACCAGCAGATCGCCCGGTGCCGCCATTTCCAGCGCGGCGGTCACGGCCTCAACCTCATCCGGGATGATCGTGATCGCCTCATCTGGCGTCCCGCAATCGATCAGGGCCTGCCGCATCATTTGCGGCACTTCGTCATGCCCGCGACCCCGGCGGCGGTCATCGGCCTTGCAGATGAAATGATCAAAATGCCCGGCGAGCGCTGCGGCTCCATCAACGATGTCTTCATCGCGGCGGTCGCCGGGCATCGCAACAACGCACAGCCTGCGGCCCTTGACGTCCAACTGATCGGCCAATGCGGCCATCGCTTTCAGCGCGGCTGGGTTGTGGCCGTAATCAAGAATCACTTTGAAGGGATGTTCATCATAGACGTTCATCCGCCCCGGCGCTTGGAAATAACTGGTGTCGAAAGTGCGCAGACCATGCCGGATATTGTCCAGATCGACCCCAAAACTATAGGCCATTGCCGCCGCGACCATGGCGTTTTGCACGTTGAAGATCGCCTTGCCCTCAAGGGTGGCGGGGATCAGATGCGACCACAGAACCGGGATGTGAAGCCCTTTGTCATAGATGGTCAGCATGTCGCCATTCATGCCTTTTTCCAGCACGATGGCTTTGCCCCCTGTCTTGATATGTTCCTTGACCAGACTGTGACCGGGGTTGGTCGTGACATAGAAGATCTGATCCGCCCCGGCATAATCGGCCATTTTCAGACAATTGATGTCGTCGGCGTTCAGCACGGCCGTATCGGTCGCGCTTTCCACCACCACCCGTTTGACGACGGCCAGCTCCTCTACCGTGTTGATCCCGCCCAGACCCAGATGATCTGCCGAGACGTTCAGACAGGCCGCCACGTTCGAGCGTTGATAGCCCAGACCCGAGCGCACCAGCCCGCCCCGCGCGGTTTCCATCACCGCAAAATCGACCATCGGATCACGCAGGACGATCTGTGCCGATTTCGGGCCGGTCATGTCCCCCTTGACGCTCAGCTTGCCATCCACATAGACGCCGTCGGTCGAGGTCATGCCAACGATCTTGCCGCTGGTTTTCATGATGTGACCCAGCATCCGCGACGTGGTCGTCTTGCCGTTGGTGCCGGTTATGGCCGCAATCGGGATGCGGGTCTGTTCATTGGGGGGGAACAGCATGTCGATGACCTTGCCCGCCACATCGCGCGGCTGACCTTCGGACGGGGCCACATGCATCCGGAAACCGGGGGCGGCGTTTACTTCGACAATCGCGCCACCGATATCCTTGTAGGATTTGGTAATATCGTCGATCAGGAAATCGACACCGCCCACATCCAGCCCGACGGCCATGATGGCGCGTTCGGCCATGTCTCGGTTGTCGGGATGCACCACGTCGGTCAGGTCGATGGCGGTGCCACCCGTTGACAGGTTCGCGGTCGAGCGCAGATAGAAAACCTCGCCCTCGGGCAAGACAGTGTCTTCCGTCACGCCTGCATTCTCCATCAAGCGATTAGCCTGATTGTCCAGCTCGAGTCTGGTCAGTACTTTTTCGTGCCCGATGCCCCGACGCGGGTCTTGGTTCACGATGTCGACCAATTCGGCAATCGTATGGGTGCCGTCGCCTATTACATGGCCGGGGACGCGTTTGGCCACCGCAACCAGTTTGTCGTTCACGACCAGCATCCGGTGATCAAAGCCGGTGATGAAGCTTTCAACCAGAATGGCGCGGCTGCGTGAATGCTCCTTGGCCTCGGCAAAGCCCGCCTCGACCTCGGCATCGGAATTCAGATTGATCGACACGCCGCGCCCATGGTTGGCGTCCAACGGTTTGACCACCACCGGAAACCCGATCCGCGCTGCCGCACGCACGGCCTCGCGGGCCGAATAGACCATGCGTTGCTGCGGTACCGGCAGGCCAAGATCGTTCAGCAGATTATGGGTGTCTTCCTTGTCACAGGAAATCTCGACCGAGATATGCTTGGTCTCGGATGTAATTGTCGCCTGAATGCGTTTCTGAAACTTGCCGTGCCCAAATTGCACAAGCGAGCCGGAATTCAGCCTGATCCACGGGATGTCGCGTTCCTGCGCCGCCTTGACCAGCGATCCGGTCGACGGGCCAAATTCCTTGCGTTGCGCCCTCAGCACAAAGCTGCGCAGTTCTTCATCCCAGTTGAAGTCCGGGTCGAATTCGTAATCCACCTGATCTTTCAGGGATTGCGGCAGCAGGTGCATCAGCAACCGCATCGCCAAATTGCCCGCATCCAGACCGACGTCACGCTGGCGGTATTCATAGACCATATTGTACTGGCCCGGCTCACCTGTGCCGCGCGTACGGCCAAAGGTCACGTCGGACCCGGCCACGTTCTGCACTTCGATGGCGCAATGTTCCAGCACATGCCCCAACCAGGTGCCTTCATCCTCGCGCAGGCGGCGGATGAAGCCGCCGGGTTCGCGATAGGAGCAGCCATGTTCCGCCAGACCGGGAAGCGCCTTGATCAAGGCGTCAATAAACTCGGAACCAATCCTTGCCGAAGGCCACTCTTCCAGAACACCTAGATCGATGACGTGGCGAATGACCGGAAAACTTGCCCAGACATTTGGGCCGACAAAGACATTGGTCGAGATTATTTTCATGAGGCTCCCCGTTGGTTAGCTATTATTCCCCCCGCTGGCGGCCTCTTGACCGGACATGTCCGGCAATGTGCAGAACGCCATATGCTCATCCGGCGGAAAAGCCTGGCGAGCCGTCAGATCATAACGGCACCCTTCGCCCAGAACGTCAAGCCGAAGTCCAAGCAGGCTCAGTGCTTCACCGCGGCGCGCGTCCCACATCGACGAATGAGTCAGATGACTGGCGTCAACGACGGTAACTGATCCACTGCCCACGACTTCAAGGACATTATCGGGTCCGATGAAGGCTGCCGTGTCTTCGTCGATACCCAGTCCGATCAAAAAAGGGTTGAAAGATGAAGCAGTTAACAAACGTCCCAGCCGATTGCGCTGTGTGAAATGCTGGTCGATGATGACGGCGTTGGTCAAGCCCATGCCCGGAGCCAGCGTGATATTGCCCTCAGCCGGGGCCGAGTTGCTGCTGCCCCCGGCCACCATGTGTTCGGACATGATCGATGCCCCGGCTGAAGTGCCGGCAACCGGCACACCAGCCGCATTCCGACGGCGAATTTTCTGTGCCACAAGCGTGCCACCCAGAATCGCCGACAGCCGCAGCTGATTGCCACCGGTCATGAAAACCCCTGTGGCGCGGTCTAGCATCTCGGCATAATCGGGATTATCGCAATCGGCACGACGTGAGATGGGCAGAAATTCGACCTTGCCCGCACCCAGTTCGGAAAAGATGCGATTGTAATCCGGTCCGGTCTCTTCCAGCATCGAGGCTGTCGGGATCACGACAATATCGGCATTCTCACCACCTGAAAGCTCTACGAACTTACGGTGGATCTGCATTTCCTTGACGCGGTCTTCGCCGCCGCCGATCGGGATGATGAACCCGCGCGGGGTCTCTGCATCAACGGGTGCAGGGCACATATCTTACTTACCTTCCGGTATAAAAGCAGCCAGCCATCGGGGCCACTCGGACGCTTAACCTGTTCATACATGCCGTGTCGGGCCATCTGACCTTATCGGACATGCCGTTCCCCCCAGCGACATCACATGCCGCACGGCAGGGATTTCGTCAAGAACCACCGGTTTTGTGCCTGCTTCAGCCTGCCAGTGCCAAACCCTGCGCGACAAAAGCAATCCCCCCGAAACATCAAAGCTCCGGGGGGATCAGAATGTCCGTCAGTTTGCGCGCTGGTTCAGATGTCGAATTTGACACCCTGCGCCAGCGGGAGCTCTGCCGAGTAGTTCACGGTGTTGGTCTGGCGGCGCATATAGGCCTTCCACGCGTCCGAGCCGCTTTCGCGTCCGCCACCGGTTTCTTTCTCGCCTCCGAATGCGCCACCGATCTCGGCGCCCGAGGGGCCGATGTTGACGTTGGCAATACCGCAATCCGACCCCGCCGCAGTCAGGAATTGCTCGGCCTCGCGCATGTTCAGCGTGAACACACAGGATGACAGCCCTTGCGGCACATCGTTTTGAATCTGGATCGCATCGTCAAAATCGTCATAGCCCATGACATAAAGGATCGGTGCGAATGTCTCGGTTTTCACGACCGCACTTTGGCCGGGCATTTCGACGATTGCGGGCTGCATATAGACACCCGCAGGAAGCCCTGCGGTCACGCGCGCGCCGCCAAACACGGTGCCGCCTTCGGCCCTTGCGGTTTCCAGTGCGGCTGTCATGGCGGCACCCGATGCCTCATCTACCAGTGGCCCGATCAACGTGCCCTCAGACAGCGGATTGCCGATGGGCAAACCGGCATAAGCCTTTTTCAGGCGGCCCACCAGTTCCTCGCGGATCGAGTTGTGCACGATCAGACGGCGCAGCGTGGTACAGCGCTGACCGGCGGTCCCAACGGCCGAGAAGACAATGGCGCGCACGGCCATTTCCAGATCCGCCGAAGGGCCAACGATCATCGCGTTGTTGCCACCCAGTTCCAGAATGCACTTGCCAAAGCGTGCCGCTACAATGGGCGCAACTGCACGACCCATACGTGTCGAACCCGTGGCCGAGATGATCGGAACATCTTCGCTGGCCACCAGCGCCTCGCCCAACTCCGCGCCACCGATCAGGACCTGAAGTAACCCTTCGGGGGCATCGCCAAACCGCACCAGCGCGCGTTCAAAGATCTTCTGGCAGGCCATCGCTGTCAGCGGGGTCTTCTCGGACGGTTTCCAGACCACCGGATCGCCACAAACCAGTGCCAAAGCGGCGTTCCACGACCAGACGGCAACCGGGAAATTGAAGGCCGAGATCACCCCGACTGGGCCCGCCGGATGCCAGGTTTCCATCATCCGGTGCCCCGGACGTTCCGATGCGATGGTCAGACCGTAAAGCTGACGCGACAGACCAACGGCAAAGTCGCAGATGTCGATCATCTCCTGCACTTCGCCCAGACCTTCGGACGTGATCTTGCCGGCCTCCCAGCTGACAAGCGCGCCCAGATCGTCCTTGGCGGCGCGCAGCTCTTCGCCCAACAGGCGGATCAGCTCGCCCCGACGCGGGGCCGGCACAACGCGCCACGCCTTGAACGCGGTTTTGGCGCGGGCAATGATCGCGTCCATTTCGGTGGCCGGAGTTTCATGCACGTCGGCCAGCAGGCTACCGTCAATCGGCGACGTCACTTTCAGGGTGCCGCCCTTCAATGCGGCACCCGTCAGATCCAGATTTGCAAGCGTGGTTTGGGCTGTCATTACGATGTCTTTCATATCTCAGGCCGCCTTGTTTTGCCGGGTCACGTCACCAGCACGATACAGCTGGCCAAATTCTGTTTTCAGGAAGTCGTTCAGTTTGACCTGTTCCTGCCGGACAAACCCTTTCGAAGGCAGCGTGCCGGTACGCATCAGGTCAACGACGCCCAGAATACCCGCAGCTGTGGTGACCTGAATGGCACTCCAGACCTGTCCGTTGATGGTGCGGGCAAAGCTTTTGTTGATCAGGGATTTCTCGCGCAGAACGCCATTGATCATACCCTTGGCCGTACAATAGACCAGCACCACGTCCTGATCGGTGCGGGGCAGGGCGGTCTCGAAGATCTCTTTCAGCAGATCGCGGCGGCGTTCCAGCCCCAGATCGTGCAGCAGCAGTTTCAGGATTTCACAATGGCCGGGATACCGGATCGTGCGATAAGACACGGCCCGCGCCTTGCCTTCCAGTGTTTCCGGCAGCGTGCCCAATCCGCCCGAGGTGTTGAAACACTCATATTCCACACCATCGTGACCCAGAATCTCGTAATCTTCCAGCGGCGCGGTCTTGACCAGTTTGCCGTTCACAATGGCGTCGCATGGATTGCAGTACTCGTTGATCAACCCATCGGTCGACCAGGTCAGATTGTACTTCAGCGCGTTGGTCGGATAAAGCGGCAGCGCGCCCACCCGCATATGCAGGCTGTCCAGCTCATCGAACTCCGCTGCAAGCGCGGCTCCGGAGATACCCACAAAACCAGGTGCCAGACCACATTGCGGCATGAAAGCTGTCTCACTGCCTTCGGCCAGTTGGCGTACGGCCTCGGTGGCCGCAACGTCTTCGGTCAGGTCGAAATAATGCGCGCCCGCCTCTTTGGCGGCCTTGGCAATGTTCGGGGTCAGAAAGAACGGTGCCGCTGAAACCACGGCGTTAAACCCGGTCAGTTCCTTTGCCAGACTGTCCGCATCCCGGGCATCAATCTGTTTCGTGCCAATACCAAGCCTTGTGATATCACCCAGTGCTTTCAGGTCATGGTCGGCCACGGTCACTGTATAGTTTGGCGAGGCCCTCAGCAGCGTCGCGATCATCTGACCGATCTTGCCTGCCCCGATTACGCAAATATTCCAGGACATCAACGTCTCCGTAAATTTCTGTTCCTGATATTATGGTGCAGGGCTGGCCAGACATTTCATAGGCCGCAATTTGACGAAGTGATCGACTAATCCGACATTTTGCCGGATCAATTGTCATTATGGCGTAACCGCCGTCAGGGGTTGAAATCGGCAGGCACCCCGAAAGGAGGAGAGCCAATACCAGTGCCCGTCAGGGAATGCAGAAATGCGACAAGGGCGGCGATTTCCACATCCGAAAGCGTCACTGGCGCAATGTCGATCCTGCTGCGCTGGCGTTCCATTTCGAACCGGTCTTCCCACACCACGAAATCCGCTTTTTGCAGCCAGGGAACCTTGGGCAACGCAGCCATGTCGGGTTTCCATTTGGCAAGGCTGGTCTGTGGGTCAAGATGGTGACGGATCATGCTTTCGAGGTCCGCAAAAGCACCGTTATGCCCGTAGGGCGCGGTCAGGGCGACATTGCGCAGCATCGGCGTGCGAAAGCGATAGGCGTCTTCCAGACGGTTGCTTTCCGCCATCCGTCCAACGTCCCGCGCATATGGGTCCCATTGCCGGGTCCGGCCCGGCCCGAAAGGGGGCAAACCTAGCGCGTGAAACTCTTGGTCCGACATCAACGGACCCGCATGGCAGGTCGCGCATCGCGCATTGCCATAAAACAGGTTCATCCCGTCTTTCTGGATGTCTGACAGCGCATCCTTGTCCCCGGCCAAGTACTGGTCGAATGGGCTGTCGGTGCTGCGCCACTCGATGGCCATGAAGGCCGCCAGCGCGTTGGCGATCTGGGTGATCGTGATGTCTTCGGTGGTCTCGATGTTGTCAAAAGCCGCGACTATGGCAGGGCCATAGCGCGGATCGGTCCGCACGCGTTTGGCAAGGATCGGCCAGCCCTTGTCGATCCTGTCGTGAACCGCGCCGGTCACCTGATTTTCAGCGACATTACCGGCCATCTCGAATTGCGCGGTCAGCGGGAACAAGGCCTGCGCCGCCAGAAGCGAGTTCAATCCCCCGGGCAGCCATTCCTGTGCAGGCGAATTGAACCCGTTGCCATAGAGGTCCGAGATGCTCAGGCGGCCATCGTGGAAAACGGTACGGATGTCCTTGGCCCCGAGGTTCCACAACCCCGGCGCATTTCGGGGAATGCGTTTGCGGATCTTGTCCGCCCCGGTACCCGGTGTGCGCTCCGGTCCAAGACCCTGTCCGCCTTCGCCGATCCCCAGGGACAACCCGTCAGAGGTGCCGAAATCGGGGTGATGGCAATGGGCGCACGAAATGTTCTGATTGCCTGACAGGATCGGATCGTAAAACAGTTGATGACCGATAGTGGCCTGTTCCATATCAAATGGGATAAAGTCATCATCTGTCAGCGGGCGCGGCAGGTCCTGCGCCACCGCGGCCCCCGCCCAAACGAGGACAATCGCCCAATGCGCCAGTTTCTCTTTACCCTTTGTTTTCTTGCGACCCCGGCTCTGGCTGAGCTGGAACAGGCCCGTGACATGATGGAGGCCGGAGAGTTTGAAGCCGCGCGCGCGGAACTGCTGCCCGCCGCCCGGTCGGGCAATGCCGAGGCCGAGGAACTGATTGGTGTGATGTACGGGCTGGGTCTTGGGGTCGAGCAGGACCACGAAAGGGCGTTTGAATGGTATCTGCGTGCCTCGATGAAGGGGCATCCGGGGGCGCAGTCGGGGGTCGGCTGGTACTACGAACTGGGTCTGGGATTGCCCGCCCCCGATCTGGTGCGGGCCTATATGTGGTACACGCTCAGCGCCATTGGCGGCGATCCCGATGCGGCGATCAGCCTTGAGGAAGTGATCAAGAAAATGTCGCCGGAGCAGATCGAGAAGGCGCATGTTCTGGTCAACGACTACAAAGGGTGGATGTACCCGTTTCGATAAGGGCCGGGCCACAAGGCCCGACCCGTCCGTTCAGTTCAGGTCCGCATTGCGCGAGGCGTTCACGTCCGCCTCAGCCGCCGCGACCGCTTCGGTCAGCGCGGCAAAGATTTCATCACCACGGGCAACATTGGTCTGGAACCAGTCATAGACAGGTGAAGCTGCGGCTTTGAACGCAGCCTTCTGCTCGGGTGTCGGGACATACAGGTCGCCGCCACCTGCGACGAAGTCCTCATAGGCCTGAATCGATTTGCGCTTGGGCGAGGCAAAAGTGGCCTGTTGCAGGGCGTAGAACCCATCGACAACGACCCGGCGCATATCTTCGGGCATCGCCTGGAACTTGGCGTTGTTCATCCACCACAGCGCACCCATATAGGCGTGCCCGTCCAGCGTGACATATTGCAGGCCGGCATCCGGGAACTTCATGCCCATGATGTCGGTGATGCCGTTCTTTGACCCCTCGACAACGCCGGTCTGGAAGCTGGTGAAAAGTTCCGGCCACGGGATCGGTGTAGGTGACGCGCCCAGTGCCTTGACCAGTTCCTGTGGCAGGTCGGCGACAACGGTGCGGATTTTCAGACCTTCCATGTCGGCAGGCTCGGCCACCCGGTGTTTTGTATTGGCGAAGTTGCGCCAGCCGCCGGTGTTGCCGATGGTCATCAGGCGGATCGCGCCACCTGAATCCTCCAGCGCCATGTCGCGCATCTTGCGGGTGAAATCGCCCGACAGAACATGCTCGGCGATCCGGTCATCGGCCATCAGATAGGGCAGGTCCAGAACCTGCACATAGGGGAAGATGCCCGAGGCCCCGCCCGAGGTAGAGATATAGATATCGATGGTGCCATCCGCCACGCCTTGTAGGCATTCTGCACCGTTCGAACACAGCTGGGTGCCGATGAACAGCTCAACCTCGATGGCGCCGTTCGACGCCGCCTCGACATAGTTCTTGAAAACGATCAGACCGTCGTAATCCTCGTCATTTTCGTTCGAATTGGCAGTGGCGCGCAGCGTATAGTCCGCAGCCACCGCAGCGACCGCAGACGCGGCCACAAGCGATGTGGCAATCGCCGCTGTTTTGATGAAGTTTCCGAGCATGCGTTTCCTCCCTGTGATACTCAGTCAGTTTGCAAATCCCGTTATCCTCGGGATCGTCATGGATAATGCGGGAATGTAGGTGATCAGAAAGATCACGATGATTTCGACCGCCAGAAACGGCAGGATCGCCTTGGCGATCGTCTCGACCCGCTCCCGCGACACGGCGGCGGCCACGAACAGCACCAGCCCCATGGGGGGCGTTGCAAGGCCGACGGTCAGATTGACGCTCATGATGATGGCGAAATGGATCGGGTCTACGCCGAGGCCAGTGAAAATGGGACCAAGGATCGGGCCAAGGATGATGATCGCGGGGCCTGCGTCCAGAAACATACCGACGATAAACAACAACAGGTTGATCAGAAACAACAGGATCAGCGGATTTTCCGACAGGCTGAGGATCAACGAGGCCAATTGTTCCGGGGCGTGGCTCAGGCTGACCACGGTCTTGAACGCCATTGCTGCGCCAACCAGCAGCAGCACCACAGCCGACGTCATACCTGCATTGCTCAGAACATCCGGAATTTCCCTCAGGGTCAGTGTACGCAGAACGAAAAATCCGATGATAAAGGCGTAGCCCACAGCAACAGCGGCGGCCTCGGTCGGAGTAAAGATGCCCCCCAGAATGCCGCCCAGAATGATCACAGGCGTCATCAGCGGGAAGAACGCCTTGAGGCTGGCTTTGCGCCGCTCATCCCATGTGTATTTCCGGCTGGCGACGGGAAAATCGTACTTGTCGGCCATGAACTTGATCATCACCATCAGGCCGACACCCACCATGATTCCGGGCACGATCCCCGCAAGGAACAAGGCGGCCACGCTTTCACCCATGACATAGGCATAGATGATCATAATGCCCGAGGGCGGGATGATCGGCCCGATCACCGAACTCGCGGCTGTGATGGCGGCGGCGAATTTGCGGGTGTAGCCCTGTTTTTCCATCGCCGGGATCAGCATCGACCCCAGGGCGGATGTGTCAGCCACCGCAGATCCCGAAAGGCCCGCGAACAGGATCGAGCTCAGAACGTTTACATGCGCTAGTCCGCCGCGCAGGTGGCCCATCAGGGCCTGGCTGAATTCGACAAGGCGGATGGTGATGCCGCCGCGGTTCATCATTTCACCGGCCAGCATGAAGAACGGGATGGCCATCAGCGGGAAACTGTCCATGCCGTTGTAGACATTACGATAAAGCAGGGTGATGTCGTTCGTCTGTCCGTTCAGCCACAGCAAGATGCCGGGTGCCGCTAGAAGCGCGAAAAAGACCGGCAGGCCAATCAGCAGGAAAATCAGGAACGTAGGGAGGAACCAGATCAGCATCTATTCGGCCCCCACGGCTGCGTCGGGAATGTCCGGCAACAGATGCGCGCCGCCAAGCAAGGTGACCACGGAACGCAGGATAAGCTCGATATTGACCGAGATCAGCAGAATGATCCCCACCAGCAGCGAGGCCATCATCCAGCTGCGCGGAATGCGGTACCACTCGTCAAACCCAAGCGATGTCGGCAGGTACAGGGCGGCGGTTGCAAACCTGCCGCCAAAGCCCGTGACCTCGGACCAGCCGATTTTGACCGCAACCAAAAGCACGGCCAGCGATATCAGTAGGAGGAACAGATTGAGTGACAGGCCGAGCATACGCGGCAGAAACCGTTGCAGCATGTCGATAGCTACAAAACCGCCGCGCCGAAAGGCCGTCGGTGCCATCAACCCGGTCATCCACAACATGCAGAACCGCGCGGCCTCATCCGGCCAGGGCAGGGCGTTGCCCAGAACGTATCGGAAGAACACCTGAATCAGGATTGCGATGACCATGAAAGCAATCGCAACAACGCCAACCGCGCGGCCCAGACGCAGCGCGGTTTCGTTCACGAATGCAATCGGCGCAAGCACCGATGCCAGTCCGCCCATGCGGATCCTCCCTTGTTCAGCCGCAGGTGTGTCCCGCGGTCGTCAGATCGCGCTTAGTGCTGCGCGAATTGGCCCATTTTCCCGGCGTAGAACGTCAGCGCGTCGCCGTCGCTCATGCTGGCCTTCAGGACTTTGCCCACCACGATCACGTGATCGCCCGCGTCGTGATAGGCATGTTGTTCGCATTCAAATCGTGCCAGGCAATCCGACAGCAGCGGGGTGCCGTTTGCACAGCGCTCGTGCCGGATGTCGCGCAGGGCATGGGCATCTTTCGAGCAGCCAAAACACAGCTCGGCCTGCGCCGACGATAACACATGCACCGTGAAATGCGGTGCCGCGCGAAAATAGGGGAACCGGCGCGAGTTGCGGTCGCCGGCCCACATGATCAGTGGCGGGTCCAGCGACAGTGAAGAAAAGCTGTTGGCTGTGATGCAGATCGGGCCGTCACCGCTGTCGCATGTCACAATGGTAACGCCAGTTGCAAACCGCCCAAAAGCATCCCGCAGGGTCCGGGTGTCGTCCTTATGTGGCACAAAGGTGTGGGTCATGTTCCTTGAGATTGCGTTCATCATGCTACCTCATGCCCCAGCGCCGCCTCGTACAGGCGGAACCAGGTTTCGCGATCAATTGTGACTTTCAGCGCGTCCGAGATGCGTTTGATACGGTTCAGGTTGTTGGTGCCCAGAACCGGCAGAATGCCCGCCGGATGAGCCAGCAGGAAGGCCACGGCCACAGCGGCCCGGTCTACACCGAACTCTTCTGCGATTTCATCAGCGACAACCCCAACGGGCGGGTTTCCGGCCATCAACAGCCCACCCCCCAGCGGCGACCACGCCATAAGGTGGTGCCCGTGCTGTTGGTGAAACGCCAGATCTCCGTTGGTGAAAGGGGTGATCTCGCCCAGTGAAATCTCGATCTGGTTGGTGACCAGCCGGGTTTTCATCGCCGATTGCAGCAAGGTCCAGTCCCACGGACGGAAGTTCGAAACACCAACCGCGCCCACCTTGCCGCTGGCGACTGCCTCATCCAGCGCAGCCCCGGTTTCGTGGTGGTCCATGAACGGATCAGGGCGGTGGATCAGCAACAGATCGATGTGGTCGATGGCCATTTCCGACAGGGACGTGTCGATGGACTTCAGGATATGCGCGCGCGAGGTGTCATAGTATTTGACCTTCGCATCGGAATGCCGCCCCACGGGCGCGACGATGTCACATTTGGTGACGATCTCCATCTTCTGGCGCAGGCCGGGATTGGCGCGCAAGGCGTTGCCCAGAACGGCTTCGGCCGCGTATCCGCCATATATGTCGGCCTGATCGAAGGTGGTGATGCCCTGATCAAGACAGGCTTGAATCTTGGCCTCGACATGCCCTGCCGAGGTGTCGCTATCGTCACCCAGCCGCCACATGCCATAGACAAGGCGGCTCATTTCCAGCGTCGGGGATAGTTTCACACGTTGCATCAGCGGCGCACTCCATTGCCCAGCGGCGTGGCCGGGGGTGTCTTGGGCACACGCCCGTACGCTTCGGGCAGCGAGCACGTTTTCAGATGCGGCATCACACGAGCACCGAAATGCTTGGCCTCATCCATGTGCGGATAACCCGAGAAGATGAAGGCGCGAATGCCCATCTTCCGGTAGTCTTCGATCTTTGACATGACCTGATCGGTTGATCCCACCAGTGCCGCACCACAGCCCGAACGGGCGCGGCCGACACCTGTCCACAGACCAGGTTCCACATAGCCATACTCATCCGCCAGATCACGGTTCCTGGTCTGATGCGCCACCCCCAGCGAGGTCGCATCCAACGCCCGCTCGCGGATCGCGCGGCCATAGTCGTCATCCAGTTTCGAGACGATGTAATCTGCGTATTCCTGCGCCTCGGCTTCGGTATCGCGAACGATCATGTGAACCCGCAGGCCATAGTCGAGTGTGCGGTCATAGTTTTCGGCCACTGCATGAACAGCTTTCATCCGCTCGGCCAGTTGATCCTTGGTTTCCGGCCACATCAGGTACACATCGCAATGCTCGCCGCACAGCTCCAGCGCCGCGGGCGAATAACCGCCGAAATACAGCAGCGGCCCGCCAGTCTGATAGGGCCGCGCCGGGTCCGTTGTCAGACCTGTAAAGTTGTAGACCTCGCCCGCATGGTTGATCTCCTCCTGCGTCCAGGCCTGTTTCAGGATCTCGACCACTTCGCGCGACCGTTGATAACGATAGGCACTGTCGGCCTTTTCGCCGGGAAAATCGGATGAAATGATGTTGACGGTCAGCCGCCCCTTCAACATGTGATCCAAAGTCGCGATCGTGCGGGCCAGCATGATCGGCTGCATCTCGCCGCAGCGCACGGCGGCCAAAAGGTTGATCTTCTGCGTGATAGGCGCACACCCGGCGACAAAGCTCAGCGTGTCCTGCCCAACCTGATACGATGACGGGCACAGGATGTTGCGGAACCCCTGTGCCTCGGCCTCTTTCACGATGGCCGAGCAATGCTCCCAGCTGGACCGCAGATCACCATCGGGCACACCCAGGAACTGATAATCGTCCGAACATAAGGCGGCGAACCACGAAACCTCGGCCGCATCCAGATCAGGGGATGTGATGGGGACGATGGTCATTTGATTCACGCTCCGTGCATCTTTTACTTTCCTCTTGCGTAGCAATCACATTGATGTAGATCAATAGTGTATCAATTTTTCCTGCGACCGAATGAAGCGCCTGAAATGCCCCCCAACACCCGAAACCCCAATGCCCTGCCTATCTACGTTCAGATTGCCGAGCTGCTGATCCGCGATGTCGCTGCGGGCCGCTTGATCGATGGTGAGCGTCTGCCCCCAGAACGCGACATGGCGGCCGAGCTGAACGTGTCGGTCGGCACGCTGCGAAAATCTCTCGCAGAGCTTGAGAAAAAAGGCATGTTGGAGCGTATTCAGGGGTCAGGAAATTACATCCGCGAGACCGGAACTCAGAACAGCGTCTACGCGATGTTCCGGCTGGAATTGCCCCAAGGGGGCGGGTTGCCGCGTGCGGATATCCTGTCCGTCGATCATCTGAAGAAACCTTCCGATCTGCCGGATTTTGGCACTTCAGACACCGGATCGCGCGTACGTCGGATGCGCTATCTGAATGACACAATCATCGCGGTCGAGGAAATCTGGCTGGACGAATCAGCCGGCCTGATCAAGCGAAGCCTGCTGTCGGACTCGCTCTACCGCTATTATCAGCACCAGCTGGGTTTCTGGATATCACGGGCCGAAGATCGCGTATCGATTGGCCAGCTGCCCGATTGGACGCCCGCGGCGTTCACCAAAGCCGCCGGTGAAACGGTGGGCTATATCGAACGGTTCAGCTGGTCGGACAAGGCCGAACCTGTCGAATTTTCAAAGACCTGGTTCGACCCGGACCGGGCCACCTATGTCCAACGTCTGAAGTAAAAGGAAACGCGCATGACCCGGACCATCAATTACGGGCTGATCGGATGTGGCATGATGGGGCAGGAACACCTGCACAACATCGCCCTGCTGGACGGCACGCGTGTCGCGGCGATATTCGAACCCGATCCCGGGATGGCAAAAGCCGCGCAGGCGATCGCGCCGGGGGCGGTTATGGCACGCTCGGTGCAAGAGGTGTTGGATATCGAAGACCTGGACTGCCTTGTCATAGCCAGCCCAAATCACCTGCATGTCGACCAGATCTGTGAAATCGCGCAAACGCGCCCCTTGCCGCTATTGGTGGAAAAGCCCCTGTTCACCAACCCCCAGGACGCCGCAAGGCTAGCGAAGGTACAGCGTGACTATCCACACCCGATCTGGGTTGCGATGGAATACCGTTATATGCCGCCCATCGCGACCCTGATCGACAAGATCGGGAACACAGGCGGGGTCAGGATGCTGTCGATCCGCGAACATCGCTTTCCGTTTCTGCGGAAAGTCGGCGACTGGAACCGGTTCAACCGCAACACCGGCGGCACCTTTGTAGAGAAATGCTGCCACTTCTTCGATCTGATGCGGCTGATCCTGCAATCTGACCCTGTGCGGATCACCGCAAGCGGTGGGCAGGCGGTGAATCATCTGGACGAAACCTACGGGGGTGAAACACCCGATATACTGGATCATGGCTATGTTCTGGTCGATTTCGCCAATGGCGCGCGCGCGATGCTCGAGCTGTGCATGTTCGCCGAAGGCGCCCGCTATCAGGAGGAGATTTCGGCCATCGGACCCAAGGCCAAGGTCGAGGCTCTGGTGCCGGGGCCGGGACGGTTCTGGCCCGACCATCTGGGAACGCCGCCCGTGCCGCAGGTCATCGTCAGCCCGCGGGACCCCAAGGGGCCAATGTCGCAGGATATCCCTGTCGATCCCCGTTTGCTGGCTGCCGGAGATCACAACGGCTCGACCTATTATCAGCACAAGGGGTTTCTGGATCTGGTGCGCGGGCACAAGGCCGAACCGGATGTGACAGTGCATGACGGTTTGTGGGCGGTGCGAATGGGATTGGCAGCGCAGCAGGCCCTGCAAACCGGCGAAACGGTTCACCTAAAGCGCCCTTAGACTGACACCAGGCAGGTTCAGGGCAGAACCCTCTGCGGCGACAAATGTGTCGCTTGCGGGCCAATCTGTCGTAAATCTGCTAGTGAAGCGGGGCGCAGTAGGGGACAAAACTGTATGACCTGTCAGTGTATCCCCACCCGTCTTGATCGCCGTGCGACCGGCTGTGATCTGGTCGCGACGCGCCGGTAACCGCCCTGCGGGGCCGTTCTGCCTGCCTGCTTTCAGACGACAACGGAATACCTCATGACAACCGCTCTGCGCCTCGCCATCGATATTGGCGGCACTTTTACCGACACGGTCCTCGTCTCGGGTGATGAGACGATACTTGCCTCCACCAAAACCCTGACCACCCACCAGAACCCGGCAGAAGGCGCACTGGAAGGCGCGCGGCGCGTCATGGCGCAGACTGGCCGGTTGCTGAAGGATGTCACCGGATTCATTCACGGAACAACTCTGGCAACCAACGCGCTAATCGAACGGCGCGGGGCGGTCGTGACCACGGTCTGCACCGAAGGGTTCCGCGATATTCTCGATATCGGGTACGAACGTCGGTATTCTCAATACGACATCAACCTTGAAAAGCCGGATATGCTGGTGCCGCGCGAACGCTCGTTGACCATACGCGAACGCATGTCGGCAGAAGGCGAGGTGCTGATTGAACTCGATGAAGGGAAAGTAGACCGGTTGCTGGCCGAGATTGACGCCAGCGGGGCCGAGGCGGCGGCCATCTGCCTGATGCACTCCTACGCCAACCCGACCCACGAACGGCGTTTGCGCGATCTTCTGGCGCGACACCGCCCCGGTTTGACCGTCTCGATCTCGTCCGATGTCAGCCCCGAAGCGCGTGAGTTTGACCGGCTCTGCACCACTGTGGCCAACGCCTATATTCAGCCGCTGATGGATAGCTATCTGACCCGGTTTGTGGATCAGTTCACGGCCGAGGGCGTAACCTGTCCGATCCTGATGATGACGGCAGGCGGTGGTATGTGCACGATCGACACCGCCACGCGTTTCCCCATTCGTCTGGTGGAATCCGGCCCTGCCGGTGGGGCTATTCTGTCCGCCCGCATCGCCGCGCGTGCCGGGTTGGATCAGGTCCTGTCATTTGACGTCGGTGGCACCACGGCCAAGCTCTGCCTGATCGACAAGGCGCGCCCTCAGACATCCCGCTCTTTCGAAATCGCCCGCGCGGCACGGTTTATCAAGGGGTCGGGAATGCCGGTGCGCATTCCGGTGATCGAGATGATAGAAATTGGTGCTGGTGGTGGTTCGATCGCGGGTGTTGACCGTCTCGGGCGTCTGACAGTCGGGCCGAAGTCGGCAGGCTCGGAACCCGGACCGGTCGCCTTCATGCGCGGCGGCATCGATCCGACCGTGACCGACAGTGACATCACTCTGGGCTATATCGTGCCCGACACCTTTGCCGAGGGGCATATCCAGCTGGACCCTGCTGGCGCCAAGGCTGCCCTGAGACGTGTGATCGGGGATAAACTGGGGCTGGATGCGACAGGTGCGGCAGATGGGGTCAGCCGCATCGTTGTCGAAAGCATGGCCAGCGCCGGGCGGAGGCACGCGGTCGAAAGCGGCAAAGACCTTGGCCCGCGTACCATGATTGCCTTTGGTGGCAACGGGCCGCTGCATGCCACCCGCGTCGCCCGGTCCGCCGGTGTTTCGCATATCGTGATCCCGCCCAATCCCGGCGTCGGTTCGGCGGTTGGGTTCCTGTTTGCCCCGGTGTCCTTCGAAATCGTCCGCTCGCGCTATTCCCTGCTCGACAGCATGGACATGGACGGGGTGAACGCCCTGTTCGATACGATGATTGCCGAAGCAAAAGAGGTCGTCGCCCAAGGGGCAGGGGATGCACCCACCGAAACCCTGCGCACCGCCTTCATGCGCTATAGCGGGCAAGGGCATGAGATCGAGATTACCTTGCCGGACCGCGCCCTGACACGCCAGGATATCGCCCCGCTGACAGCCGCATTCGAAGAGGAATACCGCAAACAATTCTCACGCCCTGTTCCGGGGATGAAGATCGAGATCCTCAACTGGGCCGTTCGCGTTGCCACCCCGGACAAAGCGGTGCCCACGGTGTCAGAAACGCCGGGCAAAACCGCATTTCAGGTCACGCAAACACGCCCCATCACCTGTGATCTGGATGGCACGGTAAAACAGGCCGCCTTTCTCGCCCGCGCCGATATGCGCCCCGGTGACCATGTGGCAGGCCCCGCGCTGATCCATGAACCGCAAACAACCACACTCGTTTCCGCCGATTTCTCGGCCCAGATGGATGCAATCGGCAACCTTGTCCTGATACAGGACCAGAAAGGAGGCGCATGATGACCGCTGATCTGTCCCCCGCCCGCCTGCAAGTGATGTGGAACCGCTTGCTGGCTGTGGTCGAAGAACAGGGCCAGACCCTGATCCGCGCGGCTTTCTCGCCCATCGTGCGCGAATGCGGCGACATTTCCGCGGGGATATTCGACGTGAATGGCCGGATGCTGGCGCAGGCCGTGACCGGAACACCGGGCCATATCAACACCATGGCCGAGGCCGTGCTGCACCTGCGCGCCCGTTTCGCGGTGCAGGACATGCGCCTCGGCGACATCTACATGACGAACGACCCATGGCTGGCCTCGGGGCATCTGAACGACTTCCTGCTGATGATGCCCGCGTTCAAGGATGGCAGGGTGGTGGGCTTTACCTCCTGCACCTCGCATCTGGTGGATCTGGGCGGTCTGGGTATGGGGCCTGAAGGCTCGGACATCTATGACGAAGGCCTGCTGATCCCGCCTTGCAAACTGGTCGAGGCCGGAACGCCCAATGCGCTGCTGATGGATATCATCCGCGCCAACTCGCGCGAGCCTGTGGCGAATGAGGGCGACATCTACGCCCTGATCGCCTGTTGCGAGGCCGGGGTGAACCGCCTTGTTGCGATGATGGACGAGTTCGGGATCGATGATCTGGACAGGCTTGGAACCTATATCATCGACACCTCGCGTAAAGGTGCGTTGCAGGCCATCGCCGAGGTGCCCGAGGGCGTTTACAAGAACGTGCTGCGCATGGACGGCTATGAGGCCGAGCTGGAGCTGCACGCAACGCTCACTGTGACCAAAGAAGGGATGCATGTCGATTTCACGGGCACGTCAGGGTGTTCGAAGAAGGGCATCAACGTGCCTTTGAACTATGCGACCGCCTATACGGTCTTTGCCCTGCGTTGCATCGTCGGGCCGGATATCCCGAACAACGCGGGCTCGCTGGAACCTTTCACGGTGGACGGCCCCAAAGGTTGCATCCTGAACGCCCAGCATCCGGTGCCTGTGGCCATGCGGCATACGCTGGGGCAGGTTACACCGGATCTGGTTTTGGGCTGCCTGCATCAGGCGCTGCCCGATCAGGTGCCCGCCGAAGGGGCCTCGTGCATGTTCGATCTGCCAATGCGCCACGCGCCCGAAGTGGCGGCGAATGGCGGGCGTGAATTTGCCATCGAACCCGTTCACAACGGCGGCACCGGGGCGCGACCCCATGCGGACGGCCTGTCTGCGACAGCCTATCCTTCGGGGGTGTTCGGCTCGCAGGTCGAAATAACCGAAAGTGTCGCACCGGTGATCATGTGGCGACGCGAATTGTTGCCCGACTCGGGCGGCGCAGGCCAGTTCAGGGGCGGATTGGGGCAGCGGATCGAGATGACGTCCGCCAACGATGCCCCCTTCATCGTCTTCCTGTCGGTCGAACGTCTGAAATTCCCCGCTCTGGGCCGCATGGGCGGCCTGGCCGGCGCGCCGGGACGTATCCGGTTCCGCGATGGCAGTGGCGACATTCCGGGCAAGGGCGAGCTGCGTGTGGAAAGCGGCGATTACCTGATCTTCGACACGCCCGGTGGCGGCGGCTTTGGCGATCCGGCCGCGCGCGACCCAAAGGCGCTGGCGCTGGACCTCAGGCGCGGGCTGGTCACGGAAGAAGGGGCCAAAGCCTATGGGAGTGCCTCATGATCCGCGCGGTTGATCACATTCGTGCCATGGCGGCCTATGCGCTGGCCGATCTGGGCGGGCCGGACACTGTATCTCTAGCCCAGAATGAAAGCGCTTTCCCGGTCAGCCCTGCCGCAATTGCGGCGGGGAAGGTGGCATTGCACCGGATGCCGCTTTACCCCGATCCCGACTGGTCGGACCTACGCGCCGCCATCGCTCAGGTGCACGGGGTGTCAGCCGACAACATCCTGTGCGGTGCCGGATCGATGGAGTTGATCGGCTGCCTTATCCGCGCCTATTCAGGGCCGGGCGACCATGTATTGGGCACGGATTACGGCTATGCGTATGTGGCATCAGCGACGGCGCAGGTGCGGGCAGACTATGTGAAGGCCCGCGAGGTTGATCTGACCGTCTCGGTCGATGACATTCTGGCGGCTGTCACGCCTGAAACCCGGATCGTCTTTGTCTGCAACCCCGGCAACCCGACCGGCACCCTGATCCCGAATGCCGAGATCATCCGCCTGCGCGACACCCTGCCCGGGAACGTGCTGCTGGTGGTCGATCAGGCCTATGCCGAATTCGCCGATCACGATCACGACCCGGCTGAAATCTTTGCCCTCGTCGCGCGCGGGGATACTGTGGTCATACGCACCTTCTCAAAGGCTTACGGTCTGGCGGGCGCGCGCGTGGGTTGGGGTCTGTTCCCGGCTGAGGTCGTGATTGAGCTGCGAAAATTGCTCAACCCCAACAACGTATCAACCCCCTCTCAGGCCATGGCAACAGCAGCGATGCAGGATCAGCCCCACATGCGCGACACGGTTGCCAGAACTGCCGCCATCCGGGATCGCTTTGCCGATGAGTGCCGGGCGCTGAGATTATCTGTTCCGCGCAGCCACACCAATTTTGTCCTGATCCGCTTTGCCGATGCCGCGACGGCGCAAAATGCAGATACCGCGTTGCGCAAAGCGGGTTTGCTCATGCGCGGAATGGGCGGCTATGGCCTCGCGGATTGCCTGCGCGCAACGATCTGCGACACGGCAGTGATGGAGCGCTGCCTGACTGTTCTGAAAGAGGTGACGTCATGACCTTTGAAACCCGGACACGGGCCAAAATCGGAGTGCTGGTGCCCTTTACCAACACCAATCTCGAAGCTGACATGATACTGATGCGCTGCCCGGACACGACGGTGCATTTTCAGCGAATGGGTGGCTATGACGTGGATGAGATCCCCGGATCAGATCAAATGGCGGGTCTGGGGGCCTCGGATATCAGCCATGACCTCAAGATGATCTCGGGCGTTCGGCCCGATGTGGTGCTCTATGGCTGTACCTCGGCCACGCTGACCCATGGCTCGTCCTTTGATCGAAAGCTGGCGCAGGACATCAGGGCCGCGTCGGGCGCCGTGTGTATTACCGCGGCAGGGGCGCTGGTTGGCGCGGTCCATGCGCTTGGCGTGTCCAGGGTCGGTTTTTCCTCACCCTATCTGGGCGAGATCAACACGCAGGCCATGGATTTTCTGACGCAGAACCGGATCGCAACGGTGAAATGCGCCGATATCGGCCGCGAGCTGGGCAATTACGGGCAGGGCGAACTGACCCCGGACGAGGTTTTCGACCTTGCCATGCAGGCCGACCACCCAAAGGCCGAGGCCATCATACTCAGCTGCACCGACATGCGCGCGGTCGAGGCCATAGACCGGATCGAAGCGGCCCTTGATAAACCTGTTGTGACGTCCAATCAGGCCATGATGTTTGCCCTAATGCGGGCGCTTGACCTGCCAAGGCACAGAAATGTTCCGGGGCGGTTGTTTGATCTGCTATAGCCGCGGATCAGGCAAAAGCATGGAACCCACGTCGGATGGCTGCCTGCCTCAAAGGCAGGTTCGCCCCGACACATGGGGCGGGTATTCTGGCCTACTCAACACGCCGTGTCGCAGACGTGACTGTATTTACGTCGCAAAAGAACAAGATACCGCGCCCTCGACGCCATAGTCGGAATAAGGGCCGCTCGGGAATGAAGCACATGTTGAACCATCCGCACGGTTACGGGAGATTTGGCCAGCCCTGCGGGGAAACCATCTTAGGCTTGTCTGAAAAATCATACGTTCACAAAACACAAAGGTGCCTCTTTTCATGAGTCAAATTTCGGAAAACCTGCTGAACCAGATCCGCAACCGTTTTGCCCAGATCGATCACTGCCCCGAACAGGGCGAGCGGATATTTTTCGAAAACGCCGGCGGGGCTTTGACACTGAAATCCGTGCTGGACAGCTCGGCACGTCACGCCGCAATCCCCGACAATCAGGGGCGCGACAATCCGGGGTCTCATGCGCTGGTTGCCACGATCAACGCGGCCAAGGCCGATATGCGGGATTTCATGAATGCACCCGGTGGTCAGTTTTTTGTCGGTGAAAGCGGCACCGAACTTCTGTTCCGGCTGATCATGAACGCCTGTCTGGGAACCGGTCCGGGGATTGTGCTGGGGTCGACACTGGAACACCCCGCCACACGGTCAGCCTGTGATCGCTGGGCCCGTATTGCCGGGCAGACCCATGTGCTGGTGCCCCACGATGACGACACCGGCACCGTGACTGCCGACGCCTATGCTGCGGCCGTCACCCCCGACACCAAAGTGGCGACAATCCTGCACACCTCACCCGTGACGGGCATGGGCGTCGATGTGGCCGCAGTTTCGCGGGCGATCCGTGCCGTGGCGTCAGACTGTTTCATCATTGTCGATGGCATCCAGCACGCCGCCCATGGCCAGATCGACCTCCGCGCGTATGACGTCGACGGCTACGTGATCTCGCCCTACAAGGTGTTTTCGCGCCATGGCTACGGCATTGCGTGGATTTCCGACCGGCTGACGCGGCTTGAACACAATGCCCTGTTGGACGGTCCGGCAGATAACTGGGAACTGGGCACGCGCGATACAGGGGCCTATGCGACCATGTCCGACGTTGTGTCTTACTTCGAATGGCTTGGCAGTCAGGTCAGCGACGCCACCGACCGGCGTGCCAGATTTCTGGCAGCGGGCGAAGCCATCCACGCGCAGGAAAAGGCACTGACCGACGCGATGATCCACGGCACCGGCAACCTGAGCGGTCTGGCCGAGATGGAGAAGGTCACCATTCTGGGCGGTGCCGACAACCCCGCTCGCGAAGGGCTGGTGTCGCTGCGCGTGCAGGGCGTGGCCTCGGCGGATGTCGTCAAACGGCTGAACGATGAGGGTATTCGCACCCATTTGCGCAAGGCCGACCATTACTCTGGCAACATATTGACACCGCTGGGTTATGACGCCTGCGTCCGGGTCTCGATGTGCCACTACAACTCGATCGGCGAAGTCGCCAGATTTCTGGCTGTCATGAAAGAAATCGCCGCCTGAGCTGCGGCGGACCAAGGGACAAGCACTCATGAAAACCCATGCACAAGCTGTCGTGATCGGAGGGGGCCTTGCCGGCTGTTCGATCCTGTACCATCTGGCCAAGCTTGGCTGGACCGACGTTGTCTTGCTGGAACGGAACGAGTTGACCTCCGGCTCGACCTGGCACGCAGCGGCGAATATCCACGGGCTGCACGACAACAACAACATCACCCGCATCCAGCACTATACGATGAATCTGTATAAACAGCTGGAACAGGAAACCGGCCAAAGCTGCGGCGTATTCCAGCCCGGCTCGCTCTATCTGGCCCAGACCGAAGAGCGTGAGCACCAGCTGCGCCTGCAAGAGGCGAAAGCCCGGTTTTATGGTCTGAACTTCTACGAAGTCAGCCGTGAAGAAGCCAAGGAACTGCACCCGCTGGCGCAGTTCGATGACATCCGCTGCATCATGTATGAACCCGATGGCGGCAATGTCGATCCGTCGGGCGTGCCGCACGCCTATGCCGCCGGGGCCCGCGCCATGGGGGCCACCATCGAACGCTTCTGCCCGGTGACGGGAACCGAACAACAACCCGACGGCAGCTGGATCGTGCGCACACCCAAAGGCGACATTCACACCCAGTGGGTTGTCAATGCCGCCGGTCTCTGGGGACGCGAGGTGGCGGCGCTGGCGGGCCTGACCCTGCCGCTGCAACCGACCGAACATCAGTATTTCGTGACCGAAAGCATCGACGAGGTCGCCAGCCTGGGGCGCCGTCTGCCCTCGATCGCTGACCGCGACGGCGAATATTACTTCCGGCAAGAGGGCAACGGCCTTCTGATCGGAGCTTATGAGAAAGATATGAAATTCTGGGCCGAAGACGGCACGCCGCTGGATTTTGCCCATGATCTGTTCCCCGACGATCTGGACCGGATCATGGAAAACGTGATCCGCGCCACCGAACGCGTGCCGGTCGCGGCTACTGCCGGGGTGAAACGCGTGATCAACGGGCCGATGATCTGGTCGCCCGACGCCAACATGCTGTGGGGGCCGGTGCCCGAGCTGAAGAACTATTTCCTCTGCGGCGGCCTGATCCCCGGTTTCTCGCAATCCGGGGGCTTGGGCTTGCTGGCGGCGCAATGGATGATCGAGGGCGAGCCGCAATATGACATGTTCGCCTGGGATCTGGCCCGCTTTGGCGACTGGGCCGACAAGAAATTCACCAAGGCCCGCGTTCAGGATGCCTACACCCACCGCTTCAAGATCCATTTCCCTAACGAAGAACGCAGTGCAGGCCGCCCGGCCCGTGTGCGCCCCGCCTATGAGATGCAGAAGCAGATGGGCTGCGTCTTTGGCCTCAATTGCGGCTGGGAACATCCGCTCTGGTTCGCCGATGAACCCGAGGTGGAAGAGACCACCGGCTTTACCCGCCAGAACTGGTGGAAGCCCGTAGGCCGTGAGGTGCAGATGCTGCGCGACAGCGTGGGCGTGATCGATATTTCGAACTTCGCCAATTACGTGATCAAGGGCCCCGATGCCCATGACTGGCTGGACCGTCTGGTGGCCAATCGGGTGCCCACCGAAGTGGGGCGCAGCTGCCTGACGCCGCTGATCTCGGTTCGCGGTGGCGTGGCGGGCGATTTCACCATCACCAAGCTGGCCGAAGACGAATACATGATGATTGGCTCCGGCATGGCCGAACGCTATCATCAGCGCTTCTTCAACATGGTCGATATGCCCAAAGGCACCACGCTTGAAGTCGCCACCGACCGCATCGCAGGATTCAACATCGCAGGTCCCAGATCACGCGAAGCGCTGGCGCGCCTGACCAATGCCGATCTGTCGAACGAGGCGTTCCGCTTCATGCGGTCGCAGAAAATCACGGTCGCTGGCGTCGAATGCGTGGCCATCCGGGTCAGCTTTACCGGCGATCTGGGCTGGGAACTGCACTGCGCCGAGGGGGATCAGGTTGCGCTTTACACCGCCCTGCTTGCAGCCGCTAAAGACTGTGGTGGCGGTCCGGTGGGCGGGCGCGCACTGGGGGCGCTACGGATCGAAAAGGGCTATGGCTCGTGGGGTCGCGAGTATTCTCAGGAATACTGGCCGCAAGAGGTCGGGCTGGCGGGTCTGATCAAACTGGACAAGGATTTCCTGCACAAAGACGCCTATCTGTCCGTCAAGGACAACCCCGCGCGCGAGGTGCTGTCCGTCTTCGAACTGGATGTGACCGAAGATGCCGACGCAACCGGGGGTGAGCCGATCTTTACCCCCGATGGCACGCCCCTGGGCCGTGTCACTTCAGGGGCATACGGCTATTCGGTCGGGAAATCGCTGGCGCTGGGGTTCCGCAACCCAAACACGGCACAGCCGGGCGATGAGGTGGTCATTCAGGTCATCGGCAAACCGCACAAGGCGCGCGTACTGGCCGAGGCACCGTTTGACCCGACAGGCGCCAGACTGCGGTGTTAACGCTCAAAACCCGTCTACAGGCAGGCAAGGCCAATAAGACGCTCCAAAAGATGTCTCGTCTCAGGACTTCAGGCGACTTCATCTTTTTCCAAATACTCCCGCCGGAGGCGTCCGAACTCACTCACCTGCGCATTGCGGGCGCCATTGCTGCGCCACCGGGTCACAAATGCGCAGGCAGTCCACCGCGCGTGCAGCGACCTGGGACACGATATCCATCAGGGTGTCAGGCTTCAGATAAAACGCAGGAACCGGGGGCAGGATGATGGCCCCCATTTCTGCCGCCGCCGTCATGTTGCGCAGATGGGCCAGGGTCAGCGGTGCTTCTCGTGTCAGTAAAACCAACGGCCTGCGTTCCTTGAGCTGAACACTGGCGGCGCGCGTCAGCAGGTTATCGTCCAGCCCATGCGCAATCGCGGCAAGCGTTCGCATGGAACAGGGCGCAACGATCATGCCGGATACCGGAACCGACCCGGACGCAATGCTGGCACCGATATCGGCGCTCGGGTGATGCCGCGTCACCAGTTGCCGCAGGTTTTGCAAAGCGTCCGGGCCGCATTCCTGCGCAAGTGTCCGCATCCCGGCTGCGCTGACCACAAGATCGGCCTCGATATCCGATGACGCCAGGCACCGGGCCACGGCAAGGCTCAACGCCGCGCCTGACGCACCGGATACCCCCAAAACAACACGGGCGTTTGTCATGCTCTCAGCTCCGGCATCAATCGGTTTACAAGGTCTTCTGCAAAGGCGTGATCTCCATCCGCGGTGTGCATCACAGTCCCCCATTCCCGCAGCGTTTCACTGCCCAGTTTCGTCGTCGCGTCGATGCCGATTTTTCCGGCCAGACCGGGTTCGGGTGATGCAAAATCCAGATAATCCATAGGTGTCCTGTCCAGCACCATCACGTCCCGGCCCGGGTCCATGCGAGTGGCAAGCGCCCAAGCAATATCCTCCCAGTTTCGGGGATCGATATCGGCATCGACCGCGATGATCATTTTCGTATAGCTGAATTGCGGCAGCATTCCCCACAGGGCCATCATCACGCGCCGGGCCTGCCCCGGATACCGTTTGTCGATGGCAACGATTGCCATTCGATAGGAACAGGCGGCGGGCGGCAGCCAAAGATCGTGGATTTCGGGGATCTGCGCGCGGATGGTCGGCAGGGCCAGGCGGTTGAACACCTCGCCAATGATTGACGGTTCGTCCGGTGGCCGCCCGGTATAGGTCGAAAGATACAGCGGCGCGTCCCGATGGGTGACAGCGCTGACCTGCATCACCGGAAAGGGTTCAGCCGGGTTGTAATAGCCGGTGTGATCCCCAAAAGGCCCCTCGGGGGCGGTCTCGCTTGGTGAAACCCAACCTTCCAGAACAATCTCGGCGTCAGCAGGGACCAACATGGGGATGGTTCTGGCCGGGATCAGATGTGGGCGCTTCTGGTTCAGGGCACCGGCAAATGTCAGCTCGGATACCGTTTCTGGCAAGGGCAAGGCCGCCGATAACAAAGTCGCGGGGTTTGCGCCCAGCACAATGGCGACGGGCATCTTTTCGGCGCACCTCGCCCAGCTCCTGTGATGCGCCGCGCCGCCGCGATGAGGCAGCCAGCGCATGATGACACGGTTCCGGTTCAGCACCTGAATGCGGTAAACCCCCGCGTTATAGCCTTGCGCCGCGTTGGCATCGCTGCCGTAGGGCCGGGTAAGAACCACGGGCCACGTGATCAGCGGCCCCGCATCGCCGGGCCAGTGGGTCTGGATTGGCAGCGCGGTCAGGTCCACATCCGCTCC
This sequence comes from Ruegeria sp. AD9, assembly GCF_056542305.1. Taxonomy (NCBI): domain Bacteria; kingdom Pseudomonadati; phylum Pseudomonadota; class Alphaproteobacteria; order Rhodobacterales; family Roseobacteraceae; genus Ruegeria; species Ruegeria sp. AD9. Next base: position 29,766 of record NZ_JBQFZP010000021.1, read on the forward strand.
GCTGTGGCAGAGGCTTTGCACCGGGGCGGTTCTGACCAGTTTCGGTCGGGTCGACAGGGCCGCCTTCAGCATCGGCCATCTGGCCAGCGCGTCCCGCACTCCGTCCGGCGGCGTCGGGGACCGCAGCGCGGCCAGAAAGGCCCCCAGATCGTCAAGCCCGGCGGGTGTGACACCCAGCCCGGCAGCAACCCGTTCCGCCGTTCCGAACAGGTTGACGACGACGGGGGTATCGAACCGATCAGTGGACACGTCTGTCGGGTGGTCAAATTGCAGAACCGGCCCGCCCGCCTCAAGCACGGCGCGGTGAACAGCGGTCATCTGATGGCGTACGGAAACCGGATCAGGGATGCGCCTGAACTGTCCGGTGTCTTCGCACCATTTCAGAAAATGCCGAAGGCTGGGATATTGCGGCAGGGTGCGAATGGGACTGCTCCGACGGTGGTTTCCACCCTCTAGCAACGAAAGCGAGGGGTCGAATTGACAACCGTCAAGTCACCCCAGCCGCGATCGCCCTAGGAAGGCATCCAAGGTCATAATGTTGTGACAGCAGGAGGTCTCATTGCCCGTTCCTCAGAACCCGATACCGCGCTGCCCGGCGGCTTTGGCGGCCATGTTTCGGATAGTGCCGCTTGGCCCCTTGTCGCTGTCGCTGACGGTCTTCACGCGCCGGGTCGCAAAGAAAAACCCGGAAATGTTTCAACGGCTTGGCGCATACGGAAGATCAGTTTTCGTTCTTGATCCGACGGATTTGCCTGTTGTCCTGCTGCTTGATCCGAATGGCGGTGCCCCAAAGGTGACACTGACCCGGCGCAGCGGGTCAGGGGTTGCGCGTATTTCCGGCCCTCTGGCGGCCCTTCTTGGGCTGGTTCACGGTGCATTTGACGGCGATGCACTGTTCTTCTCACGTGATCTGGTGATCGAGGGCGATACGGCCGCGGCGCTGGCCCTGCGCAACGCAATAGACGACGCGGAACTGGACCTCGCACACGAGGCCGCAGCCCTCTCCGGCCCGCTTGCGCGCCCGCTGAAGCAGCTGATCGCGTTGGTGGAACGTCGAACCGGCCTGTACCTGACTCGACCGGAAGATGCTGTACTATGGTGATGGAAATCGTCTGCCCGGCAGGAACGCCCGCCGCCTTGCGCGCAGCCGTCAAGGCCGGGGCGCATACAGTCTATTGCGGCTTCAATGACGAAACCAACGCGCGCAACTTTCCGGGCCTGAACTTCGACCGGGCCGAAATGCGCGCGGGTGTTGCCTTTGCCCATGACCACGGGGCCAAGGTACTGGTTGCGATCAACACGTTTCCCCGCGCCGGCAGCGAAGCAATCTGGCATCGCGCGGTGGCCGACGCGGAAACCTGCGGCGCGGATGCCGTGATCCTCGCCGATATCGGGCTGCTGGATTATGCCGCGCGCAACCATCCGGGGTTGCGCAGGCACCTGTCCGTGCAGGCCGCGGCGGCGAATGCCGATGTGATCAACTTCTATGCCGAAACCTTCGGCGTCAAACGTGTGGTCCTGCCGCGCGTGCTGTCGGTTCCCGAAATCGCCGCCATCAACGCCGAAACAGAAGTCGAGACCGAGGTATTTGTGTTCGGCGGGCTCTGCGTGATGGCCGAAGGTCGCTGTTCGCTGTCCTCTTATGCCACCGGGCTGTCTCCGAACATGAATGGCGTCTGTTCGCCCGCCAGCCATGTCGAATACCAGAACGATCAGGGCGCGTTGAACACGCGCCTGGGCGGTTACCTGATCCACCGGGTCGAACGAAATCAGCCTGCACCCTATCCGACATTGTGCAAAGGGTGCTTTTCCGCAGGTGAAAAGACGGGCCATTTGTTCGAAGACCCCGTCAGCCTGAATGCGGAACGGCTGATCCCGCAATTGCAGAAGGCCGGTGTCACCGCGCTGAAAATCGAAGGGCGCCAGCGCTCGAAATCCTACGTTGCGCAGGTGGTTCGGAACTTCCGTGCCGCTGTCGACGCGCTTGAGGCCGGGCGCCCTCTGCCCGAGGGGATGCTGGCCCGTTTGTCCGAAGGGCAGGCCATGACAACCGGCTCATACAAAAAAACCTGGAGATAGCGCGATGGAACTGACCGTTGGCCCCAACCAGTTTTTCTGGCCCGCCGATAGCTGGACATCCTTTTACGAGGATTTGGCCCAAACCCCCGTCGACCGCATCGTGCTGGGCGAGCTGGTTTGTTCCAAGCGCCTGCCGTTTTATCAGGACCGGATTCCCGACGCGATTGCCCGGCTGGTTGAGGCAGGCAAACAGGTTGCGCTGACCAGTCTTGCACTGGTGACGCTCAAGCGTGAACGCAAGCTGACCGCCGATCTGGCGGATCTGGGGGTCACGGTCGAGATCAACGATCTGACTGCGCTGGCGCATCTGCCCGAAAACACCGATTTCGATGTCGGACCGCTGATCAATGTCTATAACGAAGGCACATTGGCATGGCTGGCGTCACGTGGGGCGCGTCGCATATGCCTGCCGCCGGAACTGCCAATCGCCTCGGTCAGGGTTCTGGCACAAGCCGCCGCCGGTCTGGGTGTCGCGGTCGAGGTTTGGGGCCACGGTCGCCTGCCGCTGGCCATCTCCGGCCGGTGTTACCACGCGCGCCTGCATGGGCGCAGCAAGGATAATTGCCAGTTTGCCTGCGAAAACGATCCCGACGGGCTGGAAGTGCTGACCGGCGATGGACAGCCGTTCATGGCCATGAACGGTGTGCAGACCCTGTCAGACAGCTATGCCTGCACGGATCATCAGATCGAGTTGCTGCAAAGTGCTGGCGTCGCGGCCCTGCGCCTGTCGCCGCAATCTCAGGGGTTCCCAAGGCTCTGCGCGCTCTACCGACAGCGGCTGGATGGGCAACTTGACCGGGGCGATCTGGAACATGCGCTGCGCGCCGCCGATCCCGATATAAGGCTAAGCGATGGGTTCCTGACCGGCGCATCCGGTGCTGAATGGTCGGGTTCGGCACGCGTGTCCACCGAAGCGGCACGCTGATCATTCTGGAAAAGTCCGGCATCCGTGGGCGAATGTTTGAGGCGACCAGAGGAAGCGATCCGAAACATCCACGGATCGTCCTGCGCAGTCAGGTGGTCACTGGCAGACGTTGCCGCACCAGTTCGGCCCACAGGTTTGCCCCCAATGGCAGCAGCGCGTCGTTGAAATCATAATCGTCCGCGTGCAGGGGGCGGCCATTCGACCCCTCGGTTCCATTGCCGATCAGCAGAAAACACCCCGGAACCGCAGCCGCAAATTCCGCGAAATCCTCGGAAAACGACATGGCGGTCCGGTCGCCGTCAACCTCCAGACCCAGCGTTTTTGCTGCTGAAACCACATGGGTTGCGGCGTCGGTATCGTTGATTGCCTCGATGAATTCGGTCCGGAATTCCACCGTCACCGCGACACCGTGGCTTTCCGCCACGCCCGCCGCGATCTGCCGCATATGGTGTTCAATCCGCGCGCGGTCATCGGGGGACATCGCCCGTGCGTCCCCTTTCAACACTGTTCGACCCGGCAGGACGTTGCGCTGCCCATCGGTGATGAACTCGGTCACGGAAACGACCGCGCCAGACAATGGGGCAAGCTTTCGCGAAACGATGGTTTGCAAGGCCAGAACAAGCTCTGCTGCGGGCGTGATTGTCTCGCGCCCGACATGGGGCATCGAGGCATGGCCGCCCTGACCGGTGATGGTGACCTCGAATAGGCTTTCGCTGCAACAAATGACACCGGCGCGGGTTGAAACCCGCCCGACGGGTTCGCCCGGCAGATTGTGCGCGCCATAGATTTCGTCAATCGGAAAATCCCGCAGGACGCCTTCCTCAATCATCGCCCGCGCGCCCAGCCCGTGCTCCTCATTGGGCTGGAACAGGAAGACAACGGTGCCGTCAAAGCCCTGATCCCTGGCCAAAAGCTCGGCCGCGCCCAGCAGCATCGTCGTATGGCCGTCATGGCCGCAGGCATGCATCACGCCCGGGTTCCGAGACTTGTAGGCAAAGCTGTTGGCTTCGGTAATGGGCAGCGCGTCGAAATCCGCGCGCAGACCGATGGACCGGTTGCCATGGCCCGCGCGCAGAACACCAACAACGCCGACACCTTCATGCACCTCGATGCCAAGGCTTCTCAGGTGATCGGCGATCCGGGCCTTGGTCCAGTCCTCCTGAAAGCCAAGCTCGGGGTTACAGTGAAACTCATGCCGCAGGGCGCGCAGGTTTTCGGAAAAACTCGTCATGGCAACACTCCTTCATCCTGCTTTCTTGCGCCCTTGCTACAGGATTTTGCAATCTCGCTCAAAGATCGGTTCCGATTGATGCAAGTTGTCCCCGGATGAGCGCCCTGAACAGTTTCGATCCCGCGAGGGGAACACCAGCCCACGCATCACAAGACGGCAGGGCTGAAAACCTTTCTACACCTACATCCCGTTGCGGGGGATGACATAAGACTGTTCGTCCTCAAAGATCAGATCGTCACCCGACCACGCCTTTAGGCGCGCGGTCAGGTGAAACTCGGTCGCAGTCGCCCTTTGTTCGGAACAGGCCCAGATCTTGGCGGACCACCCCTCGCGGTCGAAACCGGCGGTTTGCTCCATTGTGGCTACTGCCGACAACGGATCACCCGGCTGGATGGTATAGCGTCGATCCGACATATCGCTCAGCACCGTGCCGATATCGTCGAGGCGAATATCGCCCACCGGCCCAAAGACACCCCCGTCAAGGAAATACCTGTGTGTCACCGCGCCATTGGTCAGATCGGTGTGAACCGAACGCTCCATCGAGCCGGAGCGAACGTTCGTCTTCCGCGGGGCGACGTCGGAACCCTGAGGTTCCGGCAGCGGGCGTGGGGCTGGCGCGTCATCTCGCTGGCTGCGCGTGGGCAGGATCAGCCGCGACGTGCCGGGTCGGATCGTCAGCGTAACCGGCTCCGGCGCTGGCCACAGAACCGGCCAATAGGCAGACGCGATTTGCAGAACGATGCGATGACCCGCCAATACCCGATAACCGGTTCCATAAAGCGGGACAGTCACGTGCAAATCTTCGCCGGGTGTAATCGGTGTCGGTTCAGTGTCGCTGATCCGGTGCGTCAGGTTGCAGAACCCGCGTGCAATCAATGTCTGTGCGCCGTCCGGGGCCTCATCCACCAGCAGGGCCGCAACAAAGCCCTGCGCCCGATCGGCAGAAACTGTCAGGTCTACCGAGGGCTGGCCCAGAATATCAACGGGCTTTTCCAAGGGCTTTGCTTTGAATTGCAGCGCCCCTGCGGCCTCGATCCGGCAATCTGCTGCCATATCTCCGGGTATTGCAAAGGAACACATGTCGCCCGCTGCGGCCCCGAAATTCTGTGGCGAACAGACCGACATCTCCCCGCCCGACCCGGCGGAGGCGTCCAGCGTTCCGTCATTCAGCCACAAGGGCTGGTCCCTGACATTTGGCGACGGCCAGTTCGGCTCCTCGATCCACCGCCCCTCGCGGTGTACATGAGTTCCGGACGGGGCGGCACTGTCTTGCAGGAAAAACCGCAGCGGCGGCTCGTCCATCAGGCCGGTGTCGATCCCCTTCAGCCAATGGTCCCAGAACCGGATCACCTCGCCGACGAAATCGACCCGGGGCCCCGGCACCCCTTCTTGCGGATACAGATGCGCCCAGGGGCCCATCAGGATCTTGACCGGCCCGCTCAGGTGTTCCGCGATGCGGAACGGCGTGTCGCGATACAGGTCCATCCATCCGCCAAAGAAATACACCGGCACATCGACATCCGCATAGTTTTCGCAGATCGAGCCGCGCCGCCACATGTCATCATGGGTCTGATGTTCCAGCCACATGGCGGGCCAGAATTCGACCCCCTCCAACCGTGCGCGCCACATGTCGATCCAGCGATCCGCGCCCACAATCTCGGGGTCGGGCGGCATGGCATTGTACAGCTGCATGATCGAGCCCCACCAGAAATTGTCATTGGCCAGACAGCCGCCGTAAAAGTGAATATCCTCGCGCCAGCGGTCATCCGTTCCCATCACCGGCGCAATCGCCTTCAGCGCAGGCGGGCGGGTCGCGGCCACCTGAAAGGCGTTATACGCCCCCCAGCTTTTGCCGAACATTCCGACATTTCCGTCGCACCAGTCCTGATCGGCAATCCACTGGATGATGTCGTGCCCATCCTGAATCTCCTGATGCGAATACTCGTCTTCGGGAATCCCGTCGCTGTCGCCATAACCGCGGATATCTACCCGGATCGACGCATAGCCCGCCGCGGCGAAATGCGGATGCATGCTTTCATCTCGCATCCGGGTGCGATCCCGGCGGCGATAGGGGATGTATTCCAAAACACAGGGAGCAGGCGTTGCTCGGGCCGAGCCGGGCAGCCAAAGCCGTGCCGCAAGTTTAGCGCCGTCCGGCATGGGAATCCAAACGGTTTCGATGACCTCTGTATTGCTCATGTCCGGTCCTTTGACTGACTGTCAGGTGAAAAGCTGTTTGTGGCGTGCTTGGCCGGGGGGTGTTTCAATGGCCTCACCATCGAAGCCCCAAGCGCAGCGCATCATAAATGGCGGCATGCGTGTTGCGCGATGAAATGGCATCGCCGATCCGGTACAGATCAAACCCCGCCTCTGGCACAGATTGCGGAAACACGGGGCCGGACCCGCCGACCAGCGCTTCATAATCCACGGCGCCCAAGTTTCGCGACAGCGGTTTCAGATCGAAGTACAGATCATCCAGCGGCAAAACACCCTGATTGACAACCACCTGATCATACAGGCGCTTTTCTATCAGGTCCGAGTAATCCGTACCAATGGCTGCCTCCAGCTGATTGCCTGATCGCACCAATGATTTCAGCGTCCGGGCGACTGTGAACTCGGCACCGGTCTTTTGCAGGGCGCGCATGTAGGGCACCAGGTTCATCCCCATGATTTCGGGGGCAAAACTGCGGTCTCGGGTCATGATTTCTACCCGCCCCCCCGCTTGCGCGATAGCCTCAGCCGCCATCAGGGCCGGGTGATCCCCTGCATCGTCATAGATAAGGACATTGTCGCCGGGGCGCACATCACCGGTCAGGATATCCCAGGCAGTAACCGCCAGATCGTTACCCGCCTCCAGAACCGTCACCTCGGGCAATCCGCCGGTTGCGATCACCACCATGTCCGGCGCAAGCGCAGTTACAGCATCGGCGTCCGCAAAGGTGTTGAAACAAAATGTCACGTCGCGTGCGGCGCATTGGGCCATGCGCCAGTCGATGATCCCGATCATCTCGGCCCGGCGCGGGGACTGCGCGGTCAGCCGCACCTGACCGCCCGGTGCGGGGGCGGCCTCAATAACGGTGACGTCATGCCCGCGCTCGGCCGCGACCCGCGCCGCCTCAAGCCCGCCGGGGCCTGCGCCCACAATCACCGCGCGGCGGCGCGTTTCAGCGGCGGGGATCAGATGCGGCATCGACAATTCGCGCCCGGTGGCCGGGTTGTGGACACACAGCGCCTCACCCGCCTGATAAATGCGGTCAAGACAGTAAGTGGCACCGACACAGGGCCGGATGTCCTCTTCCCGTCCAGCCCGGATTTTGGCAACGATCATCGGATCTGCCATATGCGCGCGGGTCATGCCGACCATGTCCAGCAGGCCCGAGGCCACCGCATGCCGCGCCGTCGCCACATCGGGAATGCGCGCGGCGTGAAAGGTCGGCATCCCAACCTCGGCCCGAACCCGCCCGGCAAAATCCAGATGGGGTGCGCTTTTCATGCCCTGAACCGGGATCACGTCCGTCATGGCCGGGTCGGTATGAATACGCCCGCGAATGATGTTCAGGAAATCGACCTGACCGCTGTCGCGCAGCCTTCGGGCAATCTCCAGCCCTTCCGCTTCGGTTATGCCGCCCTTTTCCACCTCATCGGCGGTGTAACGGACCCCTATGATGAAATCGCTCCCGACGCGGTCGCGGATTGCGTCCAGAACCATGAAACCAAAGCGCATCCGGTTGTCCAGATTGCCTCCAAAGGGCGCCTCCATCCGATTGGTCATCGGCGACCAGAACTGATCGATCAGATGACCGTAGGCCTGCAATTCAATTCCATCCAGCCCGGCGGCCTGCATCCGTTCGGCGGCATCGGCGTAATCGGTCACGATCCGCGCGATGTCGAAATCTTCCATCTTCTTGGCAAAGGCCCGGTGCGCTGGTTCCCGGTCGTGCGACGGCGACAGGGACGGCAGCCAGTCACCCTTGTTCCAGCCCGTGCGCCGCCCCAAATGGGTCAGCTGGATCATCACCGCACAGCCATGGGCATGGCAGGCATCCGTCAGCTCCGCCATCCAGCGGACCACCTCGTCCTTGTATGCCAGGATATTGTTGAACGCAGGCGGGCTGTCGCGGCTGACAACGGCCGACCCCGCCGTCATGGTCATCGCAACCCCCGCTTTGGCCCGCACCTCGTGATAGGCACGATAGCGTTCCGTCGGCATCCCACCTTCGGGATAGGCGGGTTCATGACTGGTTGTCATGATCCGGTTTTTCAGCCTCAGGTGCTTTAGCTGATAAGGTTGCAGCAAGGCATCGCGGCTCATGATTGCGCCTCGTGATCAGTTTGATTGCGCAAGGCGGCAACAGGGTCGGATGACATGCAGCTCTCCGGTTATCTGGGGGCAAGAGGTGATGGTCTTCGCCGATTGAAATCAAACTGGAATTGCCAAGTCAAATTTGTTTTCAATCAGACGTTTTCGACCAATTTTCCCCGTGCCTTTCGCCCTAGTGGACACGACAAGCGCGGCCGTGCGCCCCCGGCTGGCGCATGTCTTCGGTTAATAAACGGGGTGCCCTCGCGCAAACAGGCGACGAGGCCGGGCTCAGGGCACTTCGGAATGGACGCTCAGCAGGGTTTCCAGAAACAGTTTGGCCGCGCGTGTCGGATCCGGCTGTTTCCGCGTCACCGCCGCAAAGCGCGTTCTGTATTTGATGTCCTGCGGCATCACCTGCCTCATAAGCCCCTTATCAACAAATTCCTGCGCCAGATGGTCCGGAAGAAAGCCCAGATAGCTGCCCGACAGAATAAGTATTGCAAGGGCTTGTTCGTTCTGCACTTTGGCGGCGCGCCGAAACCCCAGTTGCTGGCCGTAGATCAGGTTGGGCGAGTTCACGTTCAGACCCGCATAGTTGAACGCCTGAATGTCCCGCAGGCTCAGCGTGTCAGCGGACTGGCTGAACAACGGATTGGCCTGCCCGCAATACAGAAACATGTTTTCCCCATAAAGCGGCGCATAATGCAGGCTTGCCGAGGGGCGGTGCAGGGCGATGATCCCGACATCCAGCTGCCCGCTGATAACCATGGTCTCAATGACGTTGGGCGGTTCAATCGACAACTCGATCTGGATGGCAGGGGCGGCTTCGTTGAAGCTGTGAATGGCGCGCGCAAGGCGCGCTTCGGGGTTCGTGGTGCATTGATCGAACAGCGCCACGCGGATACTTCCTGCCAGTTGCTGCTTGATCTCGTTGACTTCGGTTCTGAACTGCGAAACCGAAATCAGCAGGTCTTCTGTCGCGGCCAGCACTTTCTCGCCGTCTTCAGTCAGGGAAAAACCCGCCGGGCCACGGTTGCACAGCTTCAGATCCAGCCGAAGTTCCAGATCCGATATGTGTTTCGAGATTGTTGATTTCCCGATGTTGAGCTCAATTTCTGCTGCCGAAAACCCTCCGCTTTCCGCAACGGTTTTGAAAACCCGAAGAAGGCGAATGTCCGTGTCCCCGATGCGGGTGGCCAGTGGGTTCTGTCTCATATTATAAGTTCGACATTTGTGAAACCTTTCGCGCAAATATTAACAACGACGAAACCATGTTGGCAAGATAGCCTCTTGTGGCCGAGGCAGAATCGGACTGGCCACCTTCTCCCCAGGCCATCGCGCACCTCGAAACACGACAAATGGGAGGACATCCATGTCATTTATCAAAAAGCTTGGCACCATCAGCGCCGCCGTTTCCGTTGCTGCACTGATGGTTGCAGGCACGGCTGATGCGAAGAACTTCAAGATCGCGGTGGGCGATAGCGCAGGAAGCGCACAGGAAGCTCTGGGCATCGCCTTCGTCAAGGCGCTGGAAGAGAAATCGGGCGGTGCCCACACCGCAACGCTGTTCCTGAACGGTCAGCTGGGGTCCGAACAGGACACCGTGAACGAGGCGGCGATCGGCACGCTGGATATGTCGCTGCTGGCAATCAACAACATCACGCCCTTCTCGCCTTCGGTCGGTGTTTTCACGCTGCCTTACGTGATCCTCAGCCTGGAAGATGCCGAAAAGCTGACCCAGGGCCCAATCGGTCAGGAACTGGTCGAAAACACCATCCGTGATGCCGGCGTGCGCATCATCGGCTGGACCTATACCGGTTTCCGCCGCCTGACCAACTCGAAAAAACCGGTCAAATCGGTTGCTGACCTTCAGGATCTGGTCATCCGCGTTCCCAAGAACGAGATCATGATCGAAACCTACAAAGCATGGGGCATCAACCCGACGCCAATGGCCTGGTCGGAAACCTTCACCGGACTGCAAACCAAGGTGGTCGACGGGCAGGACAACCCTTACCTGACCATCAACGCGATGAAGTTCTACGAGGTTCAGGACCACGTCACCAACCTGCGTTACATCTTCTCGATCGAACCGCTCATCGTTTCAGAAGCGGTCTTCCAGGACCTGTCCGCAGAAGATCAGGCAATTATCCTTGAAGCGGGACAGGAAGCCACCCTGGCATCCGCACAGTTCCTGCGGGATTCCGAAGCCGCCATCAAGGAAGAGCTGACCGCCAAAGGTATGGAGATCATTGATCCCGAAAACGACGAAGCCGAGTTCATCGAACTGGCGACAGGTGCCGTATGGCCCCAGTTCTACGACTCCATCGGTGGCGTCGAAAAACTGAACACCGTTCTGGAAGCCATTGGCCGCGAGCCGGTGCAGCAATAATCGCCGCAGAGCGATACCGGGAAGAGCGCCACGGCGCTCTTCTCATCTCAGGGAGGAGTGAAACCACATGTTCTGGAAATTTCTGGACAACATAGAAAGTGTCATCTGCCGGATACTCTTATCCGGCTTTGTCTGCCTTTTATTCGTGCAGATCATCGCGCGCGAAGTCTTCGGCTTTTCGGTCAGCTGGATCGAAGAACTCTCGGTCTACATGTTCGTATGGTTCGTCTATTTCGGCGCAAGTTACGCCGCCTTGAAAGGGGCGCATAACCGCGTGACATTCCAGTTCAAGTTCCTGCCTGAGGGGGCGATCAAGTACATCGAAGCCTTCGCCGATCTCTTCTGGCTCTTCTTCAATGTCTACTTCCTCTATCTGGCGACAGATTTTGTCTTCAACAAGATGAACAAGTTCTGGAAATCCCAGACCCTGGGTGTCGAGATGAAGTATATCTACATGGTGCTGCCCATCGCGTTTGCGCTGATGACCGTCCGCATCATTCAGGTGAATTACCTCCGCCTTGTCAAAGGCGAGGACATTCACGATCCCGATCAGATCGACCTCGACGAAATCAAAGCTGCGACCGAAGCAGCAAAGAAATTCTAAGGGCAGGGGGTTAAATCATGGAATCCGAAATCGTCACGGTCCTGTTTGGATCATTTCTGTTCTTGCTGCTCATTGGCGCGCCGATCACGGTGGCGCTGGGTGTCGCGTCGCTGATCTCGTTTCTCTATCTGGGCGATAACCCGATCAAATTCGTGCAGATCGCCTTTACATCCGTGGGCTCGTTCCCGCTGATGGCGCTGCCAGCCTTTATCCTCGCCGGGGCCCTGATGGAGGCTGCCGGTATCTCAAAACGCCTGATCAACGTTGCCGAAAGTCTGGCCGGTCCTTTCACCGGTGGTATTTCGGCCGCAACGGTCATGGCCTGTCTGTTCTTTGGTGCAATTTCGGGCTCGGGCCCGGCAACAACCGCGGCTGTTGGGATGCTGATGATCCCGGCAATGATCGACCGCGGCTATGAGCGCGGCTATGCCTCGGCGATCACTGCGTCCTCTGGCGGCCTCGGGATTATCATTCCTCCCTCCATCCCGATGGTGATCTTCGGCATTGCCGCGCTCGGTATGGCCCCGCCGCCCGAAGCGGTCGAGAAATTCGGCACCTTCCAGTCGGTTTCGATTTCGAAACTGTTCATTGCCGGGTTCGTACCCGCCTTCCTGATCGCCACTAGCCTTTTGATCCTGAACTACTTCATGTCGAAAAAGCGCGGCTACAAAGGCGTCGCCGAAGGCTGGTCGATCCGCCATGTAGGCTGCGAAATGTATCGCGGGTTCTGGTCTTTGATGGCGCCGCTGGTGATCCTGGGCGGTATCTATACCGGCTTCTTCACCCCGACCGAGGCTGCAATCGTCGCGATCTTCTATACCCTGTTCGTGGGGGTAGTCATCTATCGCGAACTGACCTGGCAGTCGCTGTTCCAGTCGCTTGAAGCCACCACATGGCTGACCGGTCGCGTCCTGCTGATCCTGTTCACCGCTACGGTGTTCGGACGTCTTTTGGTGGAAAACCAGATCCCGGCGATCATCGCAGATTCGATGCTCAGCTTCACCGACAACCTCTATGTGATCTGGGCGCTGATCATCTTCTTCCTGCTGTTCGTCGGCATGTTCATGGAAACACTGGCCACCATCCTGATCCTTGTTCCGGTAATGCTGCCGGTGGCCTATTCGGTGGGTATCGATCCGATCCACTTTGGCGTGGTGATGGTCTGTACGCTGGGCATCGGGTTCCAGACCCCGCCGCTGGGCGAGAACCTGTTCATCGCATCGGGTATCTCGAACATCTCGATCGAACAGATCTCGTTGCGCGCGCTGCCTTTTGCGGCGGCAAACACGGTGGCGATCTTCATAATCGCCTTCTTCCCTGAACTGTCGCTGTGGCTCCCACGGCTGTTTGGCTACTGATCTGAAAGGATGACGACATGAAACAGATGGTCTCCAACATCCTGTTTGCCACCGACCTGTCCGAAAACTCGGGTCACGCCATGCGCCATGCCGCAAGCATCGCGCAGGCCACCGGGGCGGAGATTCACGTGTTGCACGTGAATGAACCCCTGTCGGACGACGCCAAGATCACGATGGAAATCTTCATCATGAACGAAGAGACCCGCAAGACCGCCATTGAGCGTCGTCACGAGATGGTGCGCAAGGTTCTGGCCGAACGGCAAGCCAAGTTCTGGGCGCAGTTCGACGGCGACGACGGGAAAATTCGCGATCAGGTCACCTCGGTCGAGGTGACTGACGGCCATCCGGCAGAAGTGATCCTGCGCCGCTCGGTCGAACTGGGTTGCGACCTGATCGTATTGGGCGCGCATGATCACGGCTTTTCGCACACCTTCCTGGGCACGGTCGCAAAACGCGTTTTGCGGCGCTCCAGGATCCCGACACTGATCGTTCCGAACCCGGACGAAATGTAACAACCCCACTGACAAGGAAGTACAAAATGAACAAAACCCTGACCGCGCAGGACCTGGCGGACACGTTCGACGCGTTCAACCGCCACGACATCGACGGCGTGATGACCCACTTCGCCGACGACTGCGTGTTCTACACCGTGGCCGGTGACGAGAAATATGGCAACAAGGTTGAAGGTGCCGAAGCCATCGCCGCCGCGTTTTCGGGCGTCTGGGCAGGCATGAAAGACGCCCATTGGGACCATCACAGCCACTTTGTCCACGGTGATCGTGCCGTATCCGAGTGGACCTTCTCGGGAACCGACGCAAACGGAATGCGGATCGAAGCCGAAGGTGCGGATCTGTTCACCGTTCGTGACGGTAAAATCATTGTAAAACAGGCGCTTCGCAAAGCGCGCCCAATGTCCAAAGCCTGATCCGCCGCCCTGCGCGCAGCCTCGGAGAAAAACAAGAATGGTGGATAACAGCATCCCGCGTCACTGGCCCAAGGCCAGTTATGACCCCAAATATGACCCGATCATTGATGCGGGTCCGGGTCACAATCGCGACCACGCGCCCACGTATTGGATTGGAACGGCCGGAACACCTCCGGCCGATGATGGACCTGTGTCCAGCGATATGGATGCGGATGTGGTGGTGATCGGATCGGGGTATACCGGTCTGTCGACCGCCATTCATCTTGCCAAGGAATACGGCATTCAAGCCGTTGTTTTAGAAGCAAATACCGTCTCCTGGGGCTGCTCCACCCGCAATGGCGGGCAGGCCCAGATCTCATCCGGGCGGCTCAAGCGGTCGCAATGGATCGAACGGTGGGGAACGGACGTGGCCAAGCGCATGCATGCCGAGGTCACAGAAGCGTTTCAGCTGTTCAACGATCTGATTGCGTCCGACGATATCGATTGCGACCCCCAGCCGGGTGGCCACTACTACATCGCGCATCGCGACAAGGTCATGCCGTCCCTCAAGAAAGAGAGCAAGCTGCTCAACGATGTGTTCGGCTATGGTTCGCGCATCCTCTCCCGGGAAGAACTACATGAAAAACACGTGCGCGATATGGAAGCCGCAGGCGCCATGTGGGAACCTGACGGGACCTGTATCCATGCGGGTAAACTGGCGTTCGGTTATGTCAACATGGCGCGTCGTCTGGGGGTGAAAATTCACACCGGCAGCCCGGTTATGGGATGGCAGACGAAGAACGGCGTGCATCACCTGCGCACACCGGGCGGCATCGTCCGCGCCAAAACGGTGGCCTTGGCAACCGCGGGCTATACCCCGCCGGGTCTGAACACGCGCACAAAGCACCGCTTGATGCCTATCCTGTCCAACTCGATGGTGACACGGCCGCTGACCCAGGCCGAGCTGGATGAGTGTGGCATTCAGACCAAATCGCCCCTGACGGACACGCGCACCCTGCGCCATTATTATCGTTTATTGCCTGACAACCGGATGCAGATCGGCAGCCGCAGCGCGGTAACAGGACGAGACGCCGAGAACGAAAAACACTTGGAGCTTTTAAAAAAGGGCCTCGCCCGAAAGTTTCCGGCGCTGACGGATATCAACCTCGATTACTCGTGGTGGGGCTGGGTCGATGTCAGCCACGATATGATGCCGCGTATCTTTCAACCGGACCCGGAACAGCGCGTGTTCTACGCGATGGGATATGGTGGCAACGGCGTGATGTACTCGGCTCAGGCCGGGCGTCGTATGGCACAGCTGATCGCGGGCAAGAAAGACAAGGCCTTTGCCCTGCCGATCTTCACGTCCCCGCTGCCTAGCCATGGCATCCTGACACCCTTCCGCCGCCTCGGCCAGCGCATAGCCTATGTCGGCTATTACCTCAGAGACGAAATACTGTAATTTACCAACGCTTTAGCGTTCTGAAGATAAGGAAACACCCCTATGAAGATGACGACGGAAGAGGCCTTTGTTAAGGTTTTGCAGATGCATGGTATTGAACATGCGTTTGGGATCATTGGCTCTGCG
>NZ_JBQFZP010000022.1:0-39918 GCF_056542305.1 Ruegeria sp. AD9
CAGGCGTTTCCAGCCGAACAAAGGCCTCGGACCCGGACACACCCGACGCTACCGTCGCACCGGAAGGTGCCGTAAATGTCCACACATTGGGATCAAGCATACCCGACGCAAAATCGTCCGACTGAAAGGTCATATAGCCCCCCACGAACTGTAAAACAGTTTCCTAGTTAACAAACCGCAGCAAAAATTCGCCACAAAATCGCCTTTAACCCTACGAGGTCTTACGCACCTTGCCAAGGTGTGGCTTTCTCCTCGCGAGAATTTCATCAATTGCATCCAACGATGCTACGATAATCTGTCAATTGATCACAATTGAGCAACGATAGTCTTTCGGCTTTTGCGGAACTGGAAAGTATCAGGCTCGCTATACTTCTGGATTAAGGGTTTGCAGCGGAAAGGGCGGGCGGCGGGCCTTCTAATCCCCTTGGCTTGATGCGCTTCCAAGGCGATTCGTGCGCCACCTCAGATGGTTGTTTTTAAGTGCTTTTCTTCAAAATTAGGCGATGGCAAAGGCACGTAGGATACTCTTAGAAGCTGTTTTAGGTGACAAAGGAGAACCACACCGATGAAGACCATCCCCCTCGGGACGCTTTCCGAGGCCATGTGTTTTCACACCCTTCGCGAGGATGCGACAAACGCATTCGAATTCGCTTCTTAAGCGGCATAGGTCCGCGCTGCATTGACCCGGCGGGCGGGACCCAAAATGTGGCAAAATTATGGCACCTTTGAGGCCTGCCCTATGAAGCCCGGCGGGCTGCCACAACATAGTAGCCACCTGCGCCGAAGCGAAGCGCCAGAAACTCCGCTCTTGCCGAAGCAAAGGTAAACCTACGCCTGCGCGATCCCTTGAAGCGGAATATCTTGCCGAGAAGGAAATCGGGAACGCCCCAGATAAAGCCGTGACGAGCGAGGATGCGTGACGACGGCAGAATCTTCTGCGTCCAGTCCTCGATCCCGATCGAGCCAAAACCAACATCCGCCATTGCCGCCTTGAAGCGTTCAATCGTCGTCAGTTTGAAGCCGCTGTAACCCCGGCCCCACTGATCCAGGATGCGCTTTTCCAGCCTGCCTGGATTATCTTTCATGTGAAAGTGATCTGCCACTATCAGACGCCCGCCAGGCTTGAGAAGGCGGTAGGCTTCGCGCAAAAAATCGCGCTTATCATCAAGCCAGGTAACGCTTTCGATCGCGAGAATGACATCGAAGGATTCGTCTTCGAAATCCATATCCGTAAAGTCCATTTCTTCAAATTGCACCTGATCTTGAAGCGCGGCTTCTTTGGCAGCGACCCGCGCTGTCGAGCACTCGCGCTCCTCAATGGTAACTCCTACTGCTTTGCAGCCGAATTCCCTGGAGAAATAAATGCAGGTGGAACCAAGCCCACATCCTGCGTCAAGAAGGCGATCGGTCGGTTTCACATCCGCGATGCGGCCAATCTGAACATTGGTCTGCTCAAGAGCTTCCTGGAGCGTATCTACCCCATCCCAGCACCCTTTTCGCAAAGCTCCGGATTCCGAAACGTTCCATCCCGCAATTTCTAACGCCCCGCGGTTCATGTAGTCAGATATGCGCTTTCGAAGGCTCTTCGTCTGCACTGCACTTACTCCCTTTCAATGGCACCTTCAAATTGCGTATTAAACCAGGCCACGTTGAGCCAGGTTCGGTGCCCGGATCAAGAGATTCGAACGACAAGCGGATGGTCGCCAATCTCAAGAAATCGGGATTCCAAACCTAGAATGCCATACTCAGTTTTCTGGCGTAGAATCCCTCAGCCAAATGTTCCGGGGCATTGCACTCAAGCCCGCGCAGGCGCATCAAACCCCTGAATGTCAAATCGTCAAACCAATGTTTGCCGACCTGCGACCTGAAACATGACATGAGATTTTCGATCTTCCGATCCGTGTCGGAAACGGTCGCAGGTACAAAAAAATTCGGAGCGCCGAGATCTCCATCCCATTTCGGAATTTCATATTCCAGAATAGCGTTGTTACGAAACGTATTCCACGTCGCCTGAGAAACCGCGCGATGATCCTGATGCAAATCCTGACCATAATGCGTGAGTATCAGATCGGGGTTCAGCGGCTTCAGATCTTCGAGTAAAGTCTTGAGCTCACTGATCTGGCCCGGAAAATGACCGTCCTGAAACTGTTCGACCCGAATGTCAGGTTTGCCCGCGCCTTCCAGAAACCTGCCTGCGCTTTCGGTTGCTTCCTCTCTTCGAGCTCCGCTTGCCGAACATACAACCCAGACCACTTGGGCATCCGGATTCTCACGAATGAGCTTCAGCACCGTTGCGCCCGCTCCGATTTCAATATCGTCACTATGCGCACCAATGCAGAGAATGGTTTTGAGATTACTAAACCGGACACCCTGCATGTCTAGTCGGCGCTCCAAACCTGCCAGGGCGTGTCACCGGCGGCCACCTTGTCGTCAAGCGCCTGCTTTTCCTTGAATGTGTCCATACAGGTCCAGAACCCCTGATGTTGATGGGCAAAAAGCCTTTGCTCCTTGACCAGACGCTCGAACCCTTCGATGACAAGTTCTTCGCCTTCATGGAGTTTGTCGAAAATCTCCGGGCGCAATACGAAGTAGCCGCCATTCATCCACATTCCCGAGTCTTTGACATCAGAAATTCTCGAGATCAGACCTTCTTCACCGAACGATACAAGATGGAACGAATAAGGTGGCTTCACGCAGCTGAACCCGGCAACGGCATCGGTTTTCGAAAAACCCTCGATCATGGTGTTCAAATCCATGTTCGTCAGCGTATCTGCGTAATTGGCAAGGAACATTTCCTCGCCCTCCAGATGCTCACGCACCTTAAGAAGCCGTCCACCGATATTCGTGTTCTGACCCGTGTCCACGAAGGTGATGCGCCAGTCGCTGATATCGTTCCCCAGCATCTCGACCTTCTTGCCGCTCTGCTCCAGAACGAAATCGTTCGTAAGACATTCATCATAGTCGAGGAAGAATTTCTTGATGGTCTCGCCCTTGTAGCCAAGGCACAGGATAAAATCCGTGTGCCCAAAGGCGGCGTAATAGCGCATGATGTGCCACAAAATCGGGCGACCACCGACCGGGACAAGTGGCTTCGGAATCTGGTCTGAATAATCTCTCAGCCGGGTGCCCTGGCCACCGCAGAATAAAACCACCTTCATTTGCCGTCTCCGTTCATATCAACTGCTCAGGGCTAGACACACTCGGGTGTTTCCAGGCTCAGCGTTTCGACCTTGGGCACGAAACGGACGATTTTGGCGCCCCAATCCGCAGTATAAGAAAGTTGCTGCGAAATTTCCTCGGAAAAGTTCCACGGCAAAATGACGATAACGTCAGGCTTCGTCTCTGATATCTTTTCCGTCGGGAAAATCGGGATGCGCGAACCTGGTAGAAACCTTCCGTGTTTGTAGGGATTGCGATCGACGGTATACGCGATCATGTCCGGTTTGATCCCGCAATAGTTCAGGAACGTGTTCCCCTTTCCCGGAGCACCATAGGCCACCACCTGCTTTCCCGCGCGGTTGGCATCAATGAGAAACTCAAGCGCAGCGCGCTTTGTTTCGCGCACCTGTTCAGAGAAAGCGGCATACGTTTCAATCCGGTCCAGACCCGCCGCCAATTCACGCCGTTCGAAATCGCGCAGGCGATTTGTTACGGGCTTGCTATCGTCTTCAACGTGGCATCCGAAGATGCGCAGCGATCCGCCGTGGGTGGGTACCTCTTCGACGTCGAAAAGCGTTATTCCGTGATGGGCGAAAATGCGCTTTGCAGCCAACAAGGAAAAATAACAGTAGTGTTCATGATAGACCTGATCGAATTGATTTCCCTCCATTGTCGCCAATAGATGAGGGAACTCAATGGTCATGACCGCACCCGGACGCATCATGATCTTCAATCCTGCGACAAAATCGTTTAGGTCGGGCACCTGCGCCAAAACGTTCTTGCCAAGAATGAGATCGGCATCGCGCCCCTGTTCAGCAAATCGCCTTGCCGTTTCGGTGCCGAAAAATTCGACCTCCGTCGGTACGCCCCTTTCTATGGCGACCTTTGCAACATTCGAGGCGGGCTCGATGCCGTAGCATGGAACGCCCATCTTCACGAAATGCTGTAGGAGATAGCCGTCATTGCTGGCCACTTCCACAACCTGGCTTTTAGCGTTCAACCCAAAGCGATTTTGCATATCCAGGCAGTAAGTCCGGGCATGTTCCACCCAACTGTCTGCGAATGAAGAGAAATACGCGTACTCGGTAAAAATATGTTCGGCTGGAACAAACTCGTCCACCTGCGCCAGAAAACACTCGTGGCACACGAATGCATGAAGCGGATAGACCGGCTCCATCTTGGAATAATCGCCGGCCGCTACAAAGCTCTCACAAAGCGGCGACATACCCAAATCGACAAGGGTATGTTCAAGCTGAGTTCCGCAAAAACGGCAAGGAAACGAACCAATAGGATCACTCATGAAAACCACTATATCTGAAACAAATAATCACGCCTCAATTAGTACAGGAGCGATGCCCAATCGCGCAAGCGACATTTCAACTTCGCTGCGGTAGATGCGATTCATCAGTATGATCGTATCTGACGGGTCGTCAACAATGTCTTCGGCAGACACAATTTGTTGCCCTGTCCCCGACAGATACTTGCCCTGCTTGAACGGGTTGATGTCGACGACCTGTCGAATCAAATCGTGATCCTGCATCATATTCAGGAAACCCACAGCCTTTGCGCCGCCGCCCCAGATCGCAACTGACCTGCCCTCTTTTTTCCACAACTCCAATTGCTCAGACCATCTGTCGCGCCGATCCTTTTGGCCAAGCGCGAAATCGCGCACCTGAGACCGCAGCGCCACGAGGTCCAGATCAGTCCGGGCGCTGCTGATACCTGTGGGTCTGGCGCGGGCCTCTATGGACAGGAACTGGCGTTCATAAGGTTGCTCGACCCGCAAAACGTCAAACCCGCATTCGGTGAAAACACGGGCAAGCGAGGCCGGAGAAAAATATGAGCAATGCTCGTAGATGATATCCCAGGTCGATCCCTGACGAACAATCAGATCAAGATTGGGAACCTCAAAATAGATCGTGGTGCGCGAAGGGTCCGAGATCGACCGGTGGATCATGTCCAGGAAAGCCTTCGGCTCGGGAATATGTTCGAAAACAAAACGCGACGCCAGCAGGTCGGCCTGAAGCTCAGCGTGTTTCTCGGAATAGTAATCGTTGCTCCAGGTGATCCGGTCGTATCCCGGGGAGTTGGGTCTGTCACCGTCGAATGACGGATCAAAACCGTATCCGCGGTTCTCTCCCTCCGCACATAGCATACTCAGAAAATCACCCTTGCCGCAGCCGATATCGACGACGGTTTTCCGGTTCAGCGAATAGGTCTCTATCAGCCGCTCGACAAGCGTTTGGGAATAGGTCTGAAAGGTTGGCGAGAAGTGCAGGGAATTGTCATACTTCTGATCGTAGTCCAGCAATTTTGGATCAAAGCGGATGTTCCAGACAAATCCGCAATCAGGACAAAAGGCGAGAGAGATATCTCCCTTCCTGCATCCCCTTGCAGACGCGGCGTCCTCCCAAAGGACACCGATCAGGACAGGCTGGCTCTCAAGTTCAAAGAAAACTTCGCCGGATGTACCGGTGCACACAGGACAAGGTGGAACAGAGATCATGTCAGAACCTTTTCGAAAGACCTGTCGTTGACAGTACATATCTCTGGTTCAAGACCAAGGCGAAGCAGGTCGGCGGCAATTTCGTTTCGATAAATCGGGTTCATTACGATCACTATATCAGGTGAGAACTCGGATAAGTCGGCCGGGCTAACAATCGGCATAGTACATCCCGGCATGTAGGCCCCGCGCCGACTTGGGTTTATGTCGACGACACAGACAACGTTCTGTGGCACTCCAAGGGCTGTCAAAAATCCAACGGCTTTGGAACCGGACCCCCAAAGGGCGATGCGCTTTCCGGTTTTTTGCCAGGTTTCAAAGAGATCTTTCCACGAGGCTATCCTGCCGGTGACCTCTGTGGTGAATTGCGCGATCAGCTTGGCCGTCTTGGCGTCGCTTTCTGCGTCGCGCGTCGGCGGACCCGGGGTACTACCCTCGGTCGGGGCGGCGTCAAGCAGCAGGTATTGGTTCTGATAAACCTGCTCGACTTTCAGAACATTGAAACCAGCCAAAGAGAACGCGGCGGACAAGGACGCTACGGTGAAATACGACGCGTGTTCATAGTAAATGTCCCAGAAAGCCCCTTCTTCCAGGATGCGCTGCAGATCGGGTACTTCGAACCCAAGCCGAACCGACCCGCCGGAACAGGCATTTCTCACCATCCGGAGAAACCTTGAGATTTCGCCGATATGTTCGAGCGTATGCCTGCACACGATAAAGTCAGCATCAACCGCACCGTGCTCCGGCGCGAAATACTCGGGACGGATATCGATCTTGTCGGCAAGCCCGTCCGCCCGGCTCGGTCGGAAGGCCGGATCGTAACCCGTCCCTCGACCACCGGATTTCGAACAGATGAGTTGCAGGAAATCGCCCCCACCGCAGCCAATCTCAAGAATATGGCGACCGGCAAGATCATACCGGTCCACCCAATCCTGGGCTATGCCCTCTACAAAGGCGGCAAAGGTCTGCGAATGACCTTGCGAATCCTCATATCCCTCGCCGTATGAGACAAGGTCCGGATCAAACTCTGCGTTGAAGGCAAGGCCACAAGCCGGGCACCAATGCAGCACCATATTTCCGGACGGGAAAGAACCCGCTGTTTCCGCATCCCGCACCAAAACCGTACTTTGGACAGGAATGTTTTCGAAACGGAACAGGGCGTCGATTCTCTCGGCTTCGCCGCACGACGGGCAAACGGGGGATTTCCCTGCAACCCCTCCGCTCCCGGCAACCGTGTTCATCTGTCAAATTGCCTGTGAACGGGGCTTGCTCCAGAAAAGCTCTCCGTCCAACGCACCCTCCGCAAGATGACCTTTCAGAGACTTGAGACGGATGAACTTGTCCCCCTCGAAGTCATTTAGTTTCAGGTCGCTTTCACGGTACGAGCGCAAGAGCTCCTCGATCCCCGCCGGCACCGTCCAAACGGGCTCGAAGCCAGGCAGATCGTTTTCCGCCTTGGAGAAGTCGACGCGGTAACACCGCGTGTCCGGCCCACCACCGGGTTCGTAGACGATGCGACTGTCCGGCACGATCTGTGCCACGAACTCGGCGACATCCTTGACCTGATAGTTTTCTGACGACCGGCCAATATTGAAGGGTGTGTCATGAACTGTCTCGGTCGGTGCTTCGAGGGCCGCGACGACGGCCCGGCAGATGTCCTCGACGTGGACCAGCGGACGCCATGGCGTTCCATCGCTTTTGATCAGAACTTCGCCATTCAGATAGGCATAGCCGACCAAACTATTGACCATTAAGTCCGCCCTGAGTTTCGGCGATGCACCGTAAGCCGTCGCATTGCGCAGATAGACCGGAGAAAAATCACGGCTCGCAAGCTGGGAGAGGATCGCCTCGCTTCGGACCTTGGATTCACCATATGGCGTCACAGGGTTGAATTCAGCGCTTTCATCAAGAACGTCTTCCGGGCTCGCCGCCCCGTAAATCGAGCAAGAAGATGCAAACACAAATCTGGACACCCCTGCTTCCTTGGCGGCAAGCCCAAGGATCGATGTTGCATCGGCATTGATATCGTAAGTGCAGGCCGGGTTAATGTCACCCATCGGATCATTGGACAAGCCCGCCAGATGAACGACGGCGTCAATTCCACTGAAATCCGCCGCCGTGACGTTTCTGATGTCTTTCCGAATTATCCTGTCTGGTGGGGGCGCGTCCGAGAGCTCGCAATCCTCAAAGAAGAACGTGTCGAGACCTGTAACTTTGTGCCCTCTTTCCTTCAAAAACCCAACAAGCACGGCTCCAATATAGCCGTCGTGACCAGTAACGAGTACGTCCAAACCTAAAACCCTTGAACTAGAATCCTGCGCGTATAGTTGCACTCTTTATCTTCCGAGACAATAGGTGGCGAGGCTGCTGCTTCGGCACAATCAACGCTGTTTGCGGGCATGGGTCCGCAGCAATTCTCCTATCAGAGCCCGACAGGAACAGCGGCAAGCAGTGCCTCGGCCATGGGGTTCATCACATTGGCCGCGGGGTTGAGGTTGAAACACTCTTATTCTTGCATCAGGACTTCGCTGCAACCGGGGGCTCGAACTTTTGGAGCAAGGGCGATTCCACGTCCCATGCCGTCGAAAACCCAAGACTAAGAATGAGCGTCGTGCCCAGGCGACCACCAAGCTGATTCGGGCGATCCGGTATAGGTCACCCCGAGTCGGAAAAGACAAAGTTGCATGTACAACTGTTTCTTTCGATTCTCGGATGCCCGTCCACGCCAATACCGCCCTTCCCGGCCATTTCTGTCTTCGAAATGCCACAAATACCTTAACCCCGGGAACACGTCCTCGGCGTCATCCGCGAAATTTCACCTGTTGAATATGTCCAAGTGGCAACTTTCTGCTCGATAGCTGTCATAACCCTAATTCCTGTTGTGCCACGACACACCTTCGAACAGTCATAATCCTGCCTTCTAAGGGCGCAGATCTTGCCTTTGAGTTGCCCTATTCGATGGCTAACCTGATTCTGGAAAGTAAGCGGTACGTAGCTGCACTTGTGAAATTCGCAGCTCACTGAAGAACAAGGGATGAGGTCGAGCACCAGTTTCCCTAACTACCACTCAACGCTCGCAACGCGACTTTGGGGAGTCGCCAGCGAAAGGAACACTTATGACTGTCTACTATTCTTCCGACTTTGGCTGGAAAGCTGGTCAGAATGTCACGAGCCAGCTTGCTTCGCTGGTCGATAGCACGTTCAAGGCCGGCGATACATTGGTACTTGACCACATGTACGACCTGAACGCCGGAGCGCAGATACAACTGCCGGATTCCTTCACGCTTGCCGCCCGGAATGGCGGCGGCTTTGATATGCAAAACACATCGTCCACAGATCGCCCGATGATCCTGATGGGCGACGGTGGCACTCTGAACAACATCACGATTACCGCAAGCGGTGCTCCGACCAAAGCTTTCGAGGGCCTCAATCCCGTGCGCGGCGAACACTTTGATCCTGCGCGGGCAATCGGCATTCTGGGTGTCGATGACGTAACGATCAAAAACAGTTCGTTCTCTGGCAATATCGGCCAGTTTCTGAATGTCCACGACAGCGACAATCTGGTTGTACGGGAAACGCACTTTGACGGCGCACGCTCGCAGGTTTCTCTTGGTGGCGATGTGGCGGACGCGCTGTTCTACCGCAGCCATTTCGAAAACTCGGTTGGCGACGGCATCAAGACAATCTCGGGCAACATTCTCCGTCCGAAGGTAATAGAAAGCCTGTTCGAAGAGAACACGCGCGACGGTATCGATACCACTGGCGGCTTCAAGGATGGCCTGGTCAAGGACTCGGTATTCTACGGCAATACTCATGCGATGGACATCAAGACGTTCATCTACGAGACCAGCGATCTAAGCCGCACGAATATCAACAGTAACATCCGGATCGAAGGTGGCTATGTCGGCGGAACAACCAGCGCATTCGTGACGTCCTACAACGACTATACCGGCCAAGTAAACGCCGGGAATGCCGACGAGTATATCCCGCATGGAATTAGCGTGACCGGCATGACATTCGAGGACATCGGTTACGCATTCCTTGTTAAGGACGGATATGACATCAACTGGTCGAATTTGATTTTCCAGAATGTTGGCACCGACGCGCGCATCATGAACATCAATGCGCCAAGTGGCTGGCATCGTCTGTCCGGTGACAATCAGGATATCGGAGGTGACTACACCACAGCGCCGAGGCAGAACAAATCTGCGGATGAACTGTGGGGCTTTGAAGCAGGTGCCAGCAACCAGCTTGATCTTGGGGATGGATCAGCGCCTGATCCGACCCCGGCTCCCGAGCCTAGTCCAGAGCCCGCTCCCGAGCCTAGTCCAGAGCCCGCTCCCGAGCCTAGTCCAGAGCCCGCTCCGACACCTGCAGAACCAGGCAGCCTTCTGTTCGAAATCAACGGCGACCGGGAATTTGATGGGTCCAAGGGCTCCGTCATTCAGGTTGCCCCTGCGGCGAACACCAAAGTAGACAGCGCAACCATCGCGTTCTCCTTCAATGCAGACAAGGTGAGTGGGAGCCAGGGCCTCGTATCCAAGGATGCGTCCGGCTATGATACAGGTGCCGGTCATTTCACCGCCTATCTGGATGGTGCCAAACTAAAGGTCCGGTTCCAGTCGGATTCAGGTGACAAGACCTTTGTCGTCAACAATATATCCGCAAATCAGGACTATGACGTCAAAGCCTCTTTCGGCGACGGAAAAGTCGCACTTTGGGTTAACGGCAATCTTGTCGGAGAGGCCGCGTCGGACATGAGCTGGGCAGGGAACAACGAGTACCTGCAAGTTGGGGCCAATGGTTGGGCCAGCGGTTCCGGAAAGGCCGGGTTCAGCAATGTCTTTGATGGCACGATCTCGAATGTGACCGTGACTGAGGGCTTTGGGACCGTTCCCGGCGCGCCGGGCGATTCCTCTGAATCCCTTCCCGAACTGAAACCGGAACCCGCGCCCGCACCCGAGGTGACCCCTGAGCCGACACCCGAGCCGGAGGTCGATCTCGGCGAGCTGGGAAAGATTCTGTTTGAACTGTCTGGCGACACCGAATTCAACGGCAGGAATTCTTCCGTTGTAGAAGTGCAGCCCTCTGACAATCTGCAAACGGACAGCGCAACGATTTCGTTCACGTTCAACGCCGATACGGTAAGTGGCCGCAAGGGT
The DNA here is from genome assembly GCF_056542305.1 of Ruegeria sp. AD9. Taxonomy (NCBI): domain Bacteria; kingdom Pseudomonadati; phylum Pseudomonadota; class Alphaproteobacteria; order Rhodobacterales; family Roseobacteraceae; genus Ruegeria; species Ruegeria sp. AD9. The sequence continues at coordinate 10,825 of NZ_JBQFZP010000022.1, forward strand.
CTTGTCTCAAGGGACGCGTCAGGAATGGATGCGGAAAACGGACACTTCACCAGCTACATCGAAAACGGAAAGCTCAAAATCCGTTTCCAGCAGGATGGTGATGAGCAGAACTTTGTGATCAATAACATCCAGGCCAACAAGGACTATGAGGTCACGGCAAGCTTTGGCGATGGAAAAGTCAGTGTTTGGCTCAACGACAAACTTGTCGCCGAAGGCAATCTGGACATGGGCTGGAGCAGCAGCGACGAGTTCCTTCAGATTGGTGCCAACGGCTGGGCCAGCGAGGCCGGACAAGCAGGGTTCATGGATGTGTTCGACGGAACGATCTCGGATGTTTACGTCTTTGATTCGGACCTGACACCACAACAAATTGACGACGTTTTCTTGATCTAAGAAAAAAGTGCTGGCGGCTTCGGGCCGCCAGCACGCTACCTGCTTCTTCAGGCGGCAGACGTAACCGAAGACCTGCCCCGTTACCGGCCTTTCCCGCGCAAAGTCAGAATTTTTAACGTATCCTGATAGGCTTGTATCACAAATCTCTCATCGTATTTCGCCTCGACCAGGGCACGCCCGGCTGCACCCATTTTTCTGCGACCTTCCGGTGTCGTTCGCGCAATAGCCAGCATGGCATTAGACAGATCCTCGGTGTCCCTGGGATGAACCAGAAAGCCGCTGTCCCCATCCACCACAACGTTCCTGCATCCGGGTGTGTCTGTTGTAATGAGCGGACGCCCGCATGCTGCGCCTTCCAACAATGCCCGTGGAGTTCCCTCGCGATAGTAGCTGGGAAGAACAATGCAATCGGCCGCATGAAAATAGGGGATTACGTCCCGAACCGGGCCCACATAGTCGATTACCCCTTCCTCGACCCATTGCTGAACCTTTTCCTCAGGAACCACGGCTGCATTCGGGGCCTCGGTTCCCCCGATAATGCGGAACACAGCGTTCGGAGTTACCTTTCGCACGATACGGGCGGCTTGGACATACTCTCCGATCCCCTTTTCCCAAAGCAAGCGGGCCACCATCAGGAAGACCGGCGCATCCGCCAACCCCGAAACAGGCTGGTATTCAAAGCGCGTAAGATCAACACCGGACCCCGGCAACACCGCAGTGCGTTCGCCGGAGACCACTTTGGCTGCAAGAAACTGTTCACGGTCTTCCATGTTCTGAAAGAAAACCACCGGCGACGTTCGAAAGGCAACCTTGTAGAGTTTCCGGATTATCCTGCTCAGAACGGAATTATTGGAAAACACAGAACCGAGTCCGGTTATATTCGGGATAAGCGGGAGTCCAAGCGCGCGGGCAGCAAGCCCAAGGTAGACATTGTTCTTGATCGTATAGCTGAGAACGACGTCCGGGCGGGCCCGCTTTAGATGGCAATAGGCAGAAACAAGGGTGGCCAGTTCCCGCGGAGGCGAGGTTCCGCGCCGGTCCATCCTGAAATCAAGCAATTGACACCCGGTTGCCTTCAATTCCGAAGAATATTCATCGAAAGGGGCCAGCAGGATGACCTCATGCCCGTCTTCGACCAGCTTCCGGATCAGGCCCATCCGAAAATTGACCAGATTGAACGATGTATTCGCCGAGATTAAGATTCTCATTCCAACGTGCCCTGAATTATCACTTAATTTCCATAAATCGACTTTAGACGTTGCCGAATAGTCCGAAGTTTTGCGCGCCCGGCAACGTCGGCCCACAGATAGAAGTTTGAATGCCAGGCCTGATTTTCGGGACGACGATCAGACGTCAGAGAGGCAAACAGATCCATCCATTCATGCTTGCCAGCTTCGGGACCGTATTTTTCGGTTACTTCCATCCGGCTGGCTTCGCCCACCGAGTATCTCAACGCCGTGTCGCTGACCAGCCGGGACAACAGGTCGAACCAATCATCCCGGTTGCAGAGAAATCCCGTTTTGGTGTCCGTTATTGCCTCTGAGAATGCTGGCGATGGCGAGGCAACTGTCGGGACACCAAAGGCCGACGCTTCGATGAATTTCAATTCACTGCGGGCATTGGCGAAATCCGAAGTTGTATCAAGCGGTGCAAGATTGATGTCGATCCCGCCCAAAAGGCCGATAAATTCCGCATAAGGACGAAACGGCTCAATACGAAACCGATCACCCAGCGTATGAAAGCCCGGGTCAACTTGCAATTTGCCGCCGACGACAAGCCGCACGTCCGGGTTGGCGTGCATCAGCCTGAGAAGCTGAGGAGCAATCATCGCGAAATCCGCGTCGTGATGCGCCGAGCCGCTGAAATACCCAATCGTGGTGTAGCGATCCGATTGGGTCACATTGGACGCGGCGTCAGCCGCGAGTCTGAGCACATCCTGAGAAAGCTTGTTGCGTAAAATTCTGCAGTCCTGATGAAAACTCGCCACCCGATCACGCAAAAAGCTGGTGGATACCGTGACCACATCCGCAAGGCGCATGGTTCGCTCGATTGAACGGGAAAATACTTCGTCACCCGGATTTTCGGTTACAAAATCGTCAATATCAAAGACAACCACCGCTCCACGGCTGCGTGCCAGGGACACTATCTTTTCAGTCAGCGAATCGTATCGGACCCGATGAAGGATCAGCACGCGACATTGCGTTGTCGGTGCAGCCAAAAGGTAGTCGGCCTGCGCCGTCAGATCTGCGGCATTCAGAAAGCGCGCCGGTTGTACACAGCGCATCTCGGTCGTGCCATACCCGAGCATCGGGCGAAAGGACAGGAACTGAACATCGACGGTCATATCAGGAATCCCTGTGGCACCAGAGCGGATCAGGAAGCCAAATCCGAATAGATTTGCTTCATGGCCCTTGCGCAATCCGCCCAGCGGTAGCGCCTTGAATGGGCAAGCCCATCCGCTTTCATGCGATCCCGAACGGCCTCGGACGAGCAAATTTTCACCAGATCAGCGGCAAAAGCCTCGGGGTTGGCCGTGTCCGTCAGGCATCCCGCGTTTCCCGCCACCTCGGGCAGGGAGCTCAGGTTCGATGCAAGAACGGGTGTTCCGCTTGCCATCGCCTCCAATACCGGAAGGCCAAACCCCTCGTAGAGTGAAGGATGAACGTACAAATCCGCCGCCTGATAAAGCGCCCGAAGCTCGTCATCGGAAACAAAACCCGCTAGGTGAACACGCTCTTTCAACCCCGGCACCGACAGTTCCTGTTGCAGATCCTTGCTATCCCAGCCGAGACCCCCAACCAGAACAAGGTGATGGGGAATGTCATTCATAGACCGCGCAAACGCCTTGAAAAGCCCCTGAATGTTCTTGCGCGGGCTGATTTGGCCCGCAGACAAGATAAAAGGCGTATTTTCGGGCAAGGCTGAAAGCTGTTGCACGACGGTCATGTCGGCGGGTTCAAAAAACCGCTCGGACACACCTTCAAGCACCACGCGCAGCCGGCCTTCGATTGCGGGCCCAACATATTCGCGAACCTCATTGGCCGTCGTCTCGGACACGCATACGATGACATCTGCCTTGTGAACGGCCTGGTCCAGGCTGCGCTGCATAACCCAGGGCCTCGTATTGCGAAAAAATTCGGGATGGGTCAGCGGACCCAGGTCGTGAATTGTGACGACATAGGGTTTTCGCGTGGCAACGGGATAACCCAGCGATACCGCGTGAACGACATCGACCGGTGCGTTGAGGCGTGCCTCGATCGTTGGCCAATCCAGAAAGGTCCACATCAACGATGTACCGCGACGCCCCAGCCCGGTCAGACGCAACCCTGTTTCTGCCATGCGCCGTTCCAGCGCGTCCGGGGCGAGCGAGCTCCAACCGGCAACGGGAATGACATTCAGGCCGTTCAGTTCGCGCAATGAATCAAATAGTTCGCGCGCATAGCGCGCCAGACCGTGACCTTTTTGGTCTGCGAACTGATTGGCAAAGTAGGCGACATTGGGAGCGATTGCCGAAGCTGACATTTTGCCCAAGGTGTTAGTGGCTTCGAATTGCAAGAAAGGTTCTCCCGAAAATTGCGTTCCATTTGGAGCGCAGTACTTGGCGCAAGGCAGACGGCAGCACCGATCCCAGAAGGGCTGCCCAGGAATCCGCAGACCAGGGCCAGATGACCAGCGCCATCAAATAGTGGCCCATGGCTTTGCCGCGCTGGTTGAGATAGTGCAGATGAACCCGCCCTGCCCGCCGGTGATAGCTGGAAAGGGCCGCCAACCGCACGGCCAGACCCTGCTCTCGTCTGAGTGACGCATATTTTTCAAGAATCCGGCGGTATGCGACAAGTTCCCGAATGGGATCGGACGCGGTTCGCGGGCCGGAGTGCTGGCGAAGATCAACCAATGCCTCGGGCACGCTTGCGATTTTCGTACAGGTCGCGATGCGAATCCACATATCCCAATCCTGTCGCGCCTTGAGGTCCTCATCGAAACAACCCGCTTCTTCGAACAGATCACGGCGGACAATATAGGTTGATGTCGGCGCGGTCACGTCGCTGACCAGCAGCGCTTTCAACAGGTTGCCTTCGGGGTAGGTTCGCCGGGGTTCCGCAATGACCTCTCCTGTCTCTGCCACGACCTCGCGCAGACCGGTATAAGCGGCCCCATAATCCGGGCGGGACTCGAGCAGCTTCAATTGCTTGCCCAGTTTTTCCGGACGCCAGAGGTCGTCACTGTCGAGAAAGGCCACGTAGCGACACCGCGCCAGACAGATGCCACGGTTTCTGGCTGCATTTCCACCCCTGCGATCCTGCCGCTCGAACTGAACCCTGAATGCCGGATTGTTGTCCGTCTGCCACTGTTGGACCCGCTCGGCGGTGTCATCATCCGACCCATCATCGACTATGATCACTTCTTCAGGCGCAAAATCCTGCTGCATAACGCTGGTCAGCGCTTCGCAGGTCAGCTTCGCCCTGTTGTAGGTAGGAATTACAACCGAGACGGTCGGGACCTTGGTCTTTTCGGAGGTTTGCAATTGCCTAACCTTTCCAGGATACCTGCTTTTCGAGGCTGTCGCGATCAATCGCGTTCTGTCTATCCCAAACCAGCGCACGAGTCCTGAATACCGAAGTTGCCGAGTGTATAGCGGCAACCATGCCAGGAACCCCGTCCAGAAAACCGCGCTGCAGGATGTAACGCTTAATAAACTCGACAAGCGAGCCTGCCACCATACTGAACCCCGAGACAGGCTTGCCCGATCTCTCAAGATCCTGCGCATTCATCGCGACATAACGCGCGCTTTTTTGCAGGCGCTCGGCGAATGAGCATTCATTGAGATGCGCAATCTTTTTTTCGAGCTGCCCAATTCGGGCTTCGCCACCCTCGATTTCACAACTTTCGTGCAGCGCCCCGACAAAACGATGGCACCCGCGCCGGGCGAGTTGTGGCCGGTTCCACGAATCCCAACCACCATGATTAACAGGCCGATGGAGAAAGTAGTTCTGACGGCGGTATCTGTAAGCGTCGTAGTTGGTACTGCGGATATTATCGAGGATTTCCTGTGCCAGATCACGCGGGATGCGTTCGTCGCAGTCAAGGTGAATCAACCAATCACCGCTGGCGTTTTCGATGCCCACATTGCGTTGTCCTGCATATCCCTCCGCCTCAACCATGGCATGAGAGACAAACCTGACCCCGTCTCCTGCTTCCATCGCAATTCCGGGTGTATCATCGGTGGATTTGTCGTCGACGATTACGATTTCATCGACCCAATCAGCGAGATTGTCCAGAAGGTGAGGTAGGTTCTGCTGTTCATTCCGGCTAATAACAACAGCTGACAGCGTTGGCCGATTTTCCGTTGGTGGTGTGGCCATGGTTACGGTTCCTTCTGTAAAATTGCGCGGAGGCGAAAATAAATTGACCGAAACAAGCGGTCCCTGCGCCGGTTCAGCCAAATGCGAAACCTCTGCCGCCGCGACGTGTCCGAGAATGCCGACCCGGATGGATTTTCCTTGCCGTGTGCGTTGTCAAGATCGGCATCCGCATAGTCCATCGACTGCGCCATCTGGCGGACCGCCGGATGCAGGTTCAGCACGTAACCCGGGTCATTCTTCCATTTCTCACCAGAACCCGAGCGGGTTCCTTCGCCCATGGTTTCGTCCGGCGCTACCTCGATAAATCGTGCGATCTCGGCGAACCCATCGACCGGGGACGCCACCAGATCCTCGTAGCGAATGCGCATATAGCTGTCTTTTGGCAACATTCCTTCAATCGCCAAAAGGTTGCGGCAACCATTGAGCCAGGCCAGTTGCCGTGTCTGCGGATCCGTTCCGAACAACTTGGCCGCCGAATACATCACCCCATGCGGGTTTCGTACAAGCCCGATAACCTTCACGGTCAGATCGGTCCGCCCGATCCATTCCAACATCAGGCTCAGCGCCGCCCATTGCGCAAGAATTTGAGGTGACTTTTCAAAGAAAACAGGTTCCGGATTGACCCTGACAAGGGCTTCCCACCCATCGAAAATAAGCGCACGGTCATCCGTCGGAGGATCAAAGTCCGGAACGCATTTTGCGAGCAAATCTATCATCAGGTCGCGGGCGTTACCTTTGCTTCCATAGCCATTGTACCGCTTTTGAGTTGCGAACAACGGCCCCGGCTCATCCAGCAAAACTGCCGCCATCAACCACCAGTGCGTTTCAAGATACCTGTGAGGCGAATACGCGACGGTATCTACAGCCGGATGGCGGCAAATCTCGTCCTGGAACATGGTGGATCCAGAGCGCTTATCCGAAAGCAAGATTACGACTGTACGCATAGGCTTGTCTTGTACTGGGGTGCCGGCGAGCCGGAACGGTGAAATGTGGGATTGCTGAGACAAGGCCAATTACCAAAAACAAAAGCATTGAGCCTCGCGGAGTGGAAACGGCGGCATGCCCGAGCATGGCCCAGGGAATGATTGCAACCATGGCCAGGAACAGAGGTTGCGCAATCAGCTGTTCCATTGTCGTGCGCCGTTGCAGCGCAAGGTTGGCGGTAAAGAAAAGCGCCCGGGCAATAAGGAAAACATAAAGAAACGCGGCGATCATACCGTAGGAGTAATAAGCGATCGCAAAGACGGCATGCGTGGCTTGGCTGGCCTGTTCGGATCTGGCCCCGGCAGATGTGTAACGGACAGTCGTGCCTTCACCGACAAAAAGAAAGCTCGGTTTTTTTGCGACGTGGCCAAAGGGTTCGGAATATGCCAGCGATCGTTCACTTTCGCGCTTGTTCTCGTAGGGAGACTCGAGCGAGGCGGCGAAACTTCGTTCCAGACGTTCGAAGTAGAACAACTGTGATCCGACGCCTATGAAGAATATGATCCCTGCCCCTACGATCATGGGTAAGATCATCCCGCGCTTCACCTGCCGCAAACCCAGAACAAGGGCAAGGACGGCAATCAGGATGGTGCCCAGAATCGGACCGCGGGAATAGCTCATAAGGACACCCATCGGGGCCAGCATGCAGGCCAGCAAGGCGAGTTTTCGCCAACCGCCCGCCACCCACGGCCAACGCATCAGCAAGGCTGCGAAAGGCCAGCAAATATTTATGAATGTCGCACCCAGTATGGATACCCCGACCAGCGTTCGACCCCGGATTCCACGCTCGGGCGTATCCAGTAGCATCGAATTGAGCTGCCCGGCGGCAGGCTCCAGAAACTTGCGCGAGAAAATCAACTGACTGACCGTACCCCGGGTTCCCGGAAGCGACGTGAGGATCATCAACGAAGCCGTCACGATCAGCCCGACGACCAGCGCTTTCAGTACAAACTCGAAATCCTGGCGGGTTCGAATGTATTTTGGGGCCAGAAAGAACACGCTACACGCCAAAACCGAGCGGAACATCACATAGACGGAATCCTGTAATGTGCCAAAGCGGATCATTCCGGAAATTTCACTGACAAGTGCAAAAACCAGAATGGCGACAACGGTACCCGCAAACATCCGGCAGCGTTTCGGAACCGGGGGCAGCTTCTGTGCCGAAAACAGCAGGCACAATACAAGGACATCGACCAGATAGATGGGCAAGGGGCCAATCTTCAGGTTTGCCTTCGGCACCGCAACAAGCACGAACACAAACGTGGCAAAAAGCTTGATACCCGGTGTATGTCCCTTAAGCCACATCGGAAGGTCTCATCCCCAGTTTTTCATAGAACGATTTGTGCGCTTCTAGGAAACGGACCATATCGTACTTTTTTGCCATTTCGAAACCCGCCGCGCCCATTCTGCGGCGCTCATCGGGGTTTTCAGCCAGAAACCTCACTGCCGATGCAATCCCTGCCACATCTGAGGGGTCTACAAGCCGTGCGGCGTGACCGTCGCGCCCCACAACCTCGCGCAATCCTGGCACATCCGCAGCGATAACCGGCAGGCCGGCGTTCATCGCCTCTACCGCAGCAAGGCCGAAACCCTCCCAGTTCGATGGAATCAGGAAGGCATCCGCGGTTTTCAACAATTCGGACACGTTTTCCACATAGCCGAGCAGGTTCACGCGGTCCTTAAGCCCAAGTTTGCTTGTCAGGCGTTCCAGAGTGGCACGTTCGGCACCCTCGCCCGCTATGGAGTATCGCACAACGCCCGCTGGCAGCTGCGCCAAGGCATGCACAGCCGAATCATAATTCTTAGCGGGCGTCAGCCGTCCCACGGATACGATGTGAAACGGCCCGTCTAACCCGGTTCTATCCGGCAAATGGTCAAAGAATAAAGGGCACCCGTTTTCAATCACGGTGGTTCTGTTCGCCAGCCATGGATGCGTTCGAAGCAATTCTGCTTTGACACCGTCACTGATCGCAATGATCTTCTCGTAAGAGCGATAGACCTTTTCGTCGATCAGGCCGCCAAGGGCATGGCCCCGTCGGCGATTTGACGTGCTGTGCTCGGTGAACACCAGCCGACCCGGTAAATGGCCCGTGCGCGCAAGTGCAGCAACATGGGCGCTGGATGGAAACAGGTGCACATGCACAATATCGTTGGCTGCGATGCCGCGCGCATAGGCTTTCAGGCGTAACAGGGCACGGGGATCATAAGGGCTCGACAGTCCCAGCGAACACGCGCCTTCCAGATCACCCATATCGCAGTCTTCAAGCGCGACCAGTTTAGCATCGAAACCCGATTTCCGAAGTCCAGCGTGAATCTGACGAGCGACACGTTCGGCTCCGCCCCGGCTGAGGTCCACACTGTTGATGATCTGATGCACCCGCAGGCCTTCCTGCTTGGTAGTCGGCGGGTTGACGTTGGCAATTGCCGGTGCCGTGGGTGCCGCCTTTTTTCCCTCCAGCCGTGTGGCAATATCCCGGATAATCTTGCGGTGACGTTTCGGCAGCAGCCGGGACATCAGGCGCTGTCGAAACACCGGGTCCGGTTCGAATTTTGACCAGGGCATCGGAGACCAGGTTGGGGGCGGCTCGGCAATGACATCATCGAACAGCTTCTTGTAGGAAGCTGCACATGCTTTGGTCGAGTATTTCTGCCGCGCGGCTTCGGCCACAGCCAGGCTCATATCTTTCAAACGGGCACGATCACCGGCGAGTGACGCAATTGCCGTCGCAAACGCCCCGGTATCACCAGTGTCACAGAGCAGGCCGGTACGCCCATCTTCGAGCAGGAAGTCGGTGATCCCGTGCAGCCGCCAACTGACCGGGACGGCGCCTGCCGCCATGGCTTCCAGCAGCGCGTTCGGGCAGCCTTCAAAATGTGACGTGAACAGGAACAGGTGGGTATGGGCCAGAAATTCAGGAATCTCTTCCGGGGACAGCGTGCCGACAAATCGGACACGCCCGTCCTCAACCCTTGTGGCAAGGGCTGCCCTCAGGTCCTCCTCGTGTTTTCCTTTGCCCGCAATTCTGAGATGGTAGGAAATACCCGCCGCATCGAGGCGATCCAAAACCGACGGTATGTACATCACGCCCTTTTGCCCGTGTTCCAACCGCCCTAGAAAGCCAAGGGACAAAGGCTCGACAGCGCTGTTGATACGCCCCGCTGCATCCGCGAAACGATCGGTCACCGCCCCATTGGGGATCAGGACAATATTGTCGGAATCGACGCCGTAGTCATTGATGAGATCGCCCTGCAAACGAGGCACCAGGGCGACAAACCGAGCGACCCTGTCCCGCCCGATCAGCGACAGTCTGTACCCTTCCTCAAAACCATTTGCACAACGTGCAACTACCCTGACCTTTTCAGGCAGGTGCGGCAGCGAACTGAGAATGGCCGGGGAATTCACCCCGATCACGATATCGATCTCCTGATCTTCGCACCATTCAGCAAAAACGCGCGCTTGCGTCCGCAGATCGCGCGTATCCGCGGCCAACTCTACGCATCCCTGATCGACAAATGCGGCCTCGGTGATCTCAGCCTGATCAAGACCCACTGAAACACAGCGCATGTCCACACCAAGGCGCAAAAACTCAGGTCGCATATTGCGATAAAACGTAAACGTCCCGCCGTCTTTTGGCACGGAACCAAAGGCAACCCGGATCATAGGTCGACCTCCATCTGCCGGGCAGCTGGTTGCGTGATCTGGCTTTCGCCGCCAAAGATCACGCGGTTGAGCTTGCGCGCCAGCTTGCGTGCATCGAAATGCTCCTCAACACGGACACGTCCTGCCCGGCCCATTTGCCGCGCCATGCCCGCGTCCTGGGCCAGACGCGATATGTTGGCGGCCATCGCTTCGACGTCCTGCTCTGGCGACAGGTAGCCCGTTTCCCCCTGGTTTACAGTTTCAGAAAATCCGTTGTGATCAGTAACAGCTACAGCCGTCCCGGACGCCATGGCCTCGAGCAGCGAAATGCCCTGACTTTCCTGATCTCCGTTCTCGGCTGTAACCGAGTGCTGAATGAAGATCGAAGCGACAGCCATCCGCTCTCGGACCTCGGTATGCGCGCACGCCCCTTTCAGGGTCACAGCATCCTCGATGCCCAATTCCCGGATCAGGGGAAGACATACCGCTCTCTCAGGGCCATCGCCAATAATCTCGAACCGCAGCGACGGATGATCCCGCCGGGCCAGTTCAAACGCGCGGATCGCCAGATCGGGTCGCTTTTTGCGTGTCAGCCGCCCGACCGCGATCACCAGATTAGGGTCTTTGCGATCGTCCGCGGCGAACTCATCAATCTCGATACCGCAAGGAACGATTTCTATCTTGTCCGCAGGTATTCCCATGCCTTTAAGGATTCTTGCGAAATGCTGTGATCCGCACAGAAATCCCCGGGCGTCCCGCGCCAGCAAACGATAAGCGTATCGCATGTCCAGGCGCTGACCAAGGACCGTCGCATCGTAGCCGTGAAAATTGACGAACAACGGAAGGCCCGACCGTAGGCAGAATTCACGAAGGGCACAGCCCGTCGTGCCGAATTCAGCAAGAATGGCAGTGACGCCGTGGCCATTCAGGAATTTCCCAAGATCGGCCTCCTCCTGCCGGGACAGGGCGGCGCGATACCCTGTTCTCAGAAATTTTGCCATCGACCCGAAAGGATTGCGCCTCGAATGCTCGTTCCCGCGCACGCAATGAAACGGCAGACCGAGATCCGGGGCGGTATCACAGGCCATGCCTATTCCAACCGTCTCCCCCGGACGCACCAGACGCATGTGCTGTCGAACATATGTCTCGGCCACCGCATTGGGATTGTGTGTCGCAACGGCCAGGGTCATTTGCCGGCCCCTTTCTCGGCGGCGCTGAGGCGATCGTAAAGCGCATCACACATCAACCGGACCCGGTCGGACAGATACCCCGGCTTGCGGACCGGAGGGTTGATCCGGCGGGTGGTGAGGGGGAACGCCAGACGGGGCGGTGCAAAACCGATGGACGTGGTCAAAGCCGCCATGCAAACGTCTGGCTCATTCAGCAAAGTCCGGTAATCCAGCAGCCTTATCCGATCATCCCGGTCGAAGCCCAGGTCGAAATAGATTTCGTTTCGCCGCACCCAGTACAGCGCATAGATATCCCGCCGGCGGGCATCGCTCCCGGGTTCTGCATCGCTCAGATCATCAATACAGGCGTGTATGTCCTGCCACAGCTTCTCCAGGTCCCAATGACCGGACGCGTCCGTTTCGACACGCCGGGAAATCTCTTCAAAATCCCCCGGCCATTTTCGCATCATTGACGCGACAACTTCGTCCGCTTGGCGGAACATCATGACGGCCCGCGCGCCCTCAATCGCGTCAAGGATTTCCGCAGCTTTGTGAGAGGCCAGCAATGAACGTGCCGCGACAAAATCACCATGCGCCGCATTTATTCGCCTGCCAAGCTCGGGAAGTTCGGGCCAGACCGTTTTCGCCGGATCAATCGACAATTCGCTGAATTCGCCAAACACCACCGAGCGGGAATCGGCACGAAACAAACGCTCAAGGTGGGTTGTGCCGCTTCGCTGGCATCCGAAGATGAAAAGAGTGGTCTTGGGGTGCGCCCTGAACAGTTGGTGATACACCCTTTTCCCACCCTCGAACATCTGAAATGAGCGCGACGCCACCCGATATTCTATCGAATTCTTGATACGAGTCAGGGTCAAGGGGTGCTGCATTGGCCGAACCTAAATCTCATATGCGACGGATTGCTTTGAACCCTCTTCCGGATCGGACTTGCCTTGGCGGGTACCGTCCGATTCAACTTCTTTTTCCTGCGGAACCAGATTTTCGTAAGACCCGGTCGAACTGATGCGCCCAGCCTCGAGCGTGATCACCGTGTCGCAACTTTTCACCGTTGCCAGACGGTGCGTCACCATAATCAGCGTACGCCGCCCGGCGAGTTCGGTAATCCGATCCATCACCTGCGTTTCGGTGCTGTTGTCCAAAGCGCTGGTCGCCTCGTCAAAGGCAACAACCTCGGGCTGGGTATAAAGGGCCCGCGCGATCGAGATGCGTTGCCGCTGCCCGCCGGACAGCCGCACACCGCTTTCGCCAACAAAGGTGTCATAGCCTTCGGGCAGTTCTTCCCGGATGAATGTGTCTATCTGCGCCATCTTCGCTGCGTCGCGAACCTGATCCAGATCGACCTCTTCTGTTGGAACGCCAAAGGCGATGTTCTCTGCGATGCCCGCGTCATAAAGGAATGTCTCCTGTGGGACATACCCCACATTGGCGCGCCACATGCGCACCTGATCGTGGCTCAGCTTCTGGCCATCAATCAGCATCGCGCCTTCCGTCGGTTCGATCAGGCCAAGGATGAGATCCATCAACGTGGTCTTTCCAGCGCCTGTCTGGCCAACGATTCCAAATGAGGTTCCAGCCGGGATGGTCAGGTTGATGTTCTTCAGGCTCGGGGTGGCAGATCCGGGATAAGTGTAGGACACATCCCGCAGTTCGATCGACTTTTCCAACCGCATCGGCTCAATCAGATCCGTGGGCAATTCCGGAAGATCCGAGATGTCTGCCAGATCGTCACGAATTGCCACGGCGGCGACGGTGCTCAGGCGAATGGCAACGATAGCGGTGTATCCCTTCTGGAAAGCCGGCATCATGCGATAAACGGCCAGGGCAAAGACACCGATGATAGGAAGCACTGCGGCCATGCCCGTGCTGCCGACCCCGCCGTTCTGCTTCATCAGGATCAGGGTCAGCACTACGACACCGCCAATAGCAAACAGCTCAATGATGTACTGCGGCACCTGACGGACAGTGGCTGACGCAGCGCTGTACTTTGAGAACTTCATGGAATGCGGACGGTAGCTATCGATGAGCGATCGTTCACGATTGAGCAGTTTTGCCAGCTTGCTGCCCCGCAGCGCTTCGTATGCGACGCGATAGCGTGCCCTGTTTTCATCAAACATGACCTGCCCAAGGCGGTTTGTCAGTTTGCGGACCGTCACAAACAGGATCGTATACAGTACCCCGAAAATGCAGAGCGACAACAACGTGATCGCGGGGTCGACATAGAACAGAAGCGACATCATAAAGACAATCGACACCAGCGACTGAGCGACATTGAAAAGCGAGCGGAATACCTCACCGACGACGCGGCCGGACTCGGCAAGCATGTTCGAAACGAGCTCGCTGCTGTGACGCTGGAGCATGAATTCGTATGGTTGCCGCAGATAGGTTTCCAACAACCGCGCGGACAGGCTGTGCTTACGCATCTCCAGCCAGCGGTTGACCAGATACAGTGTCAGCACCTTCAACACTGCACTCACGACGAGAACCACAAGGAAAACGACAGCGATGGCGATGGCGAAACTGTTCACACTCTCGAAGTTGCCCGCCGAATAGGCCCAGGACAAGTGCTTGTTTTTGTCAATCAGATCCGGATCGCCGATAATCCTGAGAAACGGGAAGATCAGGCCGACACTCAACATCTCGGCAAAACCGCGCAGGCAAATCAGTGGCAGTAGTTTAAGGGCAGACGTACGTTCGCTGGACGTCAAAAGCGAGATGACAGTTCCCAAGCCCTTCATGCCTGAACTCCAACGGTTGCGTCGCGTGTTAGCTTGCATTGTCGGACGAACAGCAAATTTTGGACAAAACGTCCAGACAACGGAGAACTAATAATCACCGATAACACACTTACCTCCTAAAGTGGGTAAAAACCGCCAAAACCCGACGGTCCGAAACGACCACTCCACACTGAAACTCAACCACAATAATGCCATACTACTATGACTTTCGACTAACACCTCGCCCTTCTCTGGGCAAGGCTTCAATACGTAGGGTCCGATTTGGGTCAACCTAGTGTGATTTGAGCAGGTTCTTAGTTTCCTATATCTCAACAAATTCCTGTCGGGCCAACTATTGTCCAATTGGAATGCTGTTGCGGCTCAGACTTCGAAAGCGAGATACTTTGACAAGCTCCGCTTTCGGTCCGACTGATGCATCAACTGCGTGTCAGGGGATCAGCCTCGCTATCGACGTCTAGTTTTTCCGGCCTCCTGACCCGGCACCCGAAACCATTTCTATGTGTTTAGCGCGCAAGAAACGCGCCGGCAGCTGCAAGGCCGCGATCTGAAAGAATACTGTTTATCCTAGCCCTGTGCTCCGGTTTGAGCCTGTCCAGGCGGTCGCTATGCACCGAAAAAACCTTTCGGCGCCCCTGTTCGACCAATTCGAGCATGCGCTCAACCGTTTCATCATCCATGTTTCTGTTGAGACCTGCGGCAGGTTGCAACCCCTCGTCGAACTGGTTTGACCAGCCCCCATAGTGCCGGGTGACAAAAGCGTAAATCAACATGAATTCGGACGCCTTGCGCCCTACCCCCCTGACAAGAGGCTTGAAGCCAAAATACACATGCGCCGGCCCCAATTTGTCTTCGATCTCTGCCAGGCAACCGGCCAATACTTCGGCGCTCAAGCAATAGGGCGTCGTGCTAGGTGGAGTAAGCGTGTCATCAGGGGGAATTGGCAACCCGAAGATACGGAACGAGTTCTCCATCCAATTCCGCTGCGCATTGCTGGGCGGCTCAAGAAAGCTGAGCGCCCTGCCCGCCTCAGATATGAAATCAGACCGGTTCACATTGCTGACGAAAAAATTCTTGGCATCCAGTATCAGAACGTACCCATCCGGTATCAGCCTGGCCACACAGAGTTTGAAGGCCTGCTGCATCAGCCATCCGTTGTTGCCGCGCCATCCGGCCTGAGTTCTGAACGGTATCCAATTCCGGTGTTGCACGACCATACGACGCAGCAGCCCGGAAAATCCACCTGCCCCGCCCCGCAGGATTTCCTCGGGTTCGACAATCCGCACCCGATCCGCCAGCGATTCGTAAAAGTGAACCAGTTCGCGGGCAAGTCGCGCGCATTCTTTCTGGTTCCTGTCATTGACGACGATCAATATTGACGAAATGTCATCCGGTTCAAAAAACGTGGCCACCGATCGCGCCTGCAGCTTCAGGTTTTCGATTTCCCTTATGTACACAACAGTGACAAGCGTTATTCGTTGTTTCATGGGAGCCACCGCTGGTTAACAAATAGGAACTTTATGTTACGCGTATGGCTGGCAGGCTGTCGCGGAACCAAATCACCAGAGTTTTCAAGCCCGCAAAGACTCGCAATAAAATTATTCATGCCAGACTTCGATCTTCCCGCCATGAAGACGTTCCACGAAACTGACATCGTTTTGAAAGCTCTCAATTAATTCCCTGCGCAGGTGATCGGGTATATCCGGCATTTCCGAAGGCTGCAGAAAAAGGCGCCTGTTGATTCCTGCGCGCATGAGAAACTGGACTATATGTTCCATGTCCCTCTTGCGCATCGCGCTTCTGATAGCCTTTGCCTTCTTTACCAGCCAACGGGATTTTGGTTTCCCATAAGTTTCCCGCACCTTCTGTTTCACTGCCACCGGCGCAAGCCTGTCCTGATCGACACCAATGTAGTCGAACAGGGATTCAAGGTACGAAGACGTCGCCTGCGGGCTGGCAAACAGCTCTTCAAAAATACCCAAATGAATCTGATCTCGGGGAAAGATGGACAGCACATTCCCGAGAAGCCCGGCGTATGAACTGTTCATTCTCAGTTCCGGATGGCGCGCGACGGCGTTTTCGAAATCAAGGTCCGTTCGACCATTTTCGACAAACATCCTGTAGTGAGAGACCATCCTGTCCACCGGGTTCCGCAGGATACAGATCAGCTTCACCTCGGGATTGAAATCTCTTATTCGCTGCACCGTCTGAACATCCAGAATATAGGACGTACTAATCTCTCCTATTGCCGGACGGTCGGCAGCCCCGTCAAAGAGCCCGCAATACCAATCATCTCCACGGTCGTAGAAGCGATCGAAATAAAACACTTCTTTCTGCTGGACGGGTAAGAAGACGTCGGGGTGCCGGCGCAGAATGGAATCGAGCCATGTCGTTGCGCATTTTGGCGGGCCAATTCCGATAAATGTGGGTTTGGATTTTTGCGTGTTCGTTTCAAGCTTTGAATTGTACATCTTGGACATGGATCTTTCTGAAAATAGTGTATCGACCTAAAATGACCGTGGCGTGACCCGCATCATACGAATGAGGTTCCACCACGCTGAGCCTGACCCGAACAGCAAATTATCCTTATCACGAACTTCGGAATCGACCAGAAATTTCTCCGGAGTTTCGTACCCGCAAGCATTCAGCTTCAAATCCAGCAAACGCTGATCGCCACCGAAAGGTGCAGCGCATATGCGGCAGCGCCGCCTGTATCCTGACCTGTCACAATGGGTTTTGGTGTCGTCAGGCGTCCGGCGAGACTGCTGTCCAGCGCCCTGTTCCTCAAAACATCACAAAGCCGCCGATAGCACAGAGCGGATCGGAAAATCGAAACAGACAGCCAAAATATGCACAATCTGTTTCCTGTTTCTGTGCAATGCAGCCTGTCTGATCCAGGCACGCGCCGACGGTGGGATTTACTTCGGTCGCGACGTGCTAAGGGGGGTTTGCGGCTTGCTGCTCCGGGACTGCTGCCAGGACAGAGCTTCGAGAAGGAATATCAGCCCTATAAAAACGACCACGCCCGCTCCGAGACCGCATGCCAATCCGAGCACAACACCAAGATCAAATTTGATCCAGATTAGAATTGTCACCAGCCACATGAAGCAACTGGAAATAGAAAATGCCCAAATCCCCATCGTTTCTCTGCGGTCCGTTCTGCCTCTATTATATTTACTCGGTCAAGAAAGCCAGCACTCATCCCAACACGCTTTTTAACATCTGCACCTTCAGTAAACGAAACGTTAACCCGGCATAATGCTTTCGTCTAGCATGCGCCGGTACACTGCTTAATATATTGATAGTCCAAATCATTTGGACACGCTAGAATAGAGTCTGCAAGATCTGCCTATAAGCCATATAACGCCTATCTTTTTGGGTTCAAAACTTGCCCTCGCGCCAACTTTCGGCGATTATACAATCTATGGCACCTATTCATCGCCAAACGATTGCATTGTTTTAATTTTGGAACCGAAAAATTGTTTTATATCACGGGGCGCAACAAAGGCTCAGACCCGTCTGTTGTGCACCAATTCGCAACTGGAGCCCCTGTTTGATCTGCGAAAACCAACGGTTTAGTCATTTCACCCGCGCACCGCCTGGTCCGGGTGGCGCCCAAAGTTGGTTGATTTTTCGTGTTTAAACACAATCTGAAGGAGAAGAAATCCAGATGGCGCTTTGGTTTGTTGACTGATTGTGCATATATGGAGGCACGTGTTGCAGTTTGAAGGGTTAGTTAAAGTGAATAGTCAGGGCGCGGGTCCGTCCAAGGCCTCGGAATTTGATTCTTTTGAACTTATGTACGAGAATCAAAACGACAACGAATTGAACTTACGAGAACTTCTTTCACTGATTTGGCGGGGAAAGCTGTTTTTTCTGTGCTGTGGCGTCGTCGGGATGTTGGTTGGTGCCGTCATCGTGCTTCGGCAGGAGCCCGTCTATACTGCTGCGGCAAGTATTTTGTTCGAACCCGAGCGCGTCCAGATCGTCGATATCTCAAACGTCCTGACCGAACCCGAAGCCGGGACCGAGATCGGCAACCAGATCGAAATCCTCAACTCGACGACATTGCTTCAGAAGGTGGTGGAACGCCTGAATCTCGTGCAAGTGGATAGCGAGGCCGCAGTTGACGAAGGCGTTGCGCAGGCCCAAGGCCAGGAAACACCCGCGCCGCCTCCAGGGCAGGCAAGAGCGATTCTCAACCGCGCCATGGCCGCGCTTGGGATGTCGGTGCAGCAACCCGACACCGAAAGTGCTCCGTTGACCGAAGAGGAGATGTACGAAAAAGGCATGCGCAACGCGATCAACATGATTCGCGCCAATATGGGGGTCTTTCAAGTTAACGGATCCAGGGTGATCGAGATTGTCTATTCATCGCCCAATGCCGCGCAGTCCGCGCTGATCGTCAATACCATCAGCGATGAGTACATTGCCTTACAGAAGGCCTCTAAGAACCGCAATATCGTTACTGTGATCGAACTGGTCGACGAACGCATTCTGGAGTTGAAAAACAGCGTCGAGACCCTTGAGGAAAACCTTGAAACCGCGCGTTTGGACCTGGCCAACAGGCAGGCTCAGAGCTCGCAGATGACAAGTGTCCAGCTGACAGCGCTCAACCAGGAACTGGCTTCGATCCAACTGCGCCTCGCCGAGTCCCGTGCCCGCCGCGATCGGGCAAAAACCGCCCTGGACTCTGAAGAAAACCTTTGGACAGTTACTGAATTCCGCGAGTCTCCGTTGATCGCAGAGTTCCGTCGGCGCGAAATCGATATTCGCGAGGCCATGGCAGGTGACAGTGCCATCGCCGGCGGCAGTTCAAGACCCAACAGTACGCGAAACAACGCGCTGCTGGACCAGCTTTACGAGAATATCCGCGAAGAGGCCGGTTATGTCGTGGCTGCTCTGGAGTTTGAGGTGGAATCGTTGGAGCAGCGTGAAATTCAACTTCAGAAACTGGTTCGCGATCTTGAAGTCATAGCAATCGAACAAACCGCCGATGAACTGTCCATTGACCGGCTCGAACGCGAGGTGCAATCGAACCAGACGTTGTTGCAAACCTTTGTGACACGCCAGAAGGAAATCACCGAACAGGCCAACCTGCAATCGGCTGGTGCGCGCGTGCTGTCAGCCGCTGACACGCCGACAAGCCCCGATTTCGAGACCAGCGCCCGCGTGATGATCTCAACCGTTGGCGGTGGACTGTTTTTGGGCTTCCTATGGCTGCTGTTCCGCGAACAGACAAGTCAGGCCGTACGGGACCCGAAAGCTCTGGCTAGGATCTCGCGGCTTCCTGTGCTCAACTCGATCCCGATGACCGGAATGCGCCGCAGCCTGCAAAAGCTGGGCGGCAGTTTCGTGTCGAACCCCAAAAGTCTTCTGTCGGAAAGTGTTCGCAACTTGCGAACGAGCATCCTTTACAGCGACGCCAGCCACGTACCCAAGGTCGTGATGTTCACATCTTCCGTTCCCGGGGAAGGGAAAAGTTCGCTCTCGTTTCTGACCGGTCTTGCCAGTCAGAGCACCGGCCGCCGGACTATTCTTGTTTGTTGCGATTTCCGGGACGACAGCAATGCCGTGATCTATTCGAAATTTCCAAGCATTGCCAACGCGGACAAGCCGCAAAAACGCATATCCTTCCTGCACCGGGCGCAGTCGGCATCGGGCGGGCGGTATGGATTGGCCACGTATCTACAGAAGAAATGTACGCTTGAAGAGGCGCTTGCCAGAGAGACAGCAACGGGACTGGATATTTTGTCGTTGAGCCTTTCCGAAAAACTGACGGAAAGCCCGGCCGATATTTTGTCTTCGACGCGCTTCGCCGAAGTTATCGACCAGCTTCGTGACGAATATGATCTGGTGATCCTTGATACCCCGCCCGCACTGGCGGTGACGGACGCCCGACTGTTGGCCAGGCTTTCGGACACCGTCGTCTACCTCGTGCGCTGGAACCACACGAGCAGGAACGCGGTACGCGAGGGGCTGAGAGAATTGCGGTCGATGGGGGCCAATATCGCTGGCTGTGTCTTCACTTTGGTATCGCAGTCAAGGGCCCGGAAATACGCGGACAACGAGTTCATCTACAAACGCAGTTACGATTCCTACTTTAGCTGAACGCTTTGGCGCCTTTGATATACAGGGTTCGCGAATAAGAGCCCTTGCACCTTCCACGCGCCAGCCGGGACCGAACTGGCTGGCGCGTGGTTACGCGGGACTAACTCGTTTACCGCAGCTTCGGCAGCGGATTTGCAGCAACCTCCTTGGACAATCACCACGAGACCGGGTTTCCCATCTGCTTTGAACAACATAAGTGATCGCTTCGGGACTGCTGATAATGGGGAGCGTCAAGTTTGAGGCCACAATCTCAAACACGTTTTATGTAATTGCTACGCGTATGGGTAACCGTTCCGGGCGACCGGATATACCCAGCCGCCCGAGAGTTACAATCAATCGCTGATCGCGCCTTCTTCGTCGCGTCTTTGGTACATTTTGGCTTTTACGCGCGCGCCTACGATCAGGGGCAGGACAAAGCCGATGATCGCAATCGACCACAGGGCGATTGACAACGGGCTATCTATCAATGTCCACCAGTTGCCATGGCATTGCCAACTTGTTTGCACGCGGCTGACGGCGGTCTAGTCTGCGTCTGTCAGGTGGTCATTTCGAGAGCGTAACCGTCCCAGAGGCCGAAAGCATCGGTTCTGGCGTGACGGTATGAGACGGTGGAGAGTTGATAGCGGCGGGGTCGAAAGACGGTGTTGATCTGGTCGTGAGCGGCAAGGAACCTTTGCGCTTGCCTTGGCGACTTGAAGCGTCCCATGAACTTTTCACGCTTTCGAGAGGATCTGTGTGATCCTTCGATCCGATTGTTCAACCCCTTGTGTGCTCGGTGATCTGCACCTGGCACAAGATCGCGGATCGGCTTGAAATAGCTTCGCAACTTATCCGTGATTACAACACGGGGTTCGCCGAATTGCGAAATCAACCGCTTCAGAAAGCGCCGCGCTGCCCTGGCACTCCGCCGTGGTTGGACGAGGATATCAAGAATATCTCCGTTCGCATCCACGGCCCGCCAGAGCCAACATTTCCGACCGTTGATCGGGATGACCACTTCGTCCAAATGCCATTTGTCGACCGCAGCTGGTCGGTCTCGCCTGATGCAATTCGCGAAATGGCCGCCAAAACGATTGACCCATTGCCGGATCGTTTCCCGGCTGACCGTCACACCGCGTTCCGCGAGCAGATCTTCAACATCAGCGGCGCTGAGCGCAAAGCGATGGTAGACCCAGACGGCAAAGGCGATGATCTCGCGCGGAAAACGAAAACCCTTCAGGCGCGGCAATTTAGGCAGTGTCTTCATGCCTGAGCCGTAACCCGGTCACAACGCACAAACAAGTTGGCAATGCCCGTGGCATTATTGAAAACCCAAAATACCACCGTCAAACTACGCGGTGACCGGGTTGTATTTCCTGGACGGAGACGCATCGAGCCGCGCGCGTCAGGTTCAACCATCCGAACGCGGTGAGCTAGAAATCACAACATTGCTTGAGATGTATCTGAAAGATGATTTGTTAAAAGTTCAAACCATGGGCCGTGGCTTTGCATGGTTGGATACCGGCACACACGGATCTCTGCTCGATGCAGGTAATTTTGTACGAACATTAACGGATCGGCTGGGCATGCAGACCGGAAGCTTGGACGAAATCGCATGGCAAAAAGGTTGGATAGATGATGCTGCGCTGGCCGAACGCGCACAATTGTTCGCCAAGTCCACATATGGCGATTATCTGAAACATCTACTGACATGATAGAGCGTTGCCAGTCAGATCGATACCTAGAGTGTTTCGCGCGCGAAACTTTCTCAATCCAATTTGGGCGAATTATTTAGAACACAACGGCTAAGTGAAGTCAGCGGATGAGAACCTTAAGGGCGAATTTTAAAGCCACAGTATCGCCAGGCCGTCACAAGTCGATTGCTACTACATCTCTCAATTCGTAAACACTGGCATTGGTCCCCACTGATGTGCTTTGCCGATTTGTTTAGAAGATCGGTAAGCGGTGTCTGATGGCCGTCTGGTTTTAGCTTGACGGTTTGAAGTTCCACGGTAGCAATTCGTCGATTTGGTTTTTGAGATGACCTGCGGCGATGGCTTCGAGAGTGGCCTTGAGATAGGCGAAGGGTTCGATGCCATTGATTTTGGCGTTTTCGATCAGAGATGCGATGCGGCGGTGATGTCACGTTAACCGCCGTTCGGTTGCTCTTGCCTGGATTAGGACGGAGGTGGCATCGATGAATTTATCGCCTATCAGCTACAAGCGTCACCGATTTCCTCCTCAGATAATCGCCCATGCAGTGTGGTTGTACGCCCGTTTCAATCTAAGCCTACGGGAAGTTGAAGAGATGCTGCTGCAGCGTGGGATCGACGCGTCTTACGAGACTGTCCGGCGTTGGGTCATTAAGTTCGGGCCGCAGATCGCTCGCAAATTGCGACAGCGACAGGACCGTCCCGGCGATATCTGGCATCTCGATGAGGTTGTCGTGAGAATTTCTGGTCGCAAGTATTGGCTTTGGCGCGCGGTCGATCAACATGGTGTCGTGCTGGACGAAATATTCCAACCGAATCGGGACAAACGAGCGGCAAAACGGCTGTTGCGCCGCCTGATAAAGCGTCTTGGTTATGTTCCCAAGCGGATCATCACGGACAAGCTGCGCTCATATGGCGCGGCCATACGAGAGATCGCGCCGGGTCTGGATCACTGGTCGCACAAGGGGCTCAACAACCGCGCCGAAAACAGCCATCTACCGTTTCGAAAGCGAGAACGGACGATGCAGAACCATCGGTCTCCAGGAGGATTACAGCGGTTCGTGGCTACCCATTCAGCCGTTCGGAATTGCTTCAGTGTCCCCGCAGGCCGTCGCTCCGCATTAACAATCAGATATCACCGTCTCGAAGCGTTTGACGCCTGGATTTCAGCCACTCGAGCGCTTTGAAATCTTAACATCAGCATTTCTTGGTGGGTTCAAAGTTAATGTGACAACACCTTTGACGACGCCTCGGTGATCACGCCTTGGTCACCTTAGTCATCGGCAAGTTGCGCGCAGCAATGGCATTACGGGTATCGACCACCGGGATACCCAACGCCACCAGGGCCGCATAATCCACCGCATCGTGGTCCGTTGAGATGAGGATGGCGTCGTATTTATCTGAGTGCAAACTATCCGCCTGAACAGCATTGCGCCCCTGAAGGTGGAGATAGTCGCGCATGCGTGGAATCTCATCGATATGTGGATCCAGGAAATCGACTTCGGCCCCATTGTTGAGCAGAATATCCATCAATTTGACCGACGGGCTTTCCCGCATGTCAGGGACGTTTTTCTTGTAACTGATCCCAACCAGCAGGATACGGGATTTTGACAGGCCCTTCCCGGTTTCCCGGTCCAGAACCTCGCGCAGACGGGCAATCACATAGTCCGGCATCTGCACGTTGATCTCACCGGCCAGCTCGATTAACCGGGTCGAATACCCGTATTCCCGCGCCTTCCAGGTCAGGTAGAACGGATCAATCGGAATGCAGTGCCCACCCAGCCCGGGACCAGGATAAAAGGGCATAAACCCAAAGGGTTTGGTGGCTGCCCCGTCGATGACCTCCCACACATCAACCCCCATTGCATCGTAGATCATCTTGAGTTCATTCACGAGAGCGATATTGACAGCGCGAAAAATGTTCTCGGTGATCTTAACCGCCTCGGCCGTGCGGGTTGAGGAAACGGGCACCACCTTATCGACAATTTTTTTGTAGAAGGCCGTGGCCAGCTGTCCGGCGGCTTCGGAATCTCCACCCACGATTTTGGGAATAGAATGGGTACGGAAGGATGTGTTACCCGGATCTTCCCGCTCGGGGCTGAAAGCGACCCAGAAATCCTGTTCCGGTGTCAGCCCGCCTGCTGTCAGGATCGGGGTCAGAACCTCAACTGTCGTTCCAGGGAAGGTTGTGGATTCCAAAACGACCAATGTGCCCGGACGCATATGCCTGGCGATCGTCCGCCCTGTTGCCTCGACAAACGACAGATCCGGTTCACGATGGCGGCTCAGTGGTGTTGGAACACAGATGACAATCACGTTGCATGCGGACAGGCGCGAAAAATCGGCTGTCCAGGTCACACGCCCGTCCTGTGTGACCTCGGCCAACATGTCCGGGGTTACTGCATCAATGTAGCTTTCTCCGCGTTCAAGCTTGATGGGTTTGGCCTCATCGAGATCAAATCCCACAACATTGAACCCCCGCGCCGCCGCCGTTACCGCAAGCGGCAGGCCGACATAGCCGAGACCAATGACGCCGACAGTAGCGCTCTGGCTTTGCAGGGCCTCTTGCAACACGTTCTGAGTGGGGTTTTGCATGTCCATAAAGATGTCTCAGACCTTTTTGAGCCTCGTTGTACGCGCGTTAGAGCGTATCGCAGTCAATGTAAATGGAGAGTACCGCAAAGTGTGGGGCAATCAGGCCACCATTTGCGTTTCTTCCTGAGATTTCATCTCCGGATACCACTGCTCGAATTTATTTCGAAGCGTACCATCAAGGGTTCGGGCGCGAGTTTGAAGCATGAGGTGGGCACCTTGTTTTGACCAGCGCATCTGCTGCTTCTTGCCAAAACGTTTTCCGACGACGGTGTTGACGGTGCTTTCAACAAAGCCGGTGGAAACGCGTTCACCATATCTGCGTCGCTCGGCGTAATTCGGGATTATGTCCTTGTTGTTGGTGATGTATGTCTCAAACTCGGCGGCAGCTTTCCGCAGAGCCTTGATACTGGCGTAGTCGGTCTGGATGTGTCGCAAACTCTGGGGTCTAGTTGACGAGTATGCGTGATCTGCGGTTTGTACTCGTCGAAAAATTTTCGAACAGGTTGTTTGAGCATGATCTCATTGAAGGGCTGTCATTTCCCCAAGGATGCAGTTTTGTACGCTGTGTACTTCTATCTGCGGTACACGGTTGTTGATTTCCGCTGAGAAGTGACCCGGTAGGCCCGATAATTTTCACTGAGACTTGACCCATGTGAGCAACTTTCCCCCGACGTTTTCGTTTGGGGAGATTTGGAGTGATCGACATGGGATTTTTGAGTGTCATACGACGCTGGGCATTGCGTGACAAAATGCCAATTCGCGAGATTTCACGGCGCACGGGGCTGTCTCGCAACACCATCAAAAAGTATCTACGCGAAGGCGCTGTCGAACCGAAGTTCAAGACGCCGCCGCGTTCGAGCAAATTGGATCCGTATGCGGATCGGTTGTCTGCCTGGCTGCTCGCCCAGACACGCAAGCCCCGCAAGGATCGGCGCACGGTGAAGCAGATGCATGCTGATCTGGTGAAGCTGGGCTATGAAGGATCCGATGGCCGTGTTGCCGCATTCGCGCGGACGTGGCGGGCAGATCGGCACCGTGCGGAACAGACGACGGGACGTGGAACTTACGTGCCGCTGGTATTCCAGCCGGGTGAAGCGTTCCAGTTCGACTGGAGCGAAGACTGGGCCAATATCGGTGGAGATCGGGTCAAGCTTCAGGTCGCTCACATCAAACTCTCACACAGCCGGGCTTTCCTCGTGCGAGCCTATCCGTTGCAAACGCATGAGATGCTGTTTGACGCCCATTGGCATGCGTTCCGCGTGTTTGGCGGCGTTCCCGGCCGCGGGATTTACGATAATATGAAGACGGCCGTGGACCGTGTGGGCCGAGGCAAGCAACGTGACATCAATGCTCGCTTCAAGGCCATGGCCAGCCATTATGTTTTTGAACCAGAGTTCTGCAACCCTGCTGCGGGTTGGGAGAAAGGTCAGGTCGAGAAGAACGTCCGCGATGCGCGCAACCGGCTGTGGCAGGTCATGCCCGTCTTCAAGGATCTGGGCGAGCTGAACCAATGGCTTGAGGATCGCTGTGTCGCCCTATGGGGCGAGACAAAGCACCGGGAATTGCCGGGTACTGTTGCTGATGCATGGGAAGCTGAGAAGCCCACGTTGATGGCGCTGCCACCGGCCTTCGATGGGTTCGTCGAGCACAGCAAACGGGTATCGCCGACATGCCTGGTGACTTTCGAACGCAACCGGTACAGCGTGCCGGCCAGCTTTGCCAACCAGCGGATCAGCCTGCATGTCTACCCCGAACGTCTGGTCGTCGTGGCTGAGGGCCAAACCGTTTGTTCACATGAGCGGATCATAGAGCGTTCACATCGCAAGCCTGGCAGAGTGGTCTACGATTGGCGTCACTATTTGGCAGTCATCCAACGTAAACCGGGTGCTCTGCGTAACGGTGCGCCGTTTACGGAGATGCCAGACGCCTTCCGTCGTCTCCAGGATCATATGCTCCGCAAAGAGGGCGGTGACAGGGAAATGGTCGATATCCTGTCCCTGGTTTTGCATCACGACGAGGATGCCGTTCTGCGCGCCGTAGAATTGGCTTTGGAAGCCGGGGTTCCTACCAAGACGCATATCCTGAACCTGCTGCACCGCTTGATTGACAAGAAGCAAACAGACCTTCCAGAGATCGACCCACCAGATGCGCTGGCTTTGGAAAAGACCCCGAAGGCAAACGTGGACCGCTACGATGATCTGAGACAAACCGGGGAGAAGCGCCATGCGTCATGATCCGGCAGGAGCTTCCATCGTGATCATGCTGCGCAGCCTCAAGCTGTATGGCATGGCAAATGCAGTAGAGGATCTGGTCGCCCAGGGCGCGCCCGCCTTCGAGACCGCAACACCGATGCTTTCCCAGCTTCTCAAAGCCGAGATCGCTGAGCGGGAGGTGCGATCAATCGCCTATCATACCAAGGTGGCGCGCTTCCCCTCTTACAAAGACCTCGCGGGCTTCGACTTCAAATCCAGCGAGATCAACGAAGCCACTGTCCGGCAATTGCATCGGGGTGACTTCATGGAAAATGCAGAGAACGTTGTCCTGATCGGCGGACCCGGTACTGGCAAGAGCCACATCGCGACAGCCATCGGCGTTCAGGCTATCGAAAATCACAGGCGTAAAGTCCGCTTCTATTCGACAGTGGAACTGGTCAATGCGCTGGAGCAGGAAAAAGCGCTCGGCAAGACTGGGAAGATGGCGGAGATGATGACCAAGATCGACTTGGTCATTCTCGACGAGCTCGGCTACCTGCCATTCAGCCCATCCGGCGGCGCACTGCTATTCCATCTGCTCAGCAAACTCTATGAGCGCACCAGCGTCATCATCACAACCAACCTCAGCTTCTCTGAATGGGCGCAGGTCTTCGGCGATGCAAAGATGACAACTGCGCTACTCGACCGCCTCACACACCGCTGCCACATCCTCGAAACCGGCAACGACAGCTACCGCTTCAAGGCAAGCTCTGAGGCTGCAAAAAAAACGAGAAAGGAAACGCCAACATTGACCACAACATAAACGCTGAGACATAAACAAAGGTGGGTCAAATCTCGGTGAAAATACCGGGTCACTTCTCAGCGGAAATCAACACTCACTTTTCAAATCGACTCATGAGCTCTAATCGCCATTGCAAGTTGAGGCTTAAAAACATTTATGTTTCAAGCCAGAACGCCTTTATTACGCGATTGTTGAAAGTTCTGCGTATTACATTTCGAAGTCAGATTCTTGCCTATCATATCCGATAAGGGCGACCTGGGATTCGTAGTTCCTACGCGCCATTTTCTGCCTCTGTCGTGGCGAACTCTTCCGGTACCATGATACGATATCGCGGATGTATCCGGCCACCTTTGACCAATGCTCGATCCCCCGTCCCGAGGTTGAAGGCGTCAGCATCAAGTCGTTTGCGCCAGGGGTGATTGTGGCGATCCGCAAAAACGAAGAAGAGGCGCCTGATTTTTATTTTCTTGCAGCTCAACAAGAGCGCCGAGAGCAACTTAGGTCGTAGCGTCGTCAAGCCCTCGAACACCATGTCGAGGTTGTGAAAACTCTCATGGTCCGGCAATTCGTCCATAGCTTCCATGACCGCCCGTTCGGGGGCCGACATGCGCAGTTGCCAGTCCCACGGGAGGGAGTTTTCAGATTTTAGGTCGTCATTTGTAACGCCAAGTGCCTGGTCAGTGAACAACGACGTATTGCGCGTTTCTATAGGTGCATTGAGTGGCAGCTTCGTGAGCCAGTTGGGTATTTTGTAGCCATAGATCCAGATAGGGGCGTTGTCTCCCAAATGCAGGTAGTGGTCGTAGCCCTGTTGAGAGAGAGCAGTTTTGCCGCCGACATGAATATCATAGCCCATGATATGGTGCATCGAGATCAGGCAGGCCTTCCAGTCAATGGTGTTTGATGCGGGCGGATTGGGAACAGGTCGGCGGAAAACGCCGCGGTGAACGCGTTCGAGCCAGCCCCGTTTTACATAGTCGCGAAAGGTTTCGTAGGCTATGCCATGGGCGGTGAGCCAGTTGGCATCGACGAGATACCCAGCGGGCACCGAGTCGAGAACTTTCTTCAGATTTTGCGATCTTCCAGCGTTCATGACGCCCTAAATCGTATAATTTCAAAGAAAAGGCAAGAGGATCTCTTTGAAAAGTACATCTTTAAAGCGTCTATAGCGCTGAAAATAGCACATTATTAAAAACACAGCGCCACGCGGAAACCCATCGGAATACCCGGGATAAATGGAAGATTCCGGTGCCAAGGGCGTATTTTGTTGAAAAACTCGGGCTTGATCGGTTGGTAAGTTGCTGATTCATTTCTTCCTAAAGGGAGGGATCAGCCATGATGGGACCGAGACAGGAAGCGCAAGCGTCGCTGTTTTACGAGTTCTCGCTGGAGGATCATGTC
>NZ_JBQFZP010000023.1:0-36981 GCF_056542305.1 Ruegeria sp. AD9
CGCCCGTCAGGCGGTCATCTCGGGTGTGTAGCCGTTCCAAAGATCAAAGGCATCGGCTATTGCGTGGCGATAGGATTTGGCGGTGAGGCGATAGCGGCGAGGGCGGAAGATTGTACTGACCTGATCGTGGACGGCGAGAAACCGTTGTGCCTGGCGCGGTGACTTGAACCGGCCCATGATCTTTTCCCGTTTCCGGGTTGGCCGATGTGACCCTTCGATCCGATTGTTGAGGCCCTTGTGTGCTCGATGGTCAGCGTCAGGCGCGATGGCCTGGATCGGCTTGGTATAACTGCGGAGCTTGTCGGTGATCACGACACGCGGATTGCCGTAGGCGGCGACCAAACGAGCGAAAATCGCTTTGCGGCTTTGGCGTTGCGGCGGGGTTGAATGAGAATGTCGAGAACGTCTCCGTTGGCATCGATGGCCCGCCACAGCCAGTGTTTACGCCGTTGATCGGGACGACGCGCTCGTCCATATGCCATTTGTCGTGCGGCCGGGGTCGATCGCGCCGGATACAAGCCGCGAACTGTGGACCGAACCGGTTCACCCAGAGACGAATGGCCTCGCGGCTAACGATGACACCGCGCTCGGCGAGCAAGTCCTCGACATCGGCAGTGCTCAGCCCAAACCGATGGTAGGCCAAGACGGCATAGGAGACGATCTCGCGGGGAAAACGAAAGCCCTTCAGGCATGGCATCGAGATGGGTATCGTCATGGTGCCTCGCTATCCGAGAAGCGGAGGGCGATCAATTTGGCAGTGCCCCCTCGCGATATGTCCCAGATTTGGGCTGTAAATGACGAAGGACGGACCATGGTAGCGCGCTACAAGAATCTGTCGCGGCCACGAATTTCGCTTTGGGAGTCGCGGCGTGCGCGTTCGATATTTCACGAACGCCACGGCGGGACGATCCCGGAGGCGATGCTTTTTCAGATTATTGAAGAATAAAGGCGCATCGCGCACGCGTCCAAGCAGAAAACTCTGGCGGTGCGGCTGGAGGGAGAACGTCAAGCGCGACTTCCTAACGACAAAACCAAACGCGATCCATCCCGCGAGATGTTCGCGATCGATACCAGCTATCCGGATCTTCCTACCTACCTGATGGATGATTTTTATGGAAACAAACGAAAGACTAGACCTGGTCCGCAGTGACAGGTGGATCGCATTTGATCGCGCAAATATAATGCTGAACAGGCTCACTTCTCTCATAAAGATGCCAAAACAGTCCTGGATGCCTGGCCTTATGGTTTATGGCAGCTCAGGGATAGGAAAGACCATGATCGCTAAGCGTATGGAAAGCCTGTACCCAACCCAATACGAAGCAGATATTGGTGTCACCCGAACACCGATCCTATTACTGCAGGTGCCACTCGCGTCCGACGAGAGGCAATTTTATTAGCGCACTCCGGCGTCGATCGGGGCGCCGACTTTAGAAGACGAAGAATGTCCAAGCTATCATACATTCTTCAAGCCGTTGGCGTTGAAAGAAAGCTTCGGTGGATTTTTTTCGGAGATATGCAGCTTCCAAATCAAAGTTACATAGATGATGCGCTAAAGAGATTTGGTAACAATATGTCGTGGGTTGAGTTTTCTTTGAACGGTCGCCATGGCATCGATTATCTGGAGATCGAAAGCCAAGATCATGCTGTGGATGTATGGATGAATTTTGTGGTTTGGTTTGAACAGAGATTTTGCAGCAAAATGAGCCTCAAAAGGCTCTATGGTATGAACTACCAAAATGAATTTGGAAACGACTTTTGGTTTAATTTTTGCCTTCTTAGAACGGGAGCGTGTGCTCCAATACAAGATCAAGATGCGATGGAATATGAAGATTCTTAATACTATTTTGTAATTGGGTAGTTTTTTTTATCGATCCTCTACCGGCTCGATCCGGCGCAGTCCAGGCACATCTCCTTTGATGACCGCAACCGTTTGGTGCAACCCTTATGCCTATGGGTTCTGTTGCAAGTTTTTTGCCATTGACGCTCGCGCCACCAGCGGGTGAATGACTATCGGTATTTTCAAGTCGAAAGTCGGACTAGAATCTCTTTCAAAGGCGCACAATATCTCAGGGAAGTGATCCTGATCGCGGTGTTTTCTATGTCCGATATGGAGTGTCTTATCGTGATCTGGAAGAAATCATGCACGAACGAGGCGTTTCTGTTGATCATACAACGCTGAACCGATGGGTCACACGGTATTCCGGTGCGATTGCAGAAACAGTGCGCCGCCGAAAAGCCCTTGTGACCGCTCTTGTGTCTGACGTCAGACAGGACGGTCTTGAAGAAGAGATCACCGAACTTGATCGGAACATACATGCCTGGCATCGTACAAGTTAGGTTTGCCAGCGGCTGGCCACGATCCCAGGTGTTGGCGTGCTCACAGCAACAGCGATGGCCGCTACCGTCGCTGATCCTTTGCAGTTCTGGTCGGCACGCCAGGTCGCCGCCTGGCTCGGACTGGTTCCGAGACAGAACTCGTCGGGAGGCAAGGACCGGTTGGGACGGATCACGAAGATGGGAGATGGCTATCTGCGCAAGCTCCTCGTTGTAGGCGCGACGGCTGTACTCAGACGGATCTGTCATGCACAGACGCAGATCGCAGAATGGGTCCCATGCCTGCTCAACAACAAACCAGCCCGACTGGTCAGCGTGGCCCTGGCGAACAAGACCGCCCGGGTCGTTTGGGCTGTCATGTCGAAAAAGGAGGCCTATAAGCCAGCCTGAGATTTCGGGGCGTCCAAGAAACGCTCCATACGAGTTGCAAGGGCATTTCCAGTGATGATGATCTTTGCCGCCGCAGCCGGAACACCCCGAGGTATTGCCAGAGCGTCATAGCCCGGCAAGTTGATAGGGACCCGGCCCGCGGACTTCATCAGGGCCAGCGGTCAAATGCGCCGCGCACAAAGGCCGGACAAATGACCGCTACGCAAAACGATCACAAACTCGAAGAAAACTCTTGCAAAACCGGGGCTGTCCACAAATGGCAATGCCCCTTGAAATGCTTCCAGACTATGCAAAGAAATGTACAGGCGAATGCGCCATGAATGACACTGCTTTGCTGTTCGGAGCTCTGGGCTGGAGCAGCTACAAGGGTGAGATCGACATATACACCCCGTATTTCGGCAGCTCTGGCACAGGTCAGGCGAATGTCAGTTTTTCGGTCTGAAGCCAGAACCCGGGACCTTTTCAATTGAAAAATGCACACCTGTTCGGCTTTAGTCCACGAGCCGAACAGGTAAGGTCGGGGACTGGACGAATTGGTGCTCAGTTACAAAAGAAGGCTTGCGTATGGATTGGGACACGTTTTCGCATTGGGGTCAGCACATTTCGAAATGGGCGGCCGACTATCACAGAACTCTTGCCGAGCGCCCTGTTCGCGCACAGACAAAACCAGGACAAATCGTGGCCCAGCTAAAGGTATCGCCCCCCGATAGTGGCGAGCCGATGGAAGCCATCATGGCCGATTTCGAACAGATCGTGATGCCGGGTATTACTCATTGGCAACACCCCCGGTTCTTTGCCTATTTCCCGGCCAATGCAGCGCCCCCGTCGATGCTGGCTGAAATGCTGGTGACCACAATCGCGGCGCAATGCATGTTATGGCAGACCTCGCCAGCTGCGACTGAAGTCGAAGGTGTCATGGTCGATTGGCTGCGGCAAGCGCTTGGATTGCCGGAAGGTATGACCGGAGTTATTCAGGACAGTGCATCATCAGCCACGTTGTCGGCTGTGTTGACAATGCGGGAACGGGCAACAGGGTTTACCGGCAACCGCGAAGGCCTGAACGCCAAGGGCGCGCTGCGCATTTACTGTTCGGATCAGGTGCATTCGTCGATTGATCGGGCTTGCTGGGTTGCGGGGATTGGTCAGGACAATCTGGTGAAACTGCCTACAGGTGGTCCGACCTTTGCGATTGATGCAGGGGCTCTTGACGCCGCAATTCAGGGTGACATCGCGGCTGGGTATGTGCCTGCCGGTATCATTGCAATTACGGGCGGTACCGGGGTTGGGGCCTGCGATGATCTGGTAGCGGTCGCTGAGATTGCGCAAAAATACGACCTCTACACACATCTAGACGCGGCCTGGGCGGGGTCGGCGATGATCTGCCCCGAGTTTCGCGAGGCCCTTTGGCCCGGGGCGGACCGTTACGACAGCATTGTCTTCAACCCCCATAAATGGATGGGTGCGCAGTTCGATTGCGCGATCCAGTTTCTGCGGGACGCCGCGCCACAGCTCAACACGCTTAAGATCGAACCGGAATACCTCAAGACCACTGGGGCAGAGGCGACGAATTATTCGGAATGGACCATCCCCCTGGGTCGTCGGTTCCGGGCATTGAAGATTTGGTTCTTGTTGCGGTCATACGGTCTCGACGGGTTGCGGGACCGTATTCGCAACCATGTGCTCTGGGCCAATGAACTTGCAGAAAAGATCGGCGCGATGGAGGGGTTTGAGATCACCACCGGCCCGATCCTGAGCCTGTTTTCCTTTCGCTGTCCTGGGGATGACGCCGCGCAGCAGCGGCTGGTGGACGCGCTGAATGACGATGGCCGAATTTACTTGACGCAAGGCATGTTCGATGGCCGCAAGATCATCCGCTTTCAGGTTGGGCAATTCGACACATCCCGCGATGACGTGCTGATGGCCGCGGATGTCATCCGCGATGTCTGGGAGAGCCTGCTATGAAATTCGCAACGTTAAGTGCTGCAAGGGATACCGTCTTTCGCGCGATTACCTAGGATGGTGCGATCACTCTGAATGGTGATTTCCCCGAGTTTTCCAACCCGTATGAGGTTATCGCCGCAGGTGAGTTTGCCCTAACCGAAACCGAAGACTATGAAAACCGAACCCGCACCCTCTCGTTATGAATGAGGGACCACTGGGGGGAAGGTCTAAGGTTACATGTGGGTCTGTGAAGGATAAAAGGTATTGAGTGAAGTGCTTTTCCATCAATTTCGATAAGGGTTGAGTAAGGATAAATAAACGTTGAAAGTAGTCGTACATCAGGGGTTTCACAAAACAGGCACTCGAACTCTGCAAACGATGTTGCTCCGAAACCGTTCCCGATTGAAGAGCAGAGTGAATATTCTTGTTCCGAGTGATCTGAAAGAGGCTGGCTTCTCAGCACGGCGCTTTTCTGTGGTGCAAGAAGAACGAGTGCTTAATAAGTTTCGCAAGCTGCTCAGGCAAGCCCTGGCACGTTTTGAAAACGAAGCAGACAAACCGCTGTTGGTCAGTAGTGAGGAGTTTGCCGGCCTGATTCCAGGGCGCAAAAACGTGTACTCTTATTCCATGGCACCGTTTTTGTCTGAGGTTCTCCTGAATGAGATCGAAAAGTTTGCTGATGGTAAAGCGCGTGTAACCTTCTTTTTTCCACCAGGAATGCTTCTGATTGGATTAAAAGCGTTTATTGGCAAAACATACGCTCGAACAGAATTAAGGAAGACCTATCGGAATACGCAGGCCTGCTTCAGCAAGGTGCAGATCTTGCTGGTGTAGTTGCCCGAGTTAAGGATGCGGTATCTCCTCATGCTGACGTCGTTTCCCTTGACACCTCAAACATGAGTGACCGTCTATTTCCTGTCACCAAGGTGCTTTCGATGCTGAATGTACGGTCCGATGATCTGACGCCTGTCAGTAACTTGAATGTTCAAACGGCTGGTGCCGCAGAGTACTTTCTTGAATTGAACAGATCAAACATGTCGGACGAAGAGGTCATGGCAGCGAAACGGCTCTTTTTGGACAATCTGAAGGTGCGCAAGAAGTAAAAAGGTGGCCGCGCGCTCGCCGCTGTCGCGGTCTTTACTGGCGCGCCTCAGGATAGCCGACCAGTCTGGCCTGAGATTTCAGAATAACACACGTGACCAGCCCCAAGCGTGTTTTCCCCAAGCGGGCACGCCTAAAGCTTTTGCACGCCATGCATAGTCAGGGTGCTCACCAGATCGGCATAATCCTCGCGGGCTTTGGGGCCTGCGCCGGTGTTCCACATGTAATACCAGTTTAACATGCCAAAGACTGACATAGTCGCTCCTCGAAGCGTGTCCTTGGCTCCGTCAAAAGAACCGGGGGACAACTCCAGAAGTATGTCGCGTACAAAGTTCACCAGATCAAGCTGATAGCCCCGTAGCCTTTTTTGCTGTTCCTCGGTCAGTGCGCTCATGCCACTGATCTGAACCCGGTGCTCGTCATCTGCACCCTGATAGGCAAAAAGGATCTCGCGCACTGCTTTGCGAAGTTTCTGTTCGGGGCTAAGGCCGTCCAGATCAACATTGCAAATCCGGTCCCGCAACTCACGCAAGTACGTTTCAAGGATGTCATACAGGATGGCATCCTTGCTGTCATAGTAGTGGTATATGTTTGCTTTCGAGATCCCACATTCTTTGGCCAAAAGGGTCATCGAAGCACGGTCAAACCCCTGGTCGGCAAACACTTTTGCCGCCATCTTCAGGATCTGCTCTCGCTTTTGGTCGTGGTCTTTAGCAATTGTCCGGGCCACGGCTCAGTCCTTATCGCGATTGTCTACAACGCGCTTCGCCTTGCCCTGAGAGCGTTCGACGTCGCCGGGGTCCCCTACTACAATTTCGGTTGAAACGCCAACGACGTCCTTGATCCGCTTGGTCAGCATCCGAGCAGCGGCCGTTTTTGACAGCTCGTCGGTGGAACCGGGGGAGGATTCAACAAAGACCCGCATGGCGTCCATGCGACCGGATTTATAGAGCTCGATCTGGTAATAGGGGGCAAGACCGCCCGTTGCCATGACCTGTTCCTCGATCTGGCTGGGGAAGACGTTGACGCCGCGCAGGATCATCATGTCGTCGCTGCGACCGGTGATCTTTGCCATCCGGCGCATTGACCTTGCTGTCCCCGGCAGCAGGCACGTCAGATCGCGTGTGCGGTAGCGGATCATCGGCAGCCCTTCTTTGGTCAGAGTCGTGAACACCAATTCTCCGGTTTCGCCATCGGGCAGGACTTCTCCGGTCGCCGGGTCGATGATTTCCGGCAGGAAATGATCCTCCCAGATTACAGGTCCGTCTTTTGTTTCAACGCATTCATTGGCGACTCCGGGGCCCATGATCTCGGACAGGCCATAGATATCGACGGCGTGCATGTCGAAGGCTGCCTCGACCTCGGCCCGCATCGCGTCAGTCCAGGGTTCGGCGCCAAAAACGCCAACCTTCAGCGAGCTCTCACGTGGGTCGAGACCCGCCTTGTGGAACTGTTCTAGGATATTGAGCATGTAGGAGGGTGTAACCATGATACCGTCAGGGCGGAAATCGTTGATCAGATTGACCTGCTTTTCGGTTTGCCCGCCCGACATCGGGACGACAGTCGCGCCAAGGCGTTCGATCCCGTAATGGGCACCTAGCCCACCGGTGAACAGCCCATAGCCGTAGGCATTGTGCACCATGTCGCCCTTGCGCAGCCCAGACGCCCGAAGAGAGCGCGCGCCAAGGTCAGCCCAATTGTCGATGTCATTCTTTGTGTAACCGACCACTGTCGGTTTGCCTGTCGTGCCGGAGGACGCGTGCAGGCGAATTATCTCGCTGCGCGGGACCGCAAAAAGACCAAACGGATAGTTGTCGCGCAGGTCGTTTTTATACGTGAACGGAAACTTTGACAAATCCGAAAGCTGCTGAAGATCGTCGGGATGCACGCCAGCCTCGTCAAAGCGCTGCTTGTACATCGGAACGTTTTCATAGGCGTGACGCACGGACCATTTCAGGCGCTCAAGCTGCGTGGCGCGAATTTCGTCGATCGAGGCGATTTCGATCGGGTCCAGGTCCGCTTTGTTGGGGGTAAGGTCTTCCATCGCGTAACTCCTCCAGTCACGAAACTATTCTTGAAAATTCTGGCCGCCAACGGCGCGGGACATGCCGCGAAATTCAGCGATCAGAGTATTGTCTTGATTGATGACGCGGACGTCGTAGATACCGCTGCGACCGGACAGGTTCACTTCTGTCGCGGTAGCCGTCAGGCGGTCACCCTTCCGTCCTGGTGCGAGATAGCTGACCATTGTATGCTGTCCCACCGTTGCAACATTCCGGCTGTTGCAGGCAAAGGCAAAAGCGCTGTCGGCAAGAGCGTGCGTGACGCCGCCATGGCAAATACCGTGTCCGTTACAGTGATGCGGTGCAACAGTCAGTGACAGGACAGCGCGCCCTTCTTCGACCTCCACAAGCTCCATCCCGAACCATTTACTGGCTTCGTCATTGGCCCACATCGCTGCCGCGGATTTTTGGGCACGTTCGTTTGGGGTCATCATCATCTTCCCTGAAAATGCGGTGCGCGTTTTTCGAGGAAACTGGACACGCCTTCTGCGTAATCGGCACTTTCCCCACAAGTTTTCATCGCGTCCGCTTCAATTTCAAGCTGATCGGACAAGGATGTGGTGGCTGCTGTTTGAATGCACTGCTTGGTCAGGCCCAACCCAAGGGTGGCGCCGTTGGCGAGTTGCGTGGCAAGAGCGCGTGCTTCGGTCATCAGCTGATCATCGGGCAACGCCTTCCAGATCAGCCCCCATTCTTCGGCCTGTTTGGCGGTTAGGGGCATTGCTGTCAGGGCCAGCCCCTTAGCGCGCGCTTCGCCCAACAATCGGGGCAGGTGCCAGCTGCCGCCTGTGTCCGGAATCAGCCCGACCTTGGAAAAGCTTTGAATGAACTTTGCGCTTTCCCCGGCCAGAACCATGTCGCAGGCCAGTGCAAGGTTCGCGCCTGCACCCGCGGCCACGCCGTTTACGGCACAAATTACCGGGAAATCCAAAGACCGGATCAGTCGAACCAAAGGGGCATAGAAAGTGCGTACAGTTTTGCCCAGATCAGGCGGGCCATCCATTTTCGAGGGATCGCGGTCTCCAAGGTCCTGACCCGCACAAAAACCGCGCCCTGCGCCGGTCAGCAAAATCGCGCGGGAACCATTTTCGCGCGCGCTCTTCAGCGCGTCCTGAAGGGCAAGATGCATCTCCTCATTGAACGAGTTCAGCTTGTCGGGGCGGTTCAGGGTTATTTCTACCCAGTTTCCGTGATCATGTACAAGGATCGTATCGCTCATGGCAGTCTCATCTGTTCCCGTGACAACTTAATCATTGCATTAACCGAACGGTTGGTCAATATATAAACCCGAACCGAATCTGGACTGATCAAAGGGATTGCCAATGTCGCAGCCGTCGCTGGTGAGTGTTGACTTTAAGGGCGACGTGGCCTGGGTCACGGTCGACAACCCGCCGGTGAACGCAACCTCGACGGGCGTTCGGCAGGGTCTGGCCGCCGCGGTCGATGCAGTTCAGAAAGCTCGGGTTGCCGTCCTGTGCTGCGCCGGTCGGACATTTATCGCGGGCGGTGACATGTCCGAGTTTGATGCGGCTCCGGTTGAGCCGCATTTGCCTGATGTTGTTCAGAAAATCGAAGACAGTAATGTGCCGTTTATCGCCTGTATGCACGGCAACGTGTTAGGTGGCGGGTTTGAAATTGCCATGGCCTGCGCGTGGCGGATCGCAGCGCCGGGCACCAGCTTTGGGTTGCCGGAAGTCAATGTGGGCCTCATCCCGGGGGCAGGGGGCACGCAGCGATTGCCGCGCCTTGTTGGAATGGAAGCAGCGATCGACATCGCCTGTTCGGGAAAAACCCTGAAAGCCGAGGAAATGGCCAATCTCGGCGGAATTGACCTGATTGCCGATAACCCAACGGCAGCTGTTCTGGACTTTGTCGCCAACCTGCCAAAGCGCCCGGCACCTGTCAGTCAAAGGCCCGTCGGCGAATTCGCGTCTGACCTTCTGGAGACGAGCCGTCAGGCTTTGATAAAACGCGCCAGGGGTCAGCAATCACCGCTGGAAAACCTGACCGCGCTCAGCTGGTCGTCCGAACCCTTTGCTGCCGCACAGCCGAAAGAGCGTGCGCGCCATCTGGCTCTGCGTCAAAACTCTGAAAGCCGCGCCTTGCGGTACGCCTTTTTTGCCGAGCGCAAGGTGGCCAGACCTTCCATGATTGCCGGAGTTACTCCGCGCGATATCAGCCGGATCGCAGTTGTCGGTGGCGGGTTGATGGGCGCAGGGATCGCCACCGCTGCCCTGAGTGGCGGGCTGTCTGTTACTTTGATTGAAAGAGATTTGGATGCAGCTGCCGCCGCCCGTAGCCGGGTTGAGGGGCTGCTACAGAGGGCGGTCAAGCGGGGTAAGATGTCCGAAGCACAGCTGCGGGAACGCCTTGCTGCGTTTCGAGCTGTGGACAGCTACTCCGAAGCTGCGAACGCTCAGCTGGCGATCGAGGCTGTGTTTGAAGACTTGTCAGTCAAGCAACAGGTTTTTGCAGAATTGGCCCGCCATATGCAGCGTGACGCGATTCTGGCCACGAACACGTCTTACCTGAGCCCAGTCGATATCTTCGCGGGTATCGAAAATCAATCGCGGTGTATTGGCCTGCATTTCTTCAGCCCTGCCCATGTTATGAAGCTGTTGGAAGTCGTGCATACGCCGCAAACTTCGCCCGAAGTTGTCGCCACCGGGTTTGCGCTTGGAAAAAGGCTTCGCAAGGTTTCTGTGCTGTCGGGCATCTGTGATGGTTTTATTGGCAACCGGATGTTGGCTGCGTATCGGCGCGAGGCCGATTATTTACTGGCAGATGGGGCGTTGCCTTATCAGGTGGACCAGGCAATGCGAGCTTTCGGGATGCCCATGGGGCCCTACGAGCTGCAAGATCTGACCGGCCTCCAAATCGCCTGGGCTAACCGAAAACGTAATGCAGCAACCCGCGACCCGAACGAACGCTATGTGACGATCGCTGACCAGCTTTGCGAGATGGGTCGTCTTGGCCAACGCACGGGCAAAGGATGGTATCGCTATGAAGACGGTACTCGCGAACCGATCCGTGATCCCGAAGTGGACGCGTTGATAGAGTCCTACTCGGCTGATCAGGGCATAACGCGGCGGGCATACGCACAGGACGAAATCGTGTCGCGCATTTTGGCGGTGTTGGACAACGAGGGCGGGTTGATCATTCAGCAGGGGATCGCCGAGTCCGCGGAAGCCGTCGATATGGTTCAAATTCACGGCTACGGCTTTCCGCGCTGGCGCGGCGGTCCGATGAACTACTGCAAGGAAATCGGTGCCAGCACGACGCAGGCAATGATGGAAACCGTAGCCAAGGAAAGCCCCGGTTCATGGCGCGTCGCGGGCTGTCTTGGAGATAATTAACAAGTTGATGGTTACAAAAGTGACCATTAACGCATTCTTGACTCATGTTTCACAGGGAGGAGACAGAACTATGAAATTCACAAGGTTGAGCACACTTCTCGCCTCAGCTGCACTGGCCGTTTCAGGTACAGTGGCGCTTGCGGCAGACTATACGCTGACCATTTCCAGCTGGGCCCCGCCGACCCATG
The DNA here is from genome assembly GCF_056542305.1 of Ruegeria sp. AD9. Taxonomy (NCBI): domain Bacteria; kingdom Pseudomonadati; phylum Pseudomonadota; class Alphaproteobacteria; order Rhodobacterales; family Roseobacteraceae; genus Ruegeria; species Ruegeria sp. AD9. The sequence continues at coordinate 11,374 of NZ_JBQFZP010000023.1, forward strand.
GCATCAATGCCAAGATGTGGCCGAAATTCGTCGAGATGATCGAAGAGGCCACCGATGGTCAGGTCACCGCCGAGCTGAAGCTGGGCCTTGCCCCGCCCCCCGCGCAGATGGACCTGATCATGGATGGCGCCGCTGATGCCTCGATCATTTTCCACGGCTATCAGCCGGGCCGGTTTGTCACCACCAAGATGATCGAACTACCCGGATATGAAGGCTCGGCCGAGGCTGCGTCGGTCGCATATTGGCGCGCATATGACACACATTTGAAGGCGGCAGATGAACACCGTGGTGTGAAAGTGATCGCTTTGCACACACATGGTCCGGCTCAGCTGCATTCCAGCAGCCCGGTGACGTCGCTGGACGAAGTCTCGGGCCTCAAGGTTCGCATCCCCGGCGGTGTTGGCGGTGACGTGGGCACGGCGTTGGGTGCAACCGGTATCCAGGTTCCTGCACCGAAAGTGTATGAAACCCTGGCTTCCAAAGCCGCAGATGGTGTCGTCATGCCCTTTGAATCCCGCAAAGGTTTCAAGCTGACGGAAGTGGCCCAGAACGTCTATGAGGTCCCTGGCGGCCTATATCGCGGTTCGTTTGCCTTTATCATGAACGAGGACACCTTTGCTGACCTGCCCGCCGATCTGCAGGCAGCGCTGGAAGAAAACGTTTTCGGTGAACCGCTGAGCCGCGAAATTGGCAAGATCTGGGATGAGATCGATGCGATCGGCCGGGAAGAGACCGAAGGCGCCGAAGGTAACGCAATCCATGCCGCATCCGCTGAAGATCTGGAAAAGTTCAATGCGATTGCCGCGGATGTACGCGCCAAGGTTATCGACGAAGTCAGTGGCACAGGCATCGACGCCCAGGCAGCCTACGACATGATCGTAAATGAAATGGCTGCGCAATAACGCAGTCGGGCTGGCGGACGCGATCCGCCAGCCGATTTCACCCGCTGGGGACCCGTTATGCAATCTCTCGTGACCTTTGCGCGTCGCGTCAGTATCGTGCCAACGCTGCTGGCCTGTGCCGCGCTATTCATCCTGATGGTGATGACATTCTTTGATGTCATCCTGCGCTCTGTCTTCAACGCCCCGATCGAGGCGGCGACAGAGCTGACCCGGATCCTGATGGCCATCCTCGTGTTCTCGGTCTTGCCGATGATCTCAGCAGGGAAGGGCCAAATCGCTGTGGACTTGACGGATGGGCTGTTTTCTCGCCTGCGGTTAAGCCGGGTGCGCGATGGGATCGTGTATCTGGTGTCCGGCGTCATGTTGATCTGGCCGATCCAACGTGTCTGGCTACTTGCCGAGCGCGCGCGGGATTACGGGGACGTCACGGAATACCTTTCGATCCCTGTCTTCTATGTAGGCTTGTTCATCTCGGGGTTCATAGCGATCACCGCTGTTGCAATGGTCATCACCGGCTTTTTGCACTTTCTTGCCCCCCATACCTTGTCGGAGCACCACCAATGACCGCTGCCCTGATCGGTTTTGTTCTTGTTCTTGTTCTTGTGCTGGTGCGCTTACCTATCGTGTTTGCAATGGGATTGGTCGGAACGCTTGGGTTTGCCTATGAACGCGGTGGCAGCATCCTGTCAGAGCGTGGGCTGAAAGCCGCGATGTCGATGGTGGGTCGTCAAATCACCGACACGGCGCAGGATTACGGCCTGTCGGTCGTCCCGCTGTTTATCCTTATGGGCTTGTTCGTGAATAAAGGTGGTCTTGCGCGCGAGCTTTACGCAGTTTCAAATGCTTTTCTGGGTCATTTCAGGGGCGGTATCGCCATGGCGACGGTTGCGGCATGCGGAGGTTTTTCGGCCATTTGCGGCTCGTCTCTGGCAACGGCGGCCACCATGTCCAAGGTCGCAATGCCGGAAATGCGCCGCTATGGCTATTCCGACGAGCTGTCGACGGCATCGATTGCAGCGGGCGGTACGCTTGGTATCCTTATTCCGCCTTCGGTGATCCTGGTCATCTACGGGCTGCTGACCGAAACCTCGATTGGAAAACTTTTCGTTGCGGGTATCATTCCCGGTCTGCTTGGCATCCTGTTCTACCTGCTCGCCGTCCGCTGGACCGTCGCACGCAAGCCCGAGTCGGGACCGGCGGGTGAACGTCACGGCTGGGCCGAGCGTCTGTCGGCGGTGCGCTCAGTCTGGGCCGTATTGCTGCTGTTCTTTCTGGTGATTGGCGGATTGTACGGTGCATTCGATTTTCATCCACTGAACCTGACCTTCAGCCCGACCGAGGCGGCAGGCATGGGCGCAATGGGCGCTTTCCTGATCGCGCTGTCACGAGGCGGGCTTACTTTGGGGTCGACTTTTGAGGTGCTGAAGGAAACCACCTATACCGCCGCGGCATTGTTTTCCGTTCTGATCGGGGCACAGATCTTTTCGAATTTCATCAACCTTGCCGGTCTGCCTGAAGCGCTCATCGCGTTGGTTACGGCCTATGACGTTGAACCTTTTGTGGTGATCCTGATGATCCTTGGAATCTACATCATTTTGGGTTGCGTCTTTGAATCCCTGTCGATGCTGCTGCTGACGGTGCCGATCTTCTTCCCGTTGGTCACATCGTTGGGGTATGACCCGATCTGGTTTGGTATTGTTGTGGTTGTGGTGACTGAAATCAGCCTGATCACTCCTCCCGTCGGCTTGAATGTCTTTATTCTGAAAGGTGTGGTCGGGGATGTATCAACCGGAACAATCTTCAAGGGTGTCACTCCGTTCTGGGTGGCGGATATCTTCCGGCTGGCCCTGATCGTTCTGGTGCCGTGGTTGGTGTTGGTTCTGCCTGAACAAATGGGGGCGATGGGGCACTGATGTTCTCTCTGACCGCGCTTCCTGACGGGTATCACACTGATCCCTATCCTGCCTACGCCGCGCTGCGCGAGGATACGCCCGTCTGCTGGCAGCCTGACGGATCGGTTATTCTGTCTCGGTACGAGGATCTGGACCTTATTTACCGGGACATCACGCGGTTCATATCGGACAAGAAAGCGGTATTTGGTCCAAAATACGGGGTCGACAGCCCCTTGTATGAACACCACACCACCAGTCTGGTGTTTAATGACCCGCCGCTGCATACCCGTGTTCGCAAGGTAATGGTCGGCGCGATGAACCCGCGCGCGTTGGCGCAAATGGAACCGGGTCTGATCCAGCTTGTCGATGGGCTGCTGGACGAGATGCAGGTCAAGGGCAATGTCGAACTGATCGAGGATTTTGCCGGGGCAATCCCGATTGAGATCATCGGCAATCTGCTGGGTATACCACGATCCGAACGCGGGCCATTGCGCGATTGGTCTCTGGCCATTCTTGGTGCTTTGGAGCCGCAATTGACGCCAGAGCAGGAAGAGCGGGGTAACCGCTCGGTCTCGGACTTCAAGGACTTCCTGCGGAATATCATCGAGGATCGCCGCGCCAACCCCGGAGATCCGGCAACGGATGTCCTGACCCGGCTGATCCAGGACGACACGGATGGTGGCCTGACCGAGGTAGAGCTGTATCAGAACTGCATATTCATCCTGAATGCAGGGCATGAGACGACAACGAACCTGATCGGCAACGCATTGGAGCTGTTGGACCGGCACCTCGACAAGCGGGCGGAGTTGCTGGCTGACCCGAACCTGATCGTTCCGGCTGTGGACGAGTTTCTGCGGCTGGAAAGCCCGAACCAGTTCGGCAATCGCCTGACCACTGTTGATGTAACGTTCCACGGTCAAACCATTCCGGCTGGTACCGATGTTCATCTGTGTATCGGTGCGGCCAACCGCGATCCACGGCAGTTTGACCGGCCCGACGAGATGATCTTGGACAGACGCCCCAACAAGCATCACGCCTTTGCCGGAGGGCCCCATACCTGCGTCGGCCTGACCCTCGCGCGTCTGGAGGGCCGGGTGGCCGTCGGCCGGTTTCTGACCCGTTTTCCAGACTATCGCATCACCGACGGTGCCGAGCGGGGCGGGCGTATCCGGTTTCGGGGATTTGCACGATTACCCGCGCGGGTCTGAGAAACCCGGCTTGGGAAAATTGCTTGGTAATTTATTGACCGACCGTACGGTTTAAAATATGATTTCGCGAGACCGGCCTATGGCAGCGCGGGGATCGCGACTAAGACGAGGAGACGCTCATGACTATCCAACAGATTCCCAGCTTTGCAGCCGGTGAGTGGGTTTCGCCCGGCAAGGGTGCCCGCGCAATAACAAGCGCTGTGACCGGCGAGGTTATCGCCACAGCGGGTAACAGCGCGTTGGATGTCCAGGGGATGTTGGACTATGCGCGCAATGTCGGAGGGCCGGCACTGCGCAAAATGACGTTCCATGAACGCGCCAAAATGCTCAAGGCGCTGTCCGTCCATTTGGGCCGACACAAGCAGGTCATGTATGATTTGTCTTTCAACACCGGTGCGACGCAATCGGATCATATGATTGATATCGACGGCGGCATCGGAACGATGTTTGTCTTTGCCGCAAAAGGCCGTCGTGAAATGCCGGACGGTCATGTCTATCTAGATGGCGATGTCGAGCAGCTTTCGCGCAACGGTACTTTCCTGGGGCAGCACATTTGCACCCCGCTGCAAGGGGTGGCAATTCACATCAACGCGTTCAATTTTCCGGTTTGGGGGATGCTGGAAAAGTTTGCCCCAACCCTTCTGGCGGGCGTTCCGGCGATTGTAAAACCAGCCACGAGCTCGTGTTATGTGACCGAGCTGTGTGTTCGGTTGATGCTTGAGTCCGGCATCTTGCCAGCGGGTGCATTGCAGTTGGTCTCGGGTGGTTTGGGTGACATGCTGGACCGTCTGACCATGCAGGACGTGGTCAGCTTTACCGGATCCGCCGATACAGCCCTGAAACTGCGCTCCAACCCGGTGATCCTTGAGAACTCGGTACGGTTTGTTGCGGAACAGGACAGCCTGAACTGTTCGATCCTTGGCCCCGATGCCGTGCCGGGCACGCCGGAATTTGACCTCTTCGTGAAGGAAGTCCAACGCGAGATGACCACGAAGGCAGGGCAGAAATGCACCGCAATCCGTCGGATCATCGCGCCCGAACCGCAGGTACAGGCGGTAATTGACGCGTTGTCGGCGCGACTGGCGAAAACGACCATTGGCGACCCAAAGCTGGAAGCCACCCGTATGGGTGCGTTGGTTTCGAACGGTCAGAAGCGTGATGTTCTGGAAAAGGCAGCTATCCTTGGGCAAGAAGCCGAGCGTGTCTTTGGCAACCCCGAGGATTTCGCGGTTGAGGGCGCTGATGCCGAAAAGGGGGCGTTCCTGCCGCCCATGCTCTTCCATTGCGCCAATCCTGACGCGGCGCAACGTGTGCACGATACCGAAGCCTTTGGTCCGGTCAGCACAGTGATGGGGTATCGCGATCTTGACCATGCCATTGAGCTGGCGAACCGGGGGCAGGGCTCTCTTGTGGCGTCAGTAATCACCCATGATCCAGAAGTGGCGCGACAGGTTGCCATGGGGTCAGGGGCATATCACGGGCGTCTGTATTTCAACAACCGTGACTCGATGAAGGAATCCACCGGTCATGGTTCCCCTCTGCCGCACATGGTTCATGGAGGTCCGGGACGCGCCGGTGGCGGCGAAGAAATGGGCGGGGTACGGGGTGTGAAACACTATATGCAGCGCACCGCTATTCAGGGATCGCCCGATCTGCTGACAGCGATTGGACGGAAATGGGTGCCTGGCGCGACCGAAGTCGAAGGCCCTGCTCATCCCTTTACCCGCCGGTTTCACGATTTGTCGATTGGCGAGACCCTTCACACTGCGACAAGAACTATCACCATGGAAGATATTGAACACTTCGCCAACTTCACCGGTGATACCTTCTATGCGCATATGGATCAGGCGGCAGCGGAACGTAACCCGTTCTTCCCGGGCAGGGTTGCACATGGGTACTTGCTGTTGTCTTTCGCAGCCGGATTGTTCGTCGAACCGAACGAGGGGCCGGTTTTGGCAAATACCGGTCTTGACGGGCTGCGTTTCATGAAACCGGTCGAGGCTGGTGACACCATCAAGGTTCGTTTGACGGTCAAGCACAAGACCAAGCGCAATGACGACTACGGCGAGGTTCGCTGGCACGTTACCCTGACGCAGCAAGACGATGAGTTGGTCGCAGAATACGAGTTACTGACCATGGTTGCCTACTAGACACAAGTGCAGGTGCGCAGGCGCTGGATGGCAATTCCCTCCGGCCCGATTATACTGTGCTTATGAAAGATACGGCCCCAGAATGGTTCGAAACCTGCGTCAGCCAGTTGACCACAACTGGCACGCAACGTGTGTGGTCTGTTTTGGTCACGATTTTCGGTGATCTGGCCCAGAGCGGATCTGACCAGGTTAGTGGCGCGCTGATCACAGCGCTGACCAACCTTGCAGGGATCAAGGCCGAAGCCACGCGTGTTGCGCTGCACAGGCTGCGCAAAGAAGGCTGGATCGAAAGTACGCGGGTCGGGCGAAACAGCGTTCACAGACTGACCGAATTTGGCCGTAGTCAAAGCGCCGCCGCCGCCCCGCGCATTTATTCCCGCGAGACGAATACACCAGAAACTTGGCATGTGCTTATCGCCAACAGTTCAGACAGTTCGCGAAAAGAGTTAGCGGATCTGATGCTGACCGGAGATTATATTTCGGTTAACCCCACAACAGCCATGTCTGCAGGCCCCACCCCCGAGAACCTTGAAGAACTGCTGGGTGTTGAAAGCAGCGCCATTTCGGTTCCAGGCTGGCTGCGCGACCTTTGTGGCCCTGAACAGCTCAAGTCTGCCTATGATCAGTTCTTGCACTCCCTTCAGAGCACTGAGCAACTGTTGCCTGTCGATGGCGTCGACGATCCGTTGAAAATAGCGGTGCTGCGCGTATTGATTGTGCATGGGTGGCGTCGTTTGGTTCTACGCCATCCATCCCTGCCCCCGGCCTTTTTGCCTGTTGGTTGGAAAGGCGCGGAATGTCGAGTGGCTGTGTCCCGACTGCTGGGACAATTGCCCAAACCGAATCTTGCCACGCTGGAATCTGCGGTGGGTGGTTAACTCGTTTTTTGCCGAGCCCGGGATGGCGCTTTTGCGGGCTGGAAGGCGGATGTGAAAGAAGCGTCATTTAATGTTACAGAAAACTGATAGAGACGATTACATGGTAACATAAAGCTTGCGCCGAATCGATTGAGCATTTATTAACCGACCAGACGGTTAATGCTCGTGTTCCAACAGGAGACGCAATTGATGGACGCTTTCATCTGCGACGCAACCCGCACCCCGATTGGGCGGTATGGTGGTGCGCTTTCATCGGTTCGCACGGATGATCTGGCGGCTATCCCGCTGGCGGCCCTGATGGCGCGCAACCCGCAAGTCGACTGGACCAGTGTGGATGACGTCATTTATGGCGATGCCAATCAGGCAGGAGAGAGCAATCGCAACGTTGCCCGGATGGCGTCCCTGCTGGCCGGATTGCCGACGGACGTACCTGGAACAACGATAAACCGCTTGTGTGCCAGTGGCATGGATGCCGTCGGAATGGCGGCGCGTGGCATCAAGGCAGGCGATTATGATCTTGCAGTTGCGGGTGGCGTGGAAAGCATGTCGCGCGCACCGTTTGTAATGCCCAAAGCGACGTCGGCGTTTACGCGCAGCAATGCGGTTTACGACACGACGATTGGCTGGCGCTTTGTGAACCCAAGGCTACAGCAGCAGTATGGTGTCGATTCCATGCCGCAAACGGCTGACAATGTGGCCGAAGATTACGGGATCAGCCGTGAAGACCAGGACGCCTTTGCCGAGCGCAGCCAGGCACGATGGGCTGCGGCGCACGCGACAGGCGTGTTCCAAGAAGAAATCACGCCGGTTTCAATTCCACAGCGCAAGGGCGATCCGATTGTTGTCGATACGGATGAACATCCGCGCCCGGGAACCACAGCGGAAAAACTCTCGGGCCTCAAGGGTGTGAACGGGCCGGACAAAACTGTGACCGCAGGGAATGCCTCGGGCGTGAATGATGGTGCAGCCGCGATCCTGATGGCGAATGAAGCGACAGCGACAAAGAACGGCCTGACCCCGATTGCCCGTGTGGTTGGCATGTCCGTCGCGGGTGTCGAGCCTCGGGTCATGGGTATTGGTCCGGTTCCTGCCAGCCGAAAGGTTTTGGCGCGCGCCGGGCTGAGCATCGACCAGATGGATGTGATCGAGTTGAACGAAGCTTTCGCGTCGCAAGGTTTGGCAACGCTGCGAGAGTTGGGTCTGCCCGATGACGCCGCCCATGTGAACCCGAATGGCGGCGCAATCGCCCTTGGCCATCCATTGGGGATGAGCGGCGCCCGACTTGTGTTGACCGCAGCGTACCAACTGAAACGCACCAAAGGGCGCTATGCGCTTTGCACAATGTGCGTCGGTGTCGGGCAAGGCGCTGCACTTATTCTTGAACGCGTGTAACGGAGGAGACGGGACATGTATGCCCAGATGGTAGAATCCGAGGCGTCAAACGATGATCCTGAAAAGCTTGCTGAATTTCAGGCGCGGATCGACGCGGATATCAAGATCGAACCCAAGGACTGGATGCCTCAGGGGTATCGCAAAACGCTGATCCGCCAGATCGGACAGCACGCGCATTCCGAGATCGTCGGGCAATTGCCCGAAGGGAACTGGATCACGCGTGCACCGACGCTGCAACGCAAGGCAATCCTTCTAGCCAAGGTGCAGGATGAAGCCGGCCATGGGCTCTACCTGTATTGTGCGGCCGAAACACTGGGTGTCAGCCGTGATGAGATAACCGAGATGCTGCTGGACGGTCGCATGAAATACTCGTCGATCTTCAATTACCCGACGCTGAACTGGGCGGATATCGGCGCCGTCGGATGGCTGGTCGATGGGGCTGCCATCATGAATCAGGTGCCGCTGCAAAGAACGTCTTACGGGCCGTACTCACGCGCCATGATCCGCATCTGCAAGGAAGAAAGCTTCCATCAGCGCCAAGGCTATGACGCGATCCGCAAGATGGCCGAAGGCACGCCCGAGCAGCGCAAGATGGCGCAGGACGCGATGAACCGCTTCTGGTACCCGTCGCTGATGATGTTTGGACCGTCCGACAAGGATTCCGTCCACTCAGCGCAGTCGATGGCCTGGAAGATCAAGGTCAACACCAATGATGAGCTGCGCCAGAAATTCGTCGACCAGACCGTCCCACAGGCCGAATATCTGGGTCTGACAATCCCCGACCCGAACCTGAAGTGGAACGAGGAGCGCGGGCATTACGATTTCTCAGAGCCGGATTGGTCGGAATTCTTCGATGTGATCAAGGGCAACGGCCCCTGCAACGTCGACCGTCTGGCGGCGCGCAACAAGGCCTGGGATGACGGCAAATGGGTGCGTGACGGGTTGTTGGCCCACGCGCGCAAGAAACAGGCTGGCAATCTGGCCGCCGAATAAGCTTACCCTGAGGAGGAAACCCGATGAATACCGAATGGCCCCTGTGGGAAATCTTCATCCGCGGTCAACATGGTATGAGCCACCGACATGTCGGCTCGCTGCATGCCCCGGACGCGGAAATGGCGATCAAGAATGCACGCGATGTTTACACCCGCCGCAACGAAGGCGTGTCGATTTGGGTGGTAGAAGCCAACAACATCTCGGCCTCGTCGCCCAGCGACAAAGGCCCGTTGTATGAGCCCAGCGAAAGCAAAGTGTACCGCCACCCGACCTTTTTCGACATCCCCGAAGAAGTGGGGGCGATGTGATGACCCGCGACGAAGCGTTTCAGCAGTTCCTGCTGCGGATGGGGGACAATACCCTGATCCTGGGCCATCGCGTCAGTGAATGGTGCGGCCATGCGCCAGTGTTGGAGGAGGATATTGCATTGGCCAACACGGCGCTGGACCTGATTGGGCAGACCCAGATGTGGCTTGGCCTTGCCGGCGAGATAGGGGGCGGCAAAACCGCCGATGATCTGGCATTTCTGCGCGACGCGTGGGATTTCCGCAATGTGTTGCTGGTCGAGGTTCCGAACGGTGATTTCGGCCGCACCCTGATGCGCCAGTTCCTGTTCGATGCCTGGCATTCGGTCATGCTCGGCCGTCTTCTGACATCCTCTGACGATCGTGTCGCCGCGATTGCTGCCAAAGCCAGCAAGGAAGTCGCCTATCATCTGGAGCGTTCGGCAGAAACGGTCGTAGGTCTGGGTGATGGAACTGAAGAAAGCCACACCCGGATGCAGGCGGCGCTGGATTACCTCTGGCCATATGTAGGCGAGATGTTTGTCAGCGATGACATCGACGCGCAGATGGTTGCGACCGGGATCGCGCCGAACCCGGCCGATCTGCGCGAAGAATATGATGCGCTGGTCAAACGGGTTCTGGCCAAGGCGACATTGACCCTTCCGGAAAGCCGATTTGCCCATAAAGGCGGGCGTGACGGGCGCATGCATACGGAACATCTGGGGCACCTTTTGACGCAGATGCAGTGGTTGCAGCGCGCATATCCCGGTGCAAGCTGGTAACATGTGATGCAACGCCACTCGACCGACCAGATCTGGGACTGGCTGGATGCCGTACCGGATCCCGAGATTCCGGTAATCTCGGTTGTCGATCTCGGGATCGTACGCGATGTGCGTTGGGATGCCGAAACGCTGCTCGTGACGGTGACGCCAACCTATTCGGGCTGTCCGGCAACATCCGTCATCAGCATGGATATCGAAACCGCGTTGCACGATCACGGTATCAAAGACGTGCGGATCGAAACCTGCATCTCACCAGCCTGGACAACCGATTGGCTGAGCGAAAAAGGCCGCGCCAAGCTGGAAGAGTTTGGCATCGCCCCGCCACAACCGGCGGGCGGGCCAGAGCGCTGCCCGCATTGCGGCAGTAAAGCGGTTGAAAAGGTCAGCCAGTTCGGCTCGACCCCGTGCAAGGCCCATTGGCGCTGTACCGACTGCCTGGAACCCTTTGACTATTTCAAGTGCATCTGAGGAGGAGCACCGGATGGCACGTTTTCATGACCTGAAAGTCACCGACATCCACAAAACCATCCGCGATGCGGTTGTCGTGACGCTTGAGCCTGTCAACGGCGCGGCGGATCAGTTCGATTTCACCGCAGGCCAATACCTGACGTTTCGCCGTGACTTTGACGGAGAAGAACTGCGTCGGTCCTACTCCATTTGTGCGGGTAAGGATGACGGGGTACTGCAAGTCGGGATCAAACGTGTCGAGGGCGGCGCATTCTCCAGTTGGGCCAATTCCGAGCTTAACGTCGGGGACGTTGTGCAGGCGATGCCACCGATGGGCAGCTTTCACACTCCGATCGAAGCTGATGCGGAAAAGCAGTATCTCGGTTTCGCTGGCGGGTCTGGCATCACGCCGGTTCTGTCGATCCTGAAGACAACCCTGACCCGCGAACCCAAGTCCCGCTTTACGCTGATCTACGCCAACAAGGGCATCAACACGATCATGTTCCGCGAAGAGCTGGAAGATCTGAAAAACCTCTATATGGGCCGCCTGAACGTAATCCATATTCTTGAGGCGGATGCACAGGAGATCGACCTGTTCACCGGTCTGGTGACGCAGGAAAAATGCGCCGACTTGTTCAAACACTGGGTCGATATTCAGAACGTGGACACAGCCTTTATCTGCGGTCCCGAGCCAATGATGCTGGGGATTGCTGCAGCGCTGCGCGCGCATGGTCTTGACGACAGGCAGATCAAGTTTGAACTCTTTGCCAGCGCTCAGCCGGGCCGGGCCAAACGCAAGGAAGGTGCGGCAGATGCGGGCACGCAGGCGAACCAAACCAGCGCATCGATCACTCTTGATGGGTCCACTCAGACGATAACTCTGCCCAAGGACAAATCCATTCTGGACGCTGCCTTGGAAAACGCCATGGACGCCCCTTACGCCTGCAAGGCCGGTGTCTGTTCAACCTGCCGCTGCCGCGTTCTGGAAGGCGAAGTTGAGATGCTCGCCAATCACGCGCTTGAGGATTACGAGGTTGAAAAAGGCTATGTACTGAGCTGTCAGGCCTATCCGGTCACCGACCGCGTGGTCGTGGACTACGACCAGTAAAGGGAGAAGACCGATGACTGACACCATGACACTCGACAGCTATCTGGCCGCAGGCGGTGTGCTGACCAACCCGACCAATGTTCCGCCGCGCTACCGCGCCGAACTCATGAAGCTGATGGCCACGTTCGTGGACAGCGAACTTGCCGGTGCCGCCGGATTCGCAGACATCATCAATCAGGGTCCGGGCATCAAGGAACGTATCGCAGCCGCGAGGATTGTTCTTGAGAAAACGGATCACGCCGATCAGGTTCTCAGGATAATGGGTGAGTTTGGGGCCGATACCGAGAGATATGCCACACATCATCCGTGGACGGCCCGCCTGGATCGTGACGCAGATATCGGTGCGACCCGCAGCGCGCATGACATGCGCCTTGCGGTATTCAATTATCCGATCTCGGGCTGGACTGACGCCGTCATCATGAACCTGCTGATGAGCCGTGCGGTCATGGAACAACTGGCCGAATTTTCAATGGTTTCCTATCAACCGTTGGCCGAAGCGTTCCGCAGCATCGCCCCGGTCGAAGCCCATCATGGCGCGTTGGCGCTGGAAGGTGCTGTGAAGCTTGCCGGGAACGGAGAGACCGAGCAGATGCAGGATGCGGTTAACTATTGGTGGCCCCGTGTTGCTGTGTCCTTTGGTGGCGATGATCTGAAACGGTTTGAGCTTCTGAAATCGCTGGGCTTGCGCCACAATGGCAACAACGCCCTAAAAGAGCGATGGGTTCAGACAGCAGGCGCCGCCGTGAAACAGTTGGGCCTGAAACCACCGGCCTAGTTCTGTGTAAACGCCAAAGGCGCGTTGAGAGGCACTTCCGGGCGCGGGCGATGTGAAACTCGCCCGGCGGTGCAAATCTCCGAGTGGGATCTGGTCATCGCCTTAGGTATTGTTGGTCCACCAGGTTCTGAGAGCAATGACCTGACGTTTCACGCCGGCAGATTGCGGTATTGGTATTTTCCTCTTTTCATATCGGAGTGATTGCGCAAACTGAGCGTAATCAAGCGCCAGATAAAACTCACCAGAAGACAGTGCCTTGGCGGCCGTGCTGGCGCGAACAGGGTTTGAGGACATCACTGCCACAACGCACCGGAAGGAACCGCCATGGATTTTGCCCCATCACCGCGCGCCACGGAAATGTATGACCGCCTGAAAGCATTTATGGAGGCGCATATTTACCCGCGCATACGCGATCACAAAGAAGAAATGGCGGCAGGCAGTTTCCCGGTCTCGTTTATGGAAGATCTCAAGGCGTTAGCCCAGGCCGAAGGGTTGTGGAACTTGTTCCTGCCCAGCCTGCGCGACGATGAACCCGGCACCCGGCTGAGCAATCTGGAATACGCGCCGCTGGCCGAACTTATGGGGCAGGTGGCCTGGTCTTCGGAAGTGTTCAATTGCAGCGCGCCCGATACCGGCAACATGGAACTGTTGCACATGTTTGCTACTCCGGAACAGCGCGAGACGTGGCTGGTGCCGCTGTTGAACGGTGAAATCCGATCCTCTTTTGCGATGACTGAACCGGATGTGGCCAGTTCGGACGCGACCAATATTACCACTTCGATACGGCGTGAGGGGGATGAATACGTCATCAATGGCCGCAAGTGGTTCATCACGAACGCCTGCCACCCGAACACCAGATTGTTTATCGTCATGGGTAAAACGGATCCCAATGCGGATCGACACAAACAGCAGAGCATGGTCATTGTCCCAAAGGACACGCCCGGTTTTGAGATTGTTCGCAACCCCACCATTCTGAACATGCACGACCCCGAGGGCCATGCCGAGCTGGTCTTCAGGGATGTGCGTGTCCCGGTCAGCAATCTTTTGGGCGAGGAAGGCAGCGGGTTCGCTCTGGCGCAGGCCCGGCTTGGTCCCGGTCGCATCCACCATTGCATGCGATCGATCGGTGCGGCGGAAATGGCACTTAACCTGATGGTCGAACGCGCGCAGGAACGGAAGGCGTTTGGCAAGCAGCTTGCAGAACAGGGCGTGATCCGCGAATGGATCGCCAAGTCCCGGCTGGAGATCGAACAGGCGCGATTGCTGACCCTGAAAGCGGCCTGGAAGATTGATCAGGTGGGCGCAAAAGAAGCATTCCGAGAGATTTCATTGATCAAGGTCGTGGCGCCCAATGTACATGCTGCTGTCACGGATCGCGCGATGCAGGTCTTTGGGGCGATGGGCATGACCCCGGATACACCGCTGGCCGACAGCTATACCTGGGCACGCGCGCTGCGATATGCAGATGGGCCGGATGAGGTGCATTTGCAGGCGATTGCCAAGCAAGAGTTGAAGAACTCGAATTTTGGCATGTCGGCCCAATGGCTGACCCCTCCATCGCGCTAGGCCGGGGGCGGCATCAGGTCTTGTGCGCCCTGCTTTGTTTGAGCGGCAGAAACAAGGTACTTGTCCCGCGGCAGGGGGTAGGAAGTGAAGGGTAGGATGTAGCCCTGCGAAAATCCTACTGCCCTCTGACCTCGCGCACCCATGCGATGATGGTTTGTCGCGCTTCCACGTCCATTTGAACCGCTGAGGGCGGCGGCATGGCATGGCTGATTCCGGCCTGCAGGTAAATCTGGTCGGCGTGCCGGGCAACATCGCCGGGTGTTTCAAGATAAACCTTCTTGGGGGCCCAATTCATGGTGCCATAAACCGGCTCGCGGGCATGGCACATCGAGCAGTTGCCCAGCACAGTGTCATAGGCTTCTTCAAACCCCGCAGCCGACGCAAATTTTTCTTCGTAAGATGTCAGCGCCCTTGCTTCGGCGTCTTCCCATGTTTCGCCGGTTCTGACAGAAGACAGCCATGCGATCACGATCATGAGGATGACAGTGACACCCCAGGTCCAGTGCGGCCCTTTCCCGGTCGCGTGCATCGTGTTGAAGTAGTGGCGGATGGTCACGCCGGTCAGGAAGATCAGGCTGGCGATGATCCATGAAAACTGGGTGCCAAAGGCCAGAGGATAATGGTTTGACAGCATCAGGAACACAACGGGCAACGTCAGGTAGTTGTTGTGCGTCGACCGCACCTTGGCGATCTTTCCATATTTGGCATCCGGCGTCCGACCCGCCTTGAGGTCTTCCACCACGATCCGCTGGTTGGGCATGATCTGGAAGAACACATTGGCCGTCATGATGGTTGCAGTGAACGCACCCAGGTGCAAAAGCGCGGCACGACCGGTAAAAATCTGATTGTAACCCCAGGACATAGCCACCAGAATCACGAACAGCAACAGCATCAGCGCGGTGGGTTGCTCACTCAGGCGCGACTTGCACATCTGGTCGTAAAGCAGCCAGCCGATGGTCAGTGACCCGCCAGAGATCAATATCCCCTGCCACAAAGCCAGATCCGCTTTGGTCGGATCAAGCAGGAACAACTCGCCCCCGACCCAATATATGATCATGAGCAAGGCCGCACCCGAAAGCCATGTCGTATAGCTCTGCCATTTGTGCCAGGTCAGGTGCTCGGGCATACGCGCGGGTGCGACCAGATATTTGACGGTGTGATAGAACCCGCCCCCGTGCACCTCCCACTCCTCGCCATAGGCCCCTTCTGGCAAGGCAGGGTTCGGCTTAAGCATAAGGTCGAGCGCGATAAAATAGAATGACGCGCCGATCCACGCCATCGCCGTGATCACATGCAGCCAGCGGACGGAAAAGGCCATCCACTCCCACAAAACAGCCAGGTCATACATGGCGTTGCTCCTACATATCCAAGTTCTTCGGCACTCTAGGTGATAGAGTTTTCATCGGGTATTGCTACGAAAGATCAAGCAGTATCAAAAATAACAATACAATGTCAGTCTACAGGATCACGCGGCGCAACGCTCAGCTTCCGCGATAGGTCGCGTAGCTGAAAGGCGAAAGTAGTAGCGGAACATGATAATGGGCGTGTTCGGACATTCCGAACCGGATCGGAATCAAGTCCAGAAAACGCGGGCTTTCAGGCGGCACGCCACTGGCGTCGAGGTATTCGCCCGCATGAAACACCAATTCGTATTCGCCTGTTGAAAACTCGGCTTCGGGAAGGATTTGTTCATCGGTGCGACCGTCTTCGTTGGTGAGCAGAGTTTTCAGCAACGCGCGGTCTGTTCCGTTGATCCGGAACAACTCGATCTTCATCCCATTGGCAGGGCAGCCCCGTGCCGTATCCAGGACATGTGTTGTAAGGTAACCGGCCATTTGCACCTCTCGCTAAGCATCGCTGTTACTATTGCAATACCCTTGCGGCAGGCAAAGGCAGTCTGTCAAAAGACTGCTTACAGTATTTTTTGAAAAACATAGGTGATTGTTTGGGTTATTCGTCTTTTCACCAAGAGGGAAATTGATGTGACGCGGTATCCACGAGACATGACCGGCTATGGCCGGCAAGTGCCAAACGCAAACTGGCCAAACGGGGCCAAAATCGCAGTTCAGATTGTGCTGAACTATGAAGAAGGCGGCGAAAACAACGTTTTGCACGGGGATGCCGCATCCGAGGCGTTTCTTTCCGAAATCACCGGTGCGGCCCCTTGGCCCGGGCAAAGGCACTGGAACATGGAATCCATCTACGAATACGGCAGCCGCGCCGGATTCTGGCGGGTGCATCGGCTTTTACAGGACCTTCCTGTTACGGTTTATGGCGTTGCCACAGCATTGGCCCGTGCACCGGCGCAGGTTGCGGCGATGAAGGCCGCAGGCTGGGAGATTGCCAGCCATGGCCTGAAATGGGTTGAGCACAAGGACATGGATGCGGAAGAAGAACGCGCCCAGATCCGTGAAGCGATCCGGCTTCATGCCGAGGTTGTGGGCAAACCACCGCGTGGCTGGTACACGGGCCGCTGTTCGATGAACACGGTCGATCTGGCCGCCGCCGAAGGCGAGCTGGCCTATATTGCCGACAGCTATGCCGACGATTTGCCTTATTGGGTCAAGGCTGGTGGCAAGGATCAGTTGATCGTGCCTTACACAATGGATTGCAACGATATGCGGTTTGCAATTCAGGCGGGCTATACCAACGGCGAACAGTTTGAAAGCTATCTCAAAGACAGCTTCGACATGCTCTACGCCGAAGGCCAAGCGGGCGAGCCGAAGATGCTTTCGATCGGACTGCATTGCCGTCTCATCGGCCGCCCTGGTCGCGCCATGGCCCTGAAACGCGCACTCGACCACTTCAAGAAACATGACGGGGTCTGGTTTGCCACCCGCGAACAAATCGCTGATCACTGGGCGCAAACGCATCCGCCAAGCCAACGGCTGACCCCGTCGGAAATGGACCGGCCAAATTTTGTTGCTGAATTTGGCGGTGTGTTCGAACACAGCCCGTGGATTGCCCAAGCGGCCTTTGATCTGGAGCTGGGCCCCACACATGACAATGCCGCAGGTGTTCACAACGCGCTGGCGCGCGTATTCCGTTCCGCCACAACCGAGCAGCGGCTTGGCGTCCTGACAGCCCACCCTGATTTGGCAGGCAAACTTGCTGCTGCGGGACGTCTGACCAAGGAAAGCACGGCAGAACAGGCTGGGGCAGGTCTGGACATGCTGACAGATGAAGAGCGTGTGACCTTCACGGCCTTGAACGACGCCTACACGACCAAGTTCGGCTTTCCTTTCATCATTGCGGTCAAGGACAACACCAAAGCAAGCATTCTGGAGGCTTTTCACCGTCGGATAGACAGTGACCGAGACACCGAATTCGCTGAGGCCTGCCGTCAGGTCGAACGGATTGCCGAGTTGCGGTTGATCGAGAAATTCGCGCAATGACATCCACGCTGAAACTCCGGCCACTGACCGCCGAGGCCTTTGCGCTGTTCGGCGATGTCATCGAGGTGTCTGGGGCGGTGGACAAATACATCAATCAGGGAAAATGCGCACGATACCATGATCGCGCCCAGCTGGATTTCCATGAGGGGCGCGCAGGGATCAGCGTTTTCCAATCCCGGGCCTTCAACCTGCCTATCAAACTTGAAATGGTCGAGCGCCACCCCGACGGCAGCCAGGCCTTTCTGCCGCTTTCAGATAAACCCTTTGTCGTTGTTGTGGCGCCCGACAACGCGGGTGTGCCGGGTGAGCCTGTTGCATTCATCACCGCGCCCGGACAGGGCGTGAATTATCGCCGGAACACCTGGCACGGGGTTCTGACACCGCTTCATCCCCCTGGGTTGTTCGCCGTGGTCGACCGAATAGGAAACGGGCCAAACCTTGAGGAGTATTGGTTCCAGAACGCCTACACGATCACTGAATAGGGGACATTGCCGGAAGAGGGGCCGGCCCACGTAGTTTTTTGGGAGGAAAAACGCGATGTCAGATGCAACTTTAGGGACGCCGGAGCAGCTCCGTGACCCGAACTACACCCCGCCAATGCTGAAGGCGGTTCCTTTGGGAATTCAGCACGTGCTGGCGATGTTCGTTTCCAACGTCACGCCAGCGATCATCGTTTGCGGTGCGGCGGGTTTCGGGTTTGGTTCGAACAGCCCCGATTTCCCGCAGATGATTTACATGATCCAGATGTCGATGTTCTTTGCGGGTGTTGCGACACTGTTCCAGACCATTGGGCTGGGGCCTGTTGGTGCCCGCCTGCCAATCGTGCAGGGGACGTCATTTGCCTTTATTCCGATCATGATCCCGTTGGTGGTTGGAAAGGGCGTTGATGCGATTGCCGTATTGATGGGTGGTATAGTCGTTGGCGGCCTGTTTCATGCCAGCCTTGGGTTGTTCATTGGCCGTATTCGCTTTGCGCTTCCGCCCTTGGTTACCGGTCTTGTTGTCACCATGATCGGGCTTGCGCTTGTCAAAGTCGGCATCCAGTACGCGGCAGGCGGTGTACCCGCCATCGGTACCGAAGAGTACGGCTCTGGTCTGAACTGGCTCATGGCCGGAACTGTGATTGTTGTTACTTTGGGCCTGAAGTTTTTTGCCCGTGGTATGCTGTCGGTGTCGGCGGTTCTGATTGGCCTGTTGGTCGGCTACGTGGTGGCATTCGCACTGGGTCAGGTGAATTTGGGCAATGTCGGGCGCGCGTCTCCGTTTGCCATGCCGAACCCGTTTCACTTCGGTATCGAGTTTTCATTCGCGGCGATCATCGGGTTCTGTGCGATGTCTTTCGTGTCGGCTGTTGAAACGGTCGGGGATGTGTCCGGTATTACCAAAGGGGGCGCGGGACGCGAGGCAACCGACAAGGAAATTCAGGGCGCGACTTTTGCCGATGGTCTTGGAACTGCTGTATCAGGCATCTTTGGGGCCCTGCCGAACACGTCGTTCAGTCAGAATGTCGGCCTGATCGCGATGACCGGCGTCATGAGCCGCACGGTCGTAACCATAGGTGCCCTGTTCCTGATCATATGCGGGCTTATTCCCAAGATCGGCGCGGTGATCTCGTCCGTTCCGATCGAGGTTCTGGGCGGCGGTGTGATCGTGATGTTCGGTATGGTGGTTGCAGCTGGTGTCTCGATGCTGTCGGACGTGACGTGGAACCGCCGCAACATGGTGATCTTTGCGATTTCACTCAGCCTGGGTCTGGGCTTGCAATTAGAGCCCGGCGCTTTACAGCATCTGCCCGGAACTCTCAAAGTTCTGGCGACATCCGGGATATTGCCTGCTGCTATCATTGCCATTGTCTTGAATCTGGTTCTGCCCGAAGAGCTTTCGGATGAAGCGACGGAAGAGGTGTCCGGTGGAATGGCAGGCCACGGGTTGGGCTCTATCAAACAGGACGATCACGTCTGACCGGTTCGGCCCGGAATTGTAGATGAAAAAGCGGCGCACGTAGTGCGCCGCTTTTTGGTTTCAGGCCTGGCAGGCTTGGCCCATCGCTCACATAAGAAACGCGTATTTCGACGCGACGCTTAGGCGACCACACGGGGATGCCATCAGAAATCGACCTCAATCGCGATGCCTTTCTGTACGGCCAGCTCGACAACAGACGCAGCAACCGCCAGATCCTGAAGACCTACGCCAGTGCCATCGAACAACGTGATCTGATCGTCTGATGTCCGGCCCGGGTTCGTTCCGTTGATGACCGCACCCAACTGGACCAGGTCACTTTCCCTGATCAGGCCCTGTGCCACGGCGTGTTGAGCCTCGCCAATCGAAATCGACTGTGCGATTTCATCTGTGAATACAGATGCTTTGGCCAGCAACGCCGCCTCGACTTCCTGCTTGCCCTTGGTGTCCGTTCCCATGCACGCGATATGCGTTCCAGGGCTGACATGGTTTGCCATCAGCGATGGCGCAAAAGCCGAGGTGATCGAGATTATGACATCCGCTTCGGTCATGCCATCAAGTTCGACCGCTTCAAACGGAACACCGGCTTCACTGGCGACCTTTTCAATGTTGGGCAGCATCTCGGGGTGGTAGTTCCAGCCAAGGACCTTTTCAAAGGTGTGGGTCTCCAGCGCCGAGCGTAGCTGAAAGGTTGCCTGATGCCCGGCCCCGATCATACCGATCACCCGCGCGCCCGCACGGGCAAGGTGCTTGATAGATACAGAAGAGGCAGCTGCAGTGCGCAAGGCCGTCAAAAGGTTGCCGCCAACCATCGCCGACGGTTTCCCGGTGTCAGGGTCAAAAAGAAAAACAGTGGATTGGTGATTGATCAACCCGCGCTTTTCCAGGTTGTTCGGCCAATACCCCCCGGCCTTCAGGCCCAGTGTCAGCCCGGCGCGATCAAACCCGCCTTTAAAGCCGTACAGAGCGTCCTCATGCCCGATGGCTTCGCGCACGACAGGAAAGTTGTAGGCGTCCCCTGCGGCCATAGAGGCAAAGACCTGTTCGACGGCTTCAAAGGCCGCGTCGCGGGTCATGAGGTTGGCGATTTCGCGCTCGGGTACGATCAGCATGTCATTCTCCATTCAAAATTCGTGCGCCCGTGCGTTTCACCGACAAAAAGCGGGCGCGCACGGGCGACTGTCCGGCCATGTTTGGCCGAAAGCTTATTCTTTGAGCAATCAGGCTCAGTACGCGCGGCCGCGGGCTGACACTGGCCACACGCATTCGACCTTGCCATTCCGGACGCCCACATACCAATCATGTACGTTTGCGGTTGGGTCACAGTGCCCCGGCACCAACTTTAGCTTGTCATTGACCTTGAGCGCCCCGCTCGGATCCATCACGACGCCATGTTCATCCGAGCATTTGATGTATTCGACATCGTCACGCCCGAAAACAACAGGCAGACCGCTATCCACGGACTGCGCCTTGAGGCCCGCATCGACGATTGCCTTGTCAGCCTTGGCATGGCTCATGACGCTGGTCAGGATGAAGAATGCGTTTTCCCATTCGCCCTGGTCGATCCGGTTGCCGTTCTCGTCCAGGATGCGACCGTAATCGGCATCCATGAACGCATAAGACCCGCATTGCAGCTCATTATACACGCCCGAGTTGGATTCGAAGTAGTATGACCCAGTACCACCGCCCGAGACCAGCTCGCACTCGATACCCTCGGCTTTAAGGCCGTCTACTGCGTCTTTGACCATCGCGATAGCGGTATCCAGTTTCTCCTTGCGTGCCTCATAGCTGTCGAGGTGTTGCATTGCGCCCTGATAGGCCTGAATTCCGCTGAACTTCAGGTTGTCAGCAGCCTCAACCGCCTTGGCGATTTCAATCACTTCGGGTGTCGTTGTGACCCCGCACCGACCTGCGCCGCAATCGATTTCCACGAAGACTTCCAGCTGTGTTCCATGCCGGACTGCCGCCGCCGAAAGGTCAGCGACGTTTTCCAGATCGTCGACACATACAATAATGCGGCTGCCCAGTTTTGGCAGGCGTGCGAGGCGGTCAATTTTGGCCGGGTCACGCACCTGGTTCGAAACCAGAACGTCCTTGATCCCACCGCGAACGAACACTTCGGCCTCGGAAACTTTCTGGCAGCAGACACCGACGGCACCACCGATTTTCTCTTGCAGCTTGGCCACGTCGACCGACTTGTGCATCTTACCATGCACGCGGTGACGCATCCCGTGCGCCTTGGCATAATCGCCCATCTTCCTGATATTGCGCTCAAGCGCGTCGAGATCCAAAATCAGGCTGGGTGTCTGGATATCTGCTTCGTCCATGCCAGGCTTGGCCGGAATGTCGTAACCTACTTCGAACTGGTCGAGAGTGCTCATATCTTTCATCTCCGTAATCCTATACCGGGATTGTTTTTTGTTGGGGTATATTCAGGCGTTCATCCAGGGCAGCCGGTCCAGATCGACATTGCCACCTGTAACAATCAGTCCGACACGCTTGCCCTTGAAGGCGTCCGGGTTCTTGAGAACCGTGGCCAGCGGAACGGCCGAAGATGGCTCCATCACAATCCGCAGGTGCTTCCATGTCAGTTTCATCGCATCGATGATCTCCTGCTCGGAGGCAGTGTAAATTTCTGAAACGTGGTTCGATACGAAATGCCAGGTGAGATCCTTCAGCGGAACCAGCAACCCGTCAGCAATAGTCTTTGGAGCATCATCCGCGATGATATGACCGGCCTTGAAGCTGCGATAGGCGTCGTCTGCCTGTTCGGGTTCTGCCGCGATGACCGCTGTTTCTGGGGCCAGATTGGACAGGGTCAAACAGGTTCCAGACACCATGCCACCACCGCCGATTGGCGCAACGACTGCGTCCAGACCGTCGGTCTGCTCGATAAACTCTCGCGAACAGGTGCCTTGCCCGGCGATGACCCGAGGATCGTTGTAGGGATGAACAAAGTCACCGCCCGTAGCCGCCTGAACCTCGGCAAATGTCGCTTCGCGCGACGAGGTGGAGGGTTCGCATTCTGTAATCTTCCCTCCATAACGGCGGACCGTATCCTTCTTTGCCTGCGGCGCTGTCCGCGGCATGACCACGTTGCAGGGAATGCCCCGTTTCATCGCCGCAAAAGACAGGCACGAGGCGTGATTGCCCGAAGAATGGGTGGCGACACCTTTTTCAGCCTGTTTCTCATCCAGCCCAAAAACCGCATTCGCAGCACCTCGTACTTTGAAAGCGCCCGGTTCCTGAAAGTTTTCGCATTTGAAGAACAGCTGCGCGCCTGACAGTTCATTGAGAAAGTCCGATGTTCGCACCGGGGTGCGGCGGATATAGGGTTTGATCCGGTCATGCGCCGCAAGCATGTCTTCATAGGTTGGGATATACATTGTGCAATCCTTCATCATGCCGCGTTCTTCTGAACGGAACCGGGATGGCCGCGATAGTATTCCTGTGCGGCGGCAACTCCGGACCCCAGGTCGATGTTCAGTCCCAGGTCAACCATGCACATCTCGGCAGTGGCGATCCCGGACAGAGCCATGACATCCGTCAGGCAGCCCAGATGCCCGATCCGGAACACCTTGCCCGCGACCTCACCAAGGCCCACGCCAAAGGCAACGCCGTATTTTTCAGCTGCGTGCGTGACAATATCCGTCGCGTTGAAGCCGTTCGGCGTACGGATTGCGCTTACGGTATCGGAATAGACCGCCGGGCTGCTGGCACAAAGCTCCAGCCCCCACGCCCCCACAGCGGCACGGACCCCTTCCGCAATCCGGTGGTGCCGGGCAAAAACGTTCTCCAGACCTTCACTCAGCAACATAGAGCAGGCTTGATTGAGGCCATTCATCAACCCGACAGCGGGTGTATAGGGGTAAGCATTGTTGGCGTATCCCTTGGTCATGTCCCGGACGTCAAAGAATGTGCGGGGCAGAGTGCCGGTTTTGGTTGCTTCCATCGCTTTCCGGCTGAAACCGACGATGGCAAGGCCAGCGGGTAACATGAAACCCTTCTGCGACCCCGTAACGGCAACATCCACGCCCCATTCATCAAACCGGAAATCCATCGACGCGATTGATGAGACACCATCAACAAACAGCAGGGCCGGGTGTTGCGCGGCAGTCAGCGCCTTGCGCACAGCAGCGATATCCGACTTCACGCCAGTTGCCGTCTCGTTATGCGTGGCTAGAACAACCTTGATCTCATGGCTTTTGTCGGCGGCAAGGATTTCTTCGTACCTGTCAGCCGGCAGCCCATCGCCCCACGGGGTTTCGACGATCTCAACATTCAGCCCATGGCGCTGGCACATATCGATCCATCGATGGCTGAACATGCCGTTGCGGGCCGCCAGAACCTTGTCTCCGGCGGACAGCGTATTGGTCAGGGCGGTTTCCCAGCCCCCGGTTCCGGTCGACGGGAAAATGAAGACTTCGGCGCTGTCGCTTTTCAGAATGTCCCGCACGCCCGCGCGCGCAGGATGCAGGATTTGCCCGAACAATGGCGAACGATGGTCGATCGTGGGCATATCGCAGGCTTTGCGCAGGCTTTCCGGGATGTTCGTCGGGCCCGGGATGAAAACGGGGTTCTGAAAGCTCATGGATGGTCTCCTTCCGTCCTTGCCAGCACAATAAGTTTCATCAACCCGATTGGAAATTTTTTTGAAAACGCATTTCAGAATTCGTGGTAAGAGATTTAACTTATAGTTGTCAGCGGGTTATATTTTTCATACCCTGAAATAGTCTTTCATAAATGATCAGAGGGTTTTTATGGAATCGCAAGACAATGACCCGAAACTCCGTCGCAAAGCCCGGGGAAGACCGCGGGGGTGGGACGACAAAACCGCGCAGAATACGATCAAATCACTGGATCGGGCGATGGAGGTTTTCGAATATCTGAGCCAGGCGCAAGGCAAAGCTCTTACTGAACTTTCAGATGAAATGCGTCAGGCACCGGCCACCGTTTATCGCATCCTCGTGACGTTACAGGGCAGGGGTCTGGTCGAGTTCGACCATGAAGAACAGGTTTGGCACATTGGCCCGCAGGCGTTTGTGATCGGCTCGCGGTTTTTGCGTCGTACCAGTCTGGTGGAACGGGCAAGGCCGATCATGCGCAAATTGATGGAAACCACGGGTGAAACCGCCAATCTGGGAATTGAGAAAGAAGGTCTGGTGCTGTTCCTGAGCCAGGTTGAAACACATGAAAGTATCCGGGCGTTTTTTCCGCCCGGTACATTGTCACCCATGCACGCGTCGGGCATCGGAAAAGCGTTATTGGCCCACATGGACGAAGACAGATTGAACCGAAGGTTGGCCTCAGCGAATTTACAGGCTTTTACGGATCAGTCGATTACCGGCGCTGAGGCGTTGAAGAAAGATCTTGCAGCAATCAGATTGCGGGGTTTCTCCGTGGATAACGAAGAAAAGACTACGGGTATGCGATGCATTGCAGCACCCGTTTTCGATATCAACAGAGAGGCGGTCGCCGGGCTTTCAGTGTCCGGGCCAACCAGTCGCGTCGGAGCGACCGAAATTGAACAGCTGAGCCGCCCGGTGATGGAAGCAGCGCGCCAGTTAACGCTGGCTATTGGTGGGACAGTTTTGCCACCGCAACCCTAAGGCTTTGCCGCCAGATTGCGGCGAACGCTGACCCCGGATCCGCTTGCCGCGCCACAACACCAACGCGCTGAGACGCGCATTGTGCACAGACAAACTCAACAGCAGAACAGGCGTGACCCTTACCGGTTATCTGATTTTCAGCTCCCCTATTACTGTGCGACTTTTTGTTTGTGTTTATTGAACTGTTGGTCGAAGAGGTTTTTGAAGGGGCCGTTTTTCTGCATGAGTTGGTCGAGGTTTCCCTGTTCGGCGATAGCGCCGTCCTGGA
>NZ_JBQFZP010000024.1:0-33090 GCF_056542305.1 Ruegeria sp. AD9
CATGACCCTGACACCCGTCGAGCTGTTGCGGCAAAACGCTCCGGCCACCCGTCCCATAATCGCCCTCAGCGAAGGCAACGACCCCCGCATCACCAAAGGGGCCCTCAACGCGCAGACGGGAGGGTCGTGCTGCTTTGAAACACACGCTCAGCAGGAAGGTATGATGTCATGACACCCCAGGTCCTCAATCTCTTCGGTGCGCCCGCAACACGCAGCGAACGGCGCCTGGCCGATCTTCCGGACCGCGTTGTCGAAGGCGATCCGCATCACCAGATCGGGGTGCATTTTACCAGTCCGGACGGCAAGTTGTCTGCGGGCACATGGACCTCGACGCCCGGAAAATGGCATGCGTTCACGGACAAGGACGAATATTGCTATATTGTCAAAGGCCATTGCGCTTTGGTCCATGAAGATGGCACCCGGCAAGATTTTCGTGACGGGGCGAGTTTTCTGATCCCGAACGGGTTTCGCGGCTATTGGGAAGTCATTGAGGAAACGACGAAGCACTTTGTGATCCGGGATTGCACCTAAGACCCACTAGGTGATCTGAAGCGCAGAAGCCGTTAAGCGGGAAGGTGGTTCTTGCGGTAAAGGCGTCGCATGATCATGGGCGTCAGGTACATCGGGATCTGATACGCGCCGATGAATGCCATGATCGGGGCGGTGACATCAGGTGGCAGGGCAACAAAGAAAATGGCGATGTTCCGGTTTCCCGCGATGATCGATATCGCGGTAGATTTGTCTGCGGGGAGCCGGTTTCGGCTCAGGTGAAATGCAACGGCTTGTGCCCCGAAATTGGCCAGACAGGCGAGCGCGATCCAGAAGGTTGCAATGGCGGGATTGTTCAGGGCCGTGGCGCTGACCGATGGCATCAGCCCGATGACAAAGACGGCCAGGGTGAGCGTTCCCAACCCTTCGAGGTTCAGCAGCGTTGCGGGTGAAGGTGCGCGCAGAACTGTGCGCCGTATGACGATGGCGGTACCGGTTGCAGTTACGATGGTCAGCAGCAAGTGCAACCCGGCCCGCACGACAGATTGAATATCCCCCAGTTCAGGCATGAGCAGAAATACCGGCAACGCGGTCAGCGGCAACAGCGCCGTACCCACAACCATCAGCCGCATCGCGTGTTCAGGCGGATGGCCCATCATCAGGCACATATTGGGACTGCCTGAAATGGACGGGGCCGCCGCCATGATCAGCAGGGACAAAAGGACAGGCGTTCCAGTCCATCCGCCCGCGAACCCGATGGCCAGCACGATCAGTGGCATAACGAATTGAAACCCGATGACCGTGAATGCGACCTTTTGCAGATCGCTCAGCGACCCGAGAATGGTTTCAGGGCTCATCCTGAGGACCGTGACGAACAGCAACAACACGACCAGTGGCGGCAGCAGGTTTCGCATCGGCTCGGCCAGAGACGGCAGCAGAAGGCCAGCCGCCAGCCCGGCGATCAGTACATGAGGGCCATGACGCGCCGCCAGATGTAACGGGTTCAAGGCTGTTCTACCCACCCGGGCCTTGGCGCAGATTTTCCGGCAGCCAGGTCGCCAGATCCGGGAACCAGATGAGGATGAAAACCATCAATACCATGATCAGGAACATCGGGATCGCTGCACGCGCGATGTAGCTCATCTCGTGGTTTGTCATGCCCTGCATCACGAACAGGTTGAACCCGATCGGCGGCGTGATCTGTGCCATCTCGACAACAACCACGATGAAGATGCCGAACCAGATCAGGTCGATCCCGGCGTCACGGATCATCGGTTCAACCACGGCCATCGTCAACACGACCGAGGATATCCCGTCCAGAAAGCATCCCAGAATGATGTAGAATACCAGCAAGACCATCAGCAGCTCGAACCGTGTCAGGTCCCATCCGGCGATCAGGTCGGCCAGTCCGCGCGGCAGGCCGGTGAACCCCATCGACAGCGACAGAAAGGCCGCCCCCGCAAGAATCAGGGCGATCATCGCACTGGTGCGCGTGGCCCCCATCAGGCTTTCGGTAAACGTCTTCCAGGTCAGCGACCCTTGACCGGCGGCCAGCAAAAGCCCGCCAATCACGCCGAAAGCGGCGGCTTCGGTCGCGGTAGCATAGCCCAGATACATCGATCCGATGACAACGGTGATCAGCAGGATCACAGGCAGCAGAAAGCGTGAGTTTTTGACTTTCTCAGAAAAGCTCAGCTTGATTTCGTCGTTCGGGTTCCAGTCCTTACCCAGCTTGGAATACAGCGCGACATATCCCATGAACATTGCCGCAAGAACAAGGCCGGGGAGGATACCGGCGAAGAACAGCTTGGTGATCGATTCATTGATCGTCACCCCGTATACGATCAGAGTCAGAGAGGGTGGGATCATCAGCCCCAATGTTGCTGCACCGGTCAATGTTCCTATGATCATCCGCTCGGGGTAATTGCGCTTGCGCAACTCGGGGATCGACATTTTTCCGACGGTCGTCAGGGTTGCCGCCGACGACCCCGAGACAGCGGCAAAGACAGTACATCCAACGATATTCGTATGCACCAGACCACCGGGCAGGGGGGCCATCCAGGGCGACAACCCCTTGAACATGTCCTCGGACAATCGCGTTCGGTACAGGATCTCGCCCATCCAGATGAACATCGGCAGGGCGGTCAGGGTCCACGAGGACGATGCCGACCAGATGGTCGTTATCATGACATCGCCCACGGGGCGTGTCGTGAACAGCTCCATCCCGACCCAGGCGACACCCATCAGGGCCAGTCCGACCCACACACCGGTGCCCAACAGGGTAAAAAGCACAAAGAGGAAGAGGATGATAACAGCCAGGTTTTCCATGCGTTTACTCTCCGTGGCTCTGATCGGCCAGATCGCGGACGATGCGATGTTCACCGCGGAACAGGACGTGGATCAGGTGATCCGTCAGGGCGATGGCAAGGATCACGGCACCGATCAGCATCGCGGATTGAGGGATCCAAAGGGCGGTTCTATCCTGTCCCTGACTGACGTCGTTGAACTTCCAGCTCCAGTAGACAAAGCGATAGGCATACCAGCAGAAATACCACATGACGGCGGTAGCGATTCCAAAGCACCAGACTTCAAGAATGCGCCGAACCCCGTCCGGCACTGCGTTCAGCAGGATCGATACACGGATGTGGCTGCCCCGGTTCAGCGCGTTGGCAAACGCCAGAAAAGAGGCGGCAGCCATCGCATAACCGGCATAGTCCGGTGCGCCGGGAAACACTTCGCCGGTCCAGCGGGCCAGCATCTGCACCACGATCAGCAGCAATATGGCAATCAGGCTGATCGCCGCCAGAACCCCTGCTGCCAGATAAATGAAATCCAATACGGACCGAAGCCCTCGCAAAACTGCCATGCCGTCCCCGCTGTGTTCTGATTGGATTTGAAACGGGCGGCAGGATATGCCGCCGCCCGTCCGGTAAGGATCACTGAGACGCGTGGAACGCGTCGACGATGGCCTTGCCTTGGTCCCCGGCGGCCTCCAGCCATTCATTGGTCATGGTCACACCGATTTCTTTCAATTCCTTCACCATCTGATCCGATGCCGGGCCAACGGTCATGCCGCCATCCCGCAGGCCTTGCAAGGTAAAGCCGGTGTATTCCTTGGCACGCCAGTTCCCGGCATATTCCGCCAGCTCAGCACAGCCTTTGATGACGTTCTTGTTGGCATCGGATACACCAGACCAGACGTCGGAATTGACCATCACGTAGTTGCGCGGCAGCCAGGCGTCGACCTCGTAGAAATAGTTCAGGCTTTCCCAAACCTTGCGGTCATACCCGGTCGAACCCGACGATATCATCGAATCCGCCACGCCCGTTGCAAAAGCCTGACTGATTTCAGCCGCTTCGATGGTAACCGGCAGCATCCCGGTCAACTCGGCCAGCCGTGAAGTGGCGTTGTTGTACGAGCGGAACTTGATGCCCTTCATCTCGGCGACCGAGTTTACCTCATTTTTGAAATACAGACCTTGCGGAGGCCACGGTACCGCATAAAGCAGCGTCAGGTTTTGCTCGGCCAGCAGGTTTTCGATCGAAGGTTTGGCCGCTTCCCAAAGCTTTGCGCTGTCGTCGAATGAGGTCGCAAGAAACGGGATGGAATCAAACCCGAACAATGCGTTTTCGTTCTGATGCCCGGACAACAACCGCTCACCAATCGGGGCCTGCCCTGTCTGGATTGCGCGTTTGATGTCGCCGCCCTTGAACAGCGAGCCGGACGGGTGCGTGACGATTTCAATCTCGCCGCCGGTGCCGGTGGTGACGCATTTGGCAAATTCCGCGCCCGTGGCCGAGTGGAAGTTTGAGGCCGCATAGGCCATCGGCATGTCCCATTTTTCGGCCATGGCGGGTGCCGCGGCGGCGGCGGTCAGCGCAGTTGCCGCCAGAAGGTTCGTCAATTTCTTCATCATTCTTCTCCCTGTTGAATTTGGAAACACCGGCGTTCTTCACCGGTTTGTTCATTATTTCGCGTATCGTGACGGCGCGTAGACGCTCATGTCGACATTTGGCGTTCTGCCCGCAATCATCTGCGCCAGAAGGCGCCCGGTTTTTGGCCCGCCTGTCAGGCCGATATGGTGATGCCCGAAGCCCATATAGGCCCCTTTGATACCGGGCACTTCGCCAATAACCGGGATCGAGTCAGCCGGAGCGGGCCTGTGCCCCATCCATTCCACTTCCTCCTTCCATGTCACGCCCGGGAACGCCGCCCGGGCATTTTTGCGCATCAACTCGAACGGCGCGCGCGAGGGCGGCGCATCCAGCCCTCCGAACTCGACAATGCCCGCCAAGCGTATGCGCCCATCCATCGGTGTCGCAACGAACTTGCCCGAGACAACCATAACCGGGCTACGCGGCATCGCGGAAGGCTTTACCAATTCAAGATGATAACCACGTTCGCTTTCAAGAGGAACAGAAACTCCCAAGCGCTTTGCCAAGGGGCCCGACCAGATCCCGGCCGTGACAACGGCCGCGTCACAAGCAATGGTCTCGCCACCGGCCCGAACACCTGTGACATGCCCGTTTTTCCGAACTACGTCTTCGACGTTTGCACGTATGAAACGACCTCCGTTCACCTCAACATGCGCGGCAAGGTCTTTCACGTACCGGCCGGGGTCGGTGATGTGGCCATGATCCGAAAGCCGGGCGGCAAACCCGATGCCCTGACTGTAAACCGGGTCATATTCATGGAAGGCGTGACCTTCCAATTCGTCCCACTGAAACCCGTTCCGGCGCCGGATATCCCAGCCAAAGGCATCTTCCTCAAAATGTGCGCGATCCCTGTAAAGAAAAAGGTAATCTGACGGAACCAGCCACTTTTCCGCCCCCGTTCCGGCCGCCAGCGCCTTGTGGTCATTCAGACTGTCGCCAACGATGGACGACAGTGCTGCGGCGATCCTCTCGACGTCGGCGGCGTTGGCGTGACGGAGGTATTTCCAAAGCCACGGAAGAAGTTTTGGTAAATATCCCCATTTCAGGAACAAGGGTTGCGAGGGGCTGAGCAGCATCTTCGGCGCTTTGCCCAGCAATCCGGGAACGGTGACCGGAACGATCGAACACGAGGCCAAAACCCCGCCATTGCCGTGCGAGGTACCTTCGGCAGGGCCTGCCTTGTCGATCAGGATCACGTCGTGACCATCCCGCTGCAACCAGACCGCAGTCGACACGCCGACAATTCCGGCCCCGATGATGGCTATGGTTTTCTTGTCCGTCATACTGTCACCGCCTTGGCAACCGCATAATGATTCAGTTTGGTCAGGTCAGGTCTGCCGCCAAGTCCGGCGCCCTGAGGCACGCATACCTGACCGTCCTTTACCTGAAATGGCTGCTCCAGAATGTCCTCTTTCAGGTAATAGGACGCCTGATAGAATTCGCAGCCCAGAGAGATTTCCGGTGTCGTGGCAATCATGTGCGTGCCCGCCAAGTGGGCCAGTCCAGCCTCGAACATGTCACCACCATAGGCCGTCAGGCCATGGGCCGCAGCAATGCGTGCAACTGTCTGCCCGCGTGTCAGGCCGCCTGACTTCATGATCTTCACTGAAACTCCGTCGCAGATCCCTTCGCGAGCTGCGCGCTCCATATCTTCGGGGCCAAAGACGCTTTCGTCGGCCAGAAGGGGAACATCCGTCATCTGCCGCAGCTTTGCCATCATGCCATACTGATGGGCGCGGACAGGTTGTTCAATGAAGTCCGGTTTGAACTGAGCGACGTCCCGCACCTGCGATGGCGCATCATCAATGCTGAGCCCTTGATTATAGTCCACGCGGACCGAGAACTCCGGGTAGTTCTGGGCAAGATACTCCAGCCGCATGATGTCAAAGGCGTGATCCTTGAACCCGGTCTTGAGTTTGACAATCCGAACACCGTCCTCACGCAGGCGCGCCAACAGATCGACGTCCTGGGCAAAGTCGGGATTTGCGATGGAACAACTCAGCGGAATGCTGTCGCGGAAGCGACCACCCAGCAAAGACCAGACTGGAACACCGCTGATCCGGCCTGCCAGATCCAGCAGTGCGGTTTCCAGCGCCGCCTTGGCTTCGGTGCAATGTGCCACGGCATAAGCCGCACGCGCCATGATGGCGGCCCGATCCCCAACGCATGCCCCAAGAACGTGAGGGCGCAGATAACGGTCCAGTGCCGCAAAACTCGCTTCGGGTGTTCCGGTGAAAACAGACCAGGGCGACGCCTCGCCATACCCCTGCGTGCCATCCTCGGATGTCAGGCGCAGGATGACGACTTCGCAAACGCCTTCAACCGATCCGATGCCGTGATCCCGGCGGGATGTGACCGGCAGTTCAAGGTGCCACAGGTCATAGCCGATGATTTTCTGTGCCAGATTGCTCATTTCGCCCCCTGTCGATGGGGAAAGCCTGCCTTGACCGGGCTATCATTTCAAATACTATATTTTCGTAAGTTCATCAGAAAAAGTGATGTAGCAATCGTTGTCCCTACGCTTTCGCCAGCTTCAGGCCTTTCATGCCATCATGGAAACCGGAACCGTGACCGGCGCGGCCTCGGTTCTTGGGATATCGCAACCCGGCATCAGCAACCTTCTGGCACAGCTCGAGCGCGAGGCTCGTCTGCCTCTGTTCGAACGGACCAAAGGCCGATTGCTGCCAACCCCTGAGGCCGAGATGCTATTTCGCGAGGTCGACACGGTCGTGCGCGGGCTGGACCACGTGGCGCAGGCCGTAACCGATTTGCAGAACAAACATCCCGGTCAATTGCAGGTTGCCGCGCCTCACCTGTTGTCCTTTGGCTTCATGCCCCGCGAGATCGCGTGTTTTGCCAAAACGCGTCCGAACCTGTCTGTCAGCTTTCAGTCGCAATATTCGTCCAAGATTCAGGAATGGGTCATCTCGGGCCTGTTTGAAATCGGTATCGTCGAGATGCCCATTCTGCATGACACACTGAACTATCAGGAGTTTCAGTTTGAAACGCTCGCGACTTTTCCTGAGGGCAGTCCCTTGGCCGAGCACGACGTACTGACGCCAGAGATTTTGGAAAACGAACCCTTCATCGTGATGGGGCCGGAACACCAGACCCATCGCCGGACTCGCGACATCTTTCAGGCATCCGGCCACACATGGCGTACCCAGATACACACCCATCTGTCCGAAAACCTGCTGAGCTTTGTAAAACAGGGTATGGGGGTCGCGATGATCGACCCCTTTACTGTGACCTTTGACGACGAGAGCGGGTATCAGACCCGTCCATTTGCGCCGCCAGTCATGCTGGATCTCGCGATCATCACGGCCAAGGGCCGCCCTTTGTCCACGATTGCCCAGGAATTTCTGGCCCAGTTGACCCCGTCAATTGCCGCTTACGCGACCCATTCCGAGACCGGCGCGGCCGCTTCGTGAAGCGGCTGTGAGTGAATGTCGACAAGTGTTGGGCCGTCATGCTCAATCGCCTGTTTCAGCACGCGCGGCAGATCCTCGGGGTCTTTGACGGTCCAGGATTTGACGCCAAAGGCGGCCGCAACAGCGGCGTGGTCTGTCCGGTTGAAATCAACATTGTAATAGCGCTGACCAAATCCCGCTTTCTGGCCAGCCTTGATCCATCCGAAGACTGAGTTCGAGAAGACGATCGAAGTGATTGGCATATTGTGCCGGACCATCGTTTCAAACTCGCCGCAGGTGAACCCGAACGAGCCATCGCCCATGACCGACAGGGTTTTAACCGATGGCCGCCCGACATGTGCCCCCATGGCCGCGCCCAGCGAATACCCCAGCGCCCCATGTGCCCGGTTGGTGATGAAATGGCGCCCCGGTTTCCGCCAGCGGTAATATGCGCTGAAATAGGGGCAGGGGGTGCCGGGGTCGGCGACGACAATCGCGTCGTCATCCAGAATGTCCATCAGGGACGCCATGACGGCCTCGGGCCGGATCGGTGTCTCGCGACTTGCGGCCAGGGGGGCGAACGCGGCCATCTTGGCCTCCCATGCGGCGCGGGCCTTGGTTGTTCCGCCTTGGCTTGTCAGGCCCTGCCGGTCTTCCAGTGCTTGCGCCAAAGCCTCCAGCGCCAGTCGGGCATCGGCGCAGATCGCCACTTCGGTCTGGTAATTGGCGCCGATCACCATCGGATCGCTGTCGATATGGATGATCGTGGTGCTGCGCCAGGGGCTTCGCCACCGTTCCGTTGTGACCGAACCGGCGCGGCAGCCAATGAACAAAACGACATCGGCCTGATCCACGACGGCGCGGGTTGCCGGGATGCCCCCGTTCGACCCGACAACGCCCAGGGCCAGCGGGTCGGTCTCGGCAATGGACCCCTGACCCGACACGGTTGTGGCCACGGGCATGTCCAGCAGGCCTGCAACCCGGCGCAGCGCATCGGTCGCCCGGGACAAAACCGGCCCGCCACCACAGACCGCAACCGCGGATTTGGCCCCTGCAAGAATGGCAGCCGCTGCTTCGATGGTGTCCGGGTCAGGTGCGGCCCGTTCAGCGGGATAGCTGCGGTGCCTGTCATCCGCCCAGATTTCAGCCTCATCGACCTGCGCCTTCTGCGTGTCAAACGGCAGCGCCAGATGCGTCGCACCGGGCGTGCCGGTCGTCATCGCCCTGAATGCGGCCCGAACCATGGCCGGAAGCCGCGCGGCGTCGTCGAGGGATGTGTTCCATTTGGCCAGAGGCCGGAACAGCGCAGGCTGATCCAGTTCGGTCAAAGGGTATTTGCCGCGGCTGGTTGTTGCCACATCCGACGTGATCGCCAGAATCGGAACCGAGCTTTCGTTGGCCTCGACCACTCCGGGCAAGATATAGGTCGCACCACCGCC
The DNA here is from genome assembly GCF_056542305.1 of Ruegeria sp. AD9. Lineage (NCBI taxonomy): Bacteria > Pseudomonadati > Pseudomonadota > Alphaproteobacteria > Rhodobacterales > Roseobacteraceae > Ruegeria > Ruegeria sp. AD9. The sequence goes on from NZ_JBQFZP010000024.1 coordinate 9,275, forward strand.
GGACGGGCCCTCGCACACGCCGGGCTTGCCGGTGACGCGGGCATAGCCATCCGCCATATAGGCCGCGTGCCTCTCGTCCCGTGTCAGGATGTGCTGAATGCCGTGATCCATCCGGGCAAGGGCATCATAAAAGGGTAAAGTGGTATCGCCGCACAGGCCAAACATATGCGTCACACCATGCGCTTCGAGCATACGCACCATGGCTTCGGCTCCGGTCAGAAAGTTTGTCCCTGTCATGGTTGCGAGTCCCCTGTGTCAAATCTGTACGCAGACCTGTATACAGTTTTGTATATTGATTTCAAGCTCAACGTGTGGCACCTGTGATTCAAACGAAGAAGGGCAGGGGTAATGGCTGGTCCGCGCGTCGATGATATCTATGATCAGGTCAAGGCGATGGCGGTTTCGTTTCGCCTGCGCCCCGGCGACCGCCTGAACGAAGTGGCGTTGTCCAGGGATCTGGGCGTCAGCCGCACCCCGCTGCGCGAGGCGTTGAACCGTCTGGTCGCCGAACGGCTTTTCGACTTCCGCCCCGGACAAGGCTTTTTCTGCCGCCCGCTGGATGCGCAAAGCGTGTTCGACCTGTTCGAACTGCGCCAGATCATCGAAACAGCGGCGGCGCGCGCGGCCTGTGCCAAGGCATCGGACGAAGACCTGCAGTTGCTGCGGGATGAGCTTTACGCAACGGGCATCGACATCACCGGTCTGACTGTTGAAGAAGCCGTCAACCGGGATGAGGCGTTTCATCTGGGTATCGCGAAGCTGTCTGGAAACATGGAACTGTTGCAAACCCTGACGCGGATCAACGACCGTATTCGCTATATCCGCTGGATATCCATGAGCCTCGACAGGGTGCAACGCTCAAAGGACGAACACAAACGCGTCATGCAGGCTTTGATGGACCGGAACGCGGATGAGGCCGCTCGGGTTCTGGGTGCACATATCTCCAAGCGTATGGATCAGGTGCAGGATGCCGTGCGTCACGGGATTTCGAACATCTACATGGAAGGGTCCGACGATATCTCGGCCCGCATTATTGAGGAGGTTGAGGGATGATCGCGCAGGGCGGAAAATCCATCTACGGCGCGTCTGTCGGCATTCTGATGCTGGATGCCCGCTTTCCCCGCATTCCCGGCGATATGGGCAACGCGCAGACCTGGCCCTTTCCGGTTCACTACCGCATTGTTCGCGATGCCTCGCCGGATCGGGTGGTCCGGCGCAAAGCCGAAGGCATGCTCGACGTGTTCATCAACGCGGCGCAGGAGCTTGTCAAAGATGGTGTGGACGGGATTACCACCAATTGCGGGTTTCTGTCCCTGTTCCAAAAAGAACTGGCCCAGGCTGTGCCTGTTCCGGTGGCCACATCGTCCCTGATGCAGGTTGAAATGGTCAACCGCATCCTGCCGGCGGGAAAACGCGCCGGGGTTCTGACCATATCAGCCTCTACTCTGACCAAAGATCACTTGCTGGCCGCCAATGTTCCATTGGACACGCCTATCGGCACAACCGAAGGTGGGGCGGAGTTCACCCGCGCGATCCTTGGAAATGAGCTTGGCCTTGATGTGGAATTGGCCCGCAAAGACAATGTCGAAGCCGCAATGGCCCTGACATCGGAACACCCCGATATTGGCGCGATCGTGCTGGAATGCACGAATATGTGCCCCTACGCGCCCGATATTCAGCGCGCCACAGGGCTGCCCGTGTTTTCTATCGTGTCTTTCGTGACATGGTTTCAGGCCGGTCTTGTGCCGCCCACCTACTAGACAGGTGACACGGGCGCTCTGACTGACCCGCCCTAAGATGTCACAGGTTCAGGTCACCTTGTGCCGAGTTCCGGATCACCCGCTCGGCATTCGGAATGTCGTTTGAAAGCGCCCGCTCTCTTGCGGACTGTTTGCCCAGCCCAAACCCAACCCAACGGTCGGTGAGCCGGGTTTCCAGTGTAGCAAGATCGACGCCCAGAAACACCTTGAGCGCCCATAAGGGATGAAGGCCCACCCAGCCCGGTTCATCCAGCAAAAGGTAATTGCCTTCAACCAGAACGACCCGCTGATCAGGCGAGATCATTGATCGGGCAGCGATTGCCAGATCAAGCTTTCGGTCGAAGCCCGGAATTGCAACTTCATCTTCGGTGCGCAAACGCACAAGCAAGGCATGAAACCCGGCAAGATCAAAGGTTTCAGGCGCGCCCTTGCGGGGGAAAAGCCCACGTTCTTTCAGGATCGCGTTGTCAAAGTGAAAACCGTCCATTGGCACAAGCCCAGCTGACACGCCGCGCCGGTTCAGCTTGGCTGTGGCAAGGCTGGCAACGGTGCTTTTCCCGGATCCGGGCGGGCCGGCAATCGCGACAAGTTGCCGGTGTCGGGCCGGCGGCAGCGCCTCAACGGCATCGACGATGCTGTCGGCCAGAACGTCAGGGGCGGTGCCGCCACCGGTCATGCGGCCTGATCCTCGGGCGGTGCTTCCTTAGCCCCGGTCATAAACGCCACGGCGTCGGACATCGAATAGTCTTTGGGGTCAATCACACACAGGCGTTTTCCCAGCCGGTGCACGTGAATTCGGTCTGCGACTTCAAAAACATGGGGCATGTTGTGGCTGATCAGGATGATTGGGATGCCACGCGATTTCACATCCTGGATCAGTTCAAGGACCCTGCGGCTTTCTTTGACGCCCAGTGCTGCTGTCGGTTCGTCCAGAATAATGACCTTGGACCCGAACGCCGCCGCGCGTGCCACGGCGACCCCCTGACGTTGTCCACCCGACAGGGTTTCGACCGCCTGATTGATGTTCTGGATCGTCATCAGACCCAGTTCGCTCAGCTTTTCGCGGGCGAATTTTTCCATCGCCGGACGGTCAAGCATGCGAAGCCACGACCCGAGCGGTCCTTTGCGCCGAATTTCCCGCCCCATGAACATATTGTCCGCAATCGACAGGGCAGGGGACATGGCAAGCGTCTGGTAGACGGTTTCAATACCGGCTTCACGCGCATCGATCGGGGAATGGAAATTCACCTTTTGACCTTCCAGCCAAACATCGCCTTCGTCTGGCGTCACTGCGCCGGACACTGCCTTGATCAGCGTCGACTTGCCCGCGCCATTGTCGCCGATCACCGCCAGAATCTCACCCGGCATCAGATCGAAGTCGCAGTGATCCAGCGCAGTCACCTTGCCATAGCGTTTCACAAGGTTCCGTCCTTTGAGAATGGGTTCCATCAGGCTGCCACCTTTCTGATCCACTGGTCGACCGCGACCGCTGCGATGATAAGGATGCCGATCAGCAGGAACGTCCATTGTGCATCCGCGCCCAACAACCGCAGCCCAAGCGTAAAGACGCCCACGATCAGGGCACCGAACAGGGACCCCAGAATAGACCCGCGACCGCCAAACAGAGATATCCCCCCGATCACGACCGCCGTGATGCTTTCAATGTTGGCCAGCTGCCCCGAGGTTGGCGAAACCGACCCGATCCGACCAATCAGGGCCCAGCCCGCAAAGGCGCAGATCAGGCCGGACAGCATGTACACGGATATCAGCGTGCGGTGTACGTTGACACCGGACAGCTCTGCCGCTTCGGGGTCATCCCCGACGGCATAGACATGCCTGCCCCAGGCCGTGTGCCGCAGCGCGTATGCAAGGACGAGGATCAGCGCCAGCATGAAGACCACCCCGACGGTAAACACCGCTCCGCCCACGTTAAACTTGGCACCAAACAGTTGCAGGATGGCGGCGTGTTCCTCGATTTCCTGCGACCGGATCGTTTCGTTTTGTGAATAAAGAAAATTCGCCGCAAGAACGATCTGCCACATGCCAAGGGTGACGATGAAAGGTGGCAGCTTGATGCGACTGACCAGAAACCCGTTCAAGGCCCCGATTGCCGAGCCAACAGCAAGGCCGCACACAATCGCAACCGACGGCGGCATTCCATAGCGGAAGGTAAACTGCCCCATCACAACCGACGACATCACCATGATGGCCCCAACACTCAGGTCGATGCCTGCGGTCAGGATCACAAGGCTTTGTGCCGCGGCCACAATCCCGACGATCTGAACCTGCTGAAGGATCAATGTCAGCGCAAAGGGCGAAAAGAACTTGGGGCCTAATAAGACACCAAAGATGACGATGGCAGCGACAAGGACAATCAGCGGGACCAGCGACGGGTTCACATGCAGAAAATGCTGAACCGTCCCGACAAATCCGCGTTGGTGATCGTCAAACTCGGCGACTTGCTCCGGGCTGCCTTTTGCGGCGGTTTCGAAATCGTCAGCTTGTCGTGAAGAATCGGACATGGAACTTCCCCCAAAGCGTCAGGTTTATGACGACTTTAGCAAGGTTTCGGGCGTGTGGGTGGTTTTGATAAGTGGAAGGCCGCGTGGCGGCCTTCCACACGTTCAGCTTAACCCCAGCAGAGGTCCATGCCTTCCTGAACAGAGATGGACTCGACGCCGTCGGCGGCCTTATCCGTCACAAGCGCCACGCCAGTGTCAAAAAAGTCCTTACCGGGTGTGTTCTCGGGTTTCGTCCCTTCGTCCGCCCATTTCTTGACAGCCTCAACGCCCAGCGATGCCATCAGCAGCGGGTATTGCTGGGATGTTGCGCCGATGACCCCGTCCGCCACGTTCTGCACGCCGGGGCAGCCGCCATCGACGGAAACGATCAGCACGTCATTTTCGCGCCCGATAGCCTTAAGCGCCTCATAAGCACCCGCTGCCGCCGGTTCGTTGATGGTGTGCACCACGTTGATCGTCGGGTCTTTGGCCAGCAGGTTCTCCATCGCGCGGCGGCCGCCTTCTTCGTTGCCAGCGGTGACATCGCTGCCAACAAGGCGCGGGTCGTCTTCATCGCCAATCACGTTCGGATCGGCCAGATCAACACCAAACCCCTGCAAAAACCCCTGATTGCGAAGCACATCCACAGTGGGCTGGCTGACCGCAAGGTCCAACGTGGCGATTTTGGCGTCGTTTGCCGCATCTCCCAGAGTGGCTTTTGCCCATTGTCCGATCAGAAGCCCCGCAAGGAAATTGTCGGTGGCAAAGGTCGCGTCGGCCGAGTCGATAGGCTCAAGCGGGGTGTCCAGCGCAATCACCAGCAGCCCGGCATCGCGGGCCTGCTGCACCGCCGGAACGATAGACGACGTATCTGACGCGGTCAGCAGGATACCCTTTGCGCCATCCAGTATGCAGGTTTCGATGGCCTGAACCTGAGTTTCGTGGTCGCCGTCGACTTTGCCGGCAAAGGCCTTCAGCGTCATGCCAAGCTCTTCGGCTTTGGCTGTCGCGCCCTCTCTCATTTTGACAAAGAAAGGGTTGGTATCCGTCTTGGTGATCAGGCAAACGGTTTCACCTTCGGCCATTGCACTGCTTGCCATGGCCGTAACCGCCAGCGCCGTAGCGCCTGCAAGTTTCGCAAGTTTCATCGGTAGTCCTCCCAGTTTTCCCAATGCCCGTCAGGGCATACGTCTGATCGGGCGAAATCCGGCCCGATCGAACGTGAAAACCATCACAAGATTCGAATTTTGAGTCAATAAATAAATCACTCTTATTTATTATTGACAGAAAGGAAGGGTTTCAACATTGTCGTCACGAAGGGGATGGCCGTGTCTGCAAACAACTCTTTGGACAATACCGCTGGCGTACGCGAGCCAGACATGCGCGGCACCAATCAAAGCGGAATGCGGGCCCGAAATGAACGGCTTGTCCTGTCACTGGTCCGGCGCCATCAGGCCCTTGCAAAATCTGAGATCGCGCGGATGACCGGGCTGTCGGCACAGACGGTTTCGGTCATCATGCGCCAGTTGGAAACCGATGGGCTGCTTCTGCGGGGCGAACCGATCCGGGGAAAAGTCGGGCAGCCCTCGGTTCCCATGCGCCTGAATCCGGATGGCGCGTATTTCTTTGGGCTCAAAGTCGGGCGGCGCAGTACCGAGCTGGTGCTGACGGATTTCCTTGGCAATGTCAGGCACCGTGAGCGGCGGACTTATGATTTTCCGACGCCCGAGGCGACACTGAGCTTTTCCAAGGAAAGCCTCGACAAAGTGATGACGTCGCTGTCGCCCGAAGCGCGCGGCAGGATCGCGGGTCTTGGGATTGCGATGCCGTTCTACCTTTGGGACTGGGCGCAGACATTGCAGGTTCCGCAGGAGAAAATGGATCCGTGGCGTGACGCGGACCTGAAAGGCGCACTGGCCTCAAGCTATGACTTGCCGGTATTCCTACAGAACGACGCAACGGCCGCCTGCGGTGCCGAGCTGGTCTTTGGCCCGGCGGAAGGCCCACGAGATTTCCTGTATTTTTATGTGGGCTTCTTCATTGGGGGCGGGGTGGTTCTGAACGGCTCCATCTTTTCGGGGCGGGGAAATGCCGGTGCGCTTGGTCCATTGCCTGTGCCGGACGACGCAGGCGGAGTGAAACCGTTGATAGATGTCGCCAGTCTTTATGTACTGGAGCGCGCGACAGGTGAGAATGCCGCAACAGCCGGTTCAATTTGGGAAACGACACAGCATTGGGACGTACCGAAAACCCACCTTGAGAACTGGCTGAAACAAGCGGCGCACGGGATCGCCCATGCCACAGTCTCATCTTGCAGCCTGATCGACTTCGAATGTGTCAAGATTGATGGCTGGATGCCCGCAGGCATTAAGGCGCGGCTGGTGGAACTGGTTGAGGTCGAACTATCCGACCTGAACCTGACCGGGCTGGAACGGCCTTTGGTGTTGGCGGGGACGGCAGGCCCGGATGCCCGCTCATTGGGGGCGGCCAGTTTGCCATTGTCGGAAAGATACCTGCTCGAAGGGTAGGTTCATCCCTGAAAACCCCGACCTTTATCCAAAGCGGATCCGCCGGAAAAAGGGCATTGCCCGCTAAACTTTTTGACAGCCAGCGCAATTGATCGTTGACGGACGCCGAAGAAGTCTGGCAAGCCGCTCGGCATGTTCGGTTCCGGGGCGTGCTCTGGAATCAAAAGGGAATGCGGTGCGGGCTTTGGCCTAATTCCGCAACTGCACCCGCAACTGTAAGCGGCGAGCAGGGCTGAAGTGCCACTGGAGTTAATCCGGGAAGGCCAGCCCAACGCTTTGACCCGCAAGTCAGGATACCTGCCGGACATGTGCCTTTGACAAGGGCACTCCTAATCGGCGACGGGATGTGCGTCGGAGCAGGATGCTTGAAAAAGCAGCTTAGCTTGGACGTCCCCGCAGTCAAAACGCATCTCGTACCGGGGTTGGTACGAAGGGACAAGGACGACTATTGATGACCAAGCTGCTTTCTGCAGCCGCTGTGGCGATGGCGCTTCCAGCGATGGCAAATGCGCATTTCCTGCTGGAATACACCTCTGACACCATGATCGACGCACCGGGGAATGTTCCGGTCAAGCTGATCTTCTGGCATCCGTTCTCGAACGGGCATGTCATGGATCTGGACAAGCCGCAGGAATTCTACGTGATCCACAACGGTCAGAAAACCGACCTGCTGGACACTCTGGAACCCGTGCGTTTCACCGGTGGGGAAAACGAAGGCGCGGCATTCAAGGGTTATGTTCCGGTCAAACGGTCGGGCGACTATGTGCTGGTGACAGTTCCCCAGCCCTATTACGAGGGGTCTGAGGATATCTATATCCAGCAGATCGCCAAGGCATTCCTGAACCGCAACGAATTGCCGACCGACTGGATGAACCCGGTGGGCTTGCCGGTTGAGATCATCCCGCTCAACAAACCGACCAACATCATCGCGGGTTCGACCTTTACGGGTCGGGTTATGGCAGAAGGCCAACCGGTTGCGGGTGCCGAGATCGAGATCGAGTACATGGCCGCAGAACCGGACATGGAAAGCACGGCTGCTTCGGCCCCGACCGTCTCGCCGTTGCCGGGTGGTGCATTGGTCGCAACTTCGGATGATAACGGGTATTTCACATTCGGCGTTCCAAAAGCCGGATATTGGGGTTTTGCAGCGCTCGGCGCCGGTCCCGTGACCGAACACAATGGCAAAGAACTCAGCCAGGACGCGGTCATCTGGATCCGCGCCTGGGATTTGGAGTAACCGTAGATGCATATCGTTGACGGAGCCTTGTCCAACCCGGTCGTGATCGGCGGTGCCGTCGCTGCGGCGGGTGGAATTGCCATGGGCCTCAGGTCGCTGGATCTTGATCGCATCCCCACTGCGGGGGTGCTGTCAGCCAGCTTTTTCGTGGCATCGCTGATCCATGTTCCTATTGGTCCGTCGTCGGTGCACCTGATCCTCAACGGTATGGCCGGGCTTTTGCTGGGGTGGGCCGCATTCCCGGCCCTGTTCGTCGGGCTTTTGCTGCAAGCCGTCTTCTTTGGCTTTGGCGGGTTGACGGTATTGGGGATCAACACCCTGAACATCGCGTTGCCCGCGGTTCTGGACGGACTGATCTTTAGCCGCCTGATCGCCCACGGCTCACCTCTGCAAGGTGCGATATGGGGCGGGGTTGGCGGTGCCTTTGCCATTGCCGCCACAACCGGCATGGTTGCGTTTTCACTGGCCTTGTCCGGAGATGCCTTCCTGCCTGCGGCCAAGCTTGTTTTCTTTGCACATATTCCTGTCATGGCGATTGAGGCGATCCTGACCGGGTTCGCGGTTTTGCTGGCGCGCAAGGTCAAGCCCGAGCTGTTTGTCAAACGAGCGGTCGCATGAGGTATCTGGCAATCATTCTGGCGCTGTGCTGTGCACCCCTACCTGCCTTGGCGCATAAGGTCATAGCCGGAGTGTTTAAATCCGGTGACGCCATCGAAGGCGAAATCGGCTTTTCCAACGGCGACATGGCAAGCGATACCGAGGTCATCGTCAACGGCCCGGACGGAGCCGAGCTGGGCCGTATCGTAACAGATGCAGACGGGTTTTTTATCTACACGCCAAACGCGCCGGTGGCCCATACATTCTTTGCAAACCTTGGTGCCGGACATGTGGCCGAGGTCACCATGCCCGCTGCGGATGTCGCCCGGATCATGGGCGTTGAAGCGGAACCTGATACCCCGCCAACAAACGCACCTGCCCAGACAGCGGCGGTGCTCAGCACTGAACAACAACAGGTCATTGCCAGGGCCGTGCGGGATGAGCTGCGCCCGCTGCGTCGGGAAATCGCGGCTTACCGCGAACAAAATGATCTGCAAACTGTTCTGGGTGGGATCGGATATATTGTCGGTCTGTTTGGTCTGGGCTTCTACTTTGCGGCACGCCGCAAGCTGGCGGCCTGATGGCGCATGTTCTGGGACAACAGGAAAGCACGCTGGTCAAAGCGGGCGCGCAGCGGCGCGGCGCGATCAACCCGCTTGATCCTAGGATGCGGATCGTTATGGCGGTTGTCTTCGCGGTGGTGACAGTGGCGGTGTCCTCGCTGACAGCGCTGTGCGCGGCTCTGGCGGTGTCCCTTTCGCTTCTTGCCGCGTCGCGTCTGCCCTGGCGGAAGACATTGAAACGCATGGCCATGATGGACGGGTTCATCCTGTTCATGCTGGTGTTGTTGCCATTCTCCATGCCCGGCGACCCGATGTTTACGCTCTGGGGGTTTCCCGCAAGCTGGCAGGGCTTCTGGAAAGCGGTCGAGATCGCCTTGACGGCCAACGCGGTCATCCTGTCCCTTATGGTGCTGGTCGGCACGATGGAGCCGGTCACGCTTGGCCACGCCCTGCACCGCCTGCGCTGCCCCGAAAAGCTGGTTCACCTTTTGATGTTCACCATCCGATATATCGAGGTTCTGCGGGAAGAATACCTGCGCCTGCGCGCGGCCATGAAAGTGCGCGGCTTTCGCCCGGCAACAAACTGGCACACCTATCGCAGCTTTGGCTATCTCGTGGGCATGATGCTGGTGCGCGCGATCGAAAGATCCGAACGCATTCTTGATGCGATGAAGTGCAGGGGGTTTTCAGGCCGTATGCTGCTGCTTCAGGACTTTGCCCTGACCCGAAGGGACATCGTTTTTGCCGCAGGTCTTGGTGCCCTTTGCGCGGGTCTGATCATACTGGATTTGGCATGACACTGATTGCGCTTGAAGAAATCTGCTTTGCCTACGCCGGTCTGCCACCCGTTCTTGACGGTGCCAGCCTCAGCCTGTCCGCTGGTCAACGCCTGTCGCTGACGGGCCCGAACGGGGCAGGAAAATCGACCTTGCTGCGCATTACGCTTGGCTTGCAGCGCGCACAGTCCGGCACGGTCAGGATCTTTGGTCAGCAAAGGGTGCATGAGGCTGATTTTCACGACGTGCGCCGCCGGGTGGGCCTTGTGTTTCAGGATGCGGATGATCAGTTGTTCTGCCCGACCGTCGCCGAGGATATCGCCTTTGGCCCGCTCAACCTGGGCAGAACACGCGACGAAGCACTTGCCATCGTTGAAAGCGTGTTGGGTGATCTGGACCTGATGCATCTGAAGAACCGCATCACCCACAATTTGTCAGGGGGTGAAAAACGGCTGGTTACGCTGGCGACCGTTCTGGCGATGGAGCCCGAGGTTCTGCTGCTTGATGAACCCACCAACGCGCTGGACCCACGGAACGAGGCCCGGCTGCTGGAAATCCTCCGGGCATTGCCGCAAGCGATCCTTCTTGTCAGCCATTCCCCGGCCTTCCGAGCCGAACTGGCACCGGATGCGCTGGATTTGCGAGACGGAAAACTGGTTGCTGTCTGACAGGACCAATACGTGTTCAGCTGTTCCGCTTTCGGCTCATAAGCCCATATCTGACTGCCCATGCGCGAAACGATAGGCGTCTGCGACGGTCCTGTTTCACCGGGTGTTTCGACGGCGCGCCACCTTTTCGGTTGAACTCGAAAACGTCGATGATGCGCTCGGCGCAACCGCAGGCTTCGCCCATGCCAACTTTGGCAAAGTAGAATTTTTCGAAACGTTCCGGGTTTCGCATGGCACCCCTCCTGTTCAAGCGTAACTCCAAAAGCCAAGTGCCGCCAAATCACTTTGTTGCGGATGCAGAGGGGGTCCTATGGCGCGGCGAATGCGCTTCCCGTCCAGACATTGTCCAATTGATTGAAAACCGGCGAGGTGATGAGCATCTCGGCAGGGTACAGCAATTGCAGCTCATCCGCGAACCGCGTGACGCCGGGTACAAGCCCGGTGATGTTTTGCCACGCGGCCCAGCTGCCGGGATCGGACAGGCTGGTGGGATTGCCGGGATCAGCCGCCTGGTGCCAACCGGCCGCATTCAGGATCGGTGAAAGGGCAAAGCGCGCATCGTTGCTGTCAACCTCGGAACAGGCAGCAGCATCGCATTCCCAGCTTGTCCAGTCTGCCGCCGCGATGGTCCCGGCAATCGGGGCGGCGGCGTCGATGACCCGTGCCAGAACCTCGAACCCGCCACCCGCAGTCGGACGGCTGAGCGACAGGGGGTCGGTGGCCACGGCATGCAGCGCCGCGGTCGGTGCCAGGCTGAGGGTCCGGCCGATCAAAGCCAGCTGTGCGATGCCGTCGGTCACCGGGCCTGATCCGGCGGCCGGAAGGACCCTGACAGGTGTCAGGATCGGTACCGCACCGCCACGTATCGCGATCTCCTGCAACGCATTGTCGAAGGCCGGACCGAAATCACTGCGGATCGTATAGCTCAGCGGGAAACTGGCCTGCTGCGGACCAACGGGCCTTGCACCGTCGCGGGTGATGAAAGACATCGGCGGAACGGCACCCGGTTGCGGCAGCGAAATCTGCGGTCCCGCGATACCCAAAGCGGCCGCGATCATGCGAGCGCGCTGTTCGGCCTCACCATACTCGCTCAGCAGATTGATATAGCCGCCGATCTCGGTGATGTTGCGCGGCGCAGGGATGCGCGAAGGGGCAATATCGCCCGCAATGGCCAGCCTATGGGCAATCACCTCACGGGCGCGCTGGATCGCCGGAGAGTTGGTCGTTTCAAGAATGTTGATGATCGCCTCGGCAAGGCTTTCATCAATTCCCGGTTTGTCCGTCACATTTGTGCTCGTGTCACTCATTGTCGTCCTCCGCAGGGGCGTTCAGGCCATTGAGGAAATCCAGCACCGACTGGCTGCCAGCCTTGGTCGCGCTGCCGTCATCGGCATCCGCGTTCGCCTTGGTGAAGGCCCCGAAAAGCTTGGCCAGAAGCAGTGTGTTGGACGGGTTGGCCAAAGCCGCAGCCCCGCCGGGGAAATCCTTGAACAGGTTTTGCGTAAAGGCTGCCCGGTTGCCGTCTGCCTGTCCGCCAATCAATGCGGCGACACCCGAGGCGTTCTTGGCGATATCCTCAAACCCCTTGATCTTGGCGGCGTTGCTGGCATCGAACGCCTTTTTGTCAGCGGCGGCTTTCTTGGCCTCTTCCTCTTTGCGGGCGGCAGCGATTTCCTGACCTTTACCCGCAAGTTCCGTGGCCTTTCCAACCAGTTCTTTCGTCAGATCCGTTGCCGTGTCGATGGCCTTGTCTCGCCCCGCAGCGACCGATTGCGTTTCAAGCGCCAGCTGGGCTTGCAGTTCCTTCAGGCCCGTAAGATCGGTTCCCGCCCGCGCAAGATCAGGCGCGGCCTTGAGGATTTCGGCCAGTTGCGACGTGGGCACAGCCTGGCCGGTGCCAATGTCGCCCCCTGCAATAGTAAGCGTGTTCGAAGGCTGGTTGTTCGGCAGGTCTGACGGCGCGCGGGTGCCAAAGATGGCGTCACTGTCAGCAGGCAGGACCGGCGCGTCGCCAACCGGCGGCGGTGTCGGGCTGTCCTGCCAGTTCCAGAAGCGGCGGTGGTCGATCATCTCGCAGGAATTGCAGCGGCCCAGAACGGCCTCGCCCAGCAATCCTCTGGTCGGCAGTGAAATCGTGCGGCGCGGTGGCCGGAAATCCTCGCGGTGGAAGGCCAGCAGACTGTCCTGAATATCACCGGTCCGCATCTCCATCCGGTCGGCCAGATCGGGCGGGATCGAGAAGGGCATGATCATGGCATTGCCATAGAACCCCAACACCTTGTTCTGGACGGTGCTGAGCAGCGATATCTCGCTTGAGGCATCGTCCAGCCCGCCTTCCGGTACCCCGATGGTGAAGCGTTCCAGCAGGATCGCACGTTCTTCGTCCGTCATGCTGGCCCAGATCACGCGGGAATAGCGAACGGTGTTGGCCACAATATGCTGGTACATTTCTTCGATGCGGCGCAGATCCCGGCGTGACAGAACGTCCGGCACTTCCTGCACCGAATAGGGCAGGGTGGCAGGCAGCGCCTGGAACGTATTGTCATCAACAACGGTCTGGGCGTTTTCGTTCATACGCGCCTCAAACTCGCTGACCATGGGCGGTCCTACCAGATCGTCAAAGTCCGAGCCCGAGATCGTGGTGCGAAGGCTGCGGTTGATATTGCGGGTGGCCCGATCCAGATCGTCGGCATCTTCCAGATTGGCCAGATGCTCCCAGATGTTGAAAATGTTGATGGGATCAGGACCGGTGTAGAACGAGTAGGCAAACGAACCCGTCCGCCTGCGCAGCTCAACACGTGCGATATCCGACCGCTCGACCGAACGGGGCAAAGCCACAGACCCGGTATAGGTCCGGCGCTTGGTCGGATCACGTCGCGCATCAGCCAGCCGGACAAGCAGGTTCTCGCGTGTTTCCGCTGGCAGGTCATGCAGGTTGTCGATGTCTATCGGCGATCCGGTCAGCGGAACAGGTCCGACCCGGTCGCCATCCTGCGTGAAGATCACGACAGAAATGTCATCATTGGGCATGAACGTGCCCTGCGCCTCGAAACTGACGATGTCCTGTGCGACGCCGGGCGCGTTCTGCGGTGTTGCATCCTTGTCCGCATAAAACTCTTCCAGCAGCTTCAGTGCGCTGCGGAATCTGCGGCGGCTTCGGAACACGCGCCGGAACACTTCGGCATGGCGCAGGATGACCTTGTACCGGCTCAGCAATCCGGACCGGGTGACATTGCCCGGCAACTGGTCACCTTGTCCCAGACGGCGGAAGCGGATGAGTTGCATCGGCACAAAGACCACCAACTGCACGCCCTCGATACGCGTTTCCAAAGAAAAGTCGCGCAGGACTTCGAACCATTGCATGGTCATTGCGTGGCAATGATTGCGGTTGGCCACGAATTTCGTTGTTGCCGTCCGTCGATCCGTCGCAGTTGCAGTGCGCACACTGGTCCGTGCCGAGTTGCGCTTGACCGAAGCCGCCCGTTCAAGCGCGGCAGAGAATGTCTCATGGGTGTCGGACAGAAAATCGCGCGATGTGTTCTGCGTGTTGGACGAATTGCCGGAAGAATTCGAACTGGACCGTGCACCGCTGAAGCCCACGCCGCCGACTATGGCCCCGATGCCTCCGAACAGGCCGCCACCAACGCCACCTGCGCCCCCGAAGCTCTTTGAAAAAGCGCGCGTCGAAAACGAGGACGTACCCTGAATTACCTCATCCAGCGCGCTTTCAAACGTACTGTCAAAGGACGTGTCGCGGGCTTCTTCGAATTCTTGTTGCTCTTCAAAGGTCAGGCTCTCTCGTTCACGTACGCTCAATGTTTCGCGCTGTTCCGACACGACAATCCGCTGCTCTTCTCCGGGGGCAAGCGGCAGGGAATAGACCAACCGACCCAAAGACATGCCAGCGTGAACAGCAGTCGACCGCATCTTGGCAATATAGCCAAGCGCAAGGCTCGACGCTTTGGGCACATCCTGCGGCCGTTCCTCAAGATCTTCAAAGAAGTCTTCAATATCAATGGGTTCGTCAATCGGAATCCGGTCCCGAAAATCCCAGTCACCCCCGTCATTGTTGAACGCGGCCAGAAGCGTTTCGGCGGACAGATTGGCCTGAGCAAAGGCTGTGCCCGGGATAGTTGTCACAAAGCGGCCCCCACCTATGGGGCGCGTTCGAACGATATTCTTGGGCCCGACGAGCGGATCAATCAGCCGGTACAGAACCGAATAGCGCCGCCGCGAAACCGTGCCACCTTCGGTTCGGTACTCCGACGCGCAATCGCCCTCGCCCAGCACGATAGGGGCCTGCGTACCGGTGAAATCTGATATGTTTTCTTCGGCATCCTCGGGATCCACCGGCAAGATATCGGCCAGCTCACCGACGATCGAACGCTGCAAAGGCAGGACAGTGCGATCCAGCACCACAAGACCCATTTCGCCGTCCAGCGCGTCAACGCGTGGCACGGCTTCTGTCAGGGTGGTGTTCTGACCCCTGATCCGTAACCGCAGGCCGTTCTGCGGCAGGCGGAGATTAGGCAGATCAACCGAAAAAAGACCACGCGCGTCCGTGACGGCGGCTTTGACAGCCCACGAAAAATCTGCGTTGTCGATCCCTTCATTGGCGGTAAAGGTGGGGCGCAGGACCTCGACGATCACACGTTCGGCCGGGGTCCCGTCAGGGTTGATCAGTTCCCCCCGCAATTTCGGGGCGAGGGTGGGAACGACCGCCCCCAGAAAGCCTCCGGCCAGATCTTCGCGAATGGTTGCAAGCTGGCGAAAAACCGCACCAGTCGACTGGACGCGCCGGTCGACCAGATCGTTGATCACTTCTGAGGACAGCTCTATTCCGACGCCACGGCGCAATGCCTTGAGCTTTTCCGCCTCAACCCGCTTCTGATCCTCAACGCTGTGCGCACCAGCCGCGACAGTGCCGGAAATTTCCGCTGATATCGATGGGTTAGGCCGAAGATTTGGTAGGGACAGCGTTATGCGCGGGGGCTCACTGCTGGAGTCGGACATGAACGTCACCTCTCGAGAAAGAGCTGAAAAAACGAGATGTCAGAAAAATAAGTCAAATCATTAAAGGTGACCCAAGGTAACATGTTTGGGGGATTCGCGGAAGCAACGCAGGGTTGTACCCGCTGCAACGCGCGGCAAAGCGCTCAGGACAAGCGTAGTGTCCCTTGCCGCTGACGGTATCCAGAATTGGTCAGGGCCAGAGGAAAAACCTGTCGGGAAACACCGGCACCCAGATCGCCTTTGGTCTAGTTTCGCGACTGCTGAGACGAATAGAAATACGCAATGGCCTGCGTGCGGTTTTTGACACTCAGCTTTTCGTAGATGTTGGATAGGTGAAACTTGACCGTGTTTGTCGAAATCTGAAGTTCCTTTGACAAATCCCGGTTCGACATTCCCTGCGCCAGCGCCTCCAGAATTGCGCGTTCTTTACGCGATAGGCTCTGGATCGGGTCCTGTTGCATTTTCCGGATATCTACGAACGGGAACACCATCTTACCCGCCGCGACTTTGGCGCAGGTTTCCAGCAGGCCCTCAACCTCGCCCGTGCGAGCGGCAAATCCAGCCGCACCCGCCTGCATCGCCAATCGCGGAACATCGCCGCCAGTGTCGCCATAAACGACAAAGCGCGGGGCGTTGGGCTGATCGCGCAGAACCTCGATCAGTTTGGCAGCGCCTAAAACCGGAAGCGTCCAGTCGACGACACCGACCTGAACGGGAACCCGCATCACCGTTCCCAGAAACCCTTCGGCCGTTGCTGACGTGGCCATCAGCGAGAATCGGGGGTCCCGCTCGAATATCTCGGACATGGCCGACAGAACCAGCGGGTTGCCGTCCGCCAGCATGATGTCGATGGGTTTGCTCGGTGTCTCAACCATATGATTTTGCCCCGAATTCGGAAAAAACTACCCATAAGGATAGGGTGTTTCTTTGTATACCTTCGTATTTTTACCAAAACGGGTAGGTATTGCCCCATCCTATTGGCCATCCAAAAGCAGTAGTAAGTTACGTTGCGTCATAAGGCAAGCTCGCGTTTCCTGCTCGGTAACTTGACACGACGGGCCGCAATGCCCGGCCAACAGCCGAGGATGCCAGACCATGACTTTTCAGATTTTCCCTCCGCTCGAAATCCCCCAAACCCTCGCTGCGGGGCCGGGGCCGGGTAACACGGATGCCCGCGTCCTCAAGGCCTTTGCCAATGCAGGCGTTGCCGATCACATGCAGGGGGACGTCCTTAGGGGGATGGTCGAATGCAAGCACATGCTGCGGAAAATCTGGGGTACCCAAAACGCCTATACCTTTGCTGTTGCCGGCACCGGTTGGAGCGCCCTGGACACCATGTTTTCGGCTGTCATGCCTGGCGACAAGGTCGTAGCTTTTGCCAACGGCACATTCTCGGGGATCGACGCGCTGACCCTGCGGATCAAGGCGGCGACGCCCGAAGAACATGCAGCCAACCCGATGGCACCTCAGACCGCCAGCGTCACCGTGATCGAGGTTCCGCACGGCCAGCCGGTCACCGGTGATCTGGTCGAGGCGACGCTGGCGCAGCACAAACCGAAATGGGCTTTCATGGCGCATTGGGAAACCGGATCGGGTCGCATCAATGACCTGCGCGGATTTTCCGACGCGTGCGAACGTCATGGCGCGATGGGTCTGATCGATGCGGTATCGTCTCTGGGCGTCGATGACTTCTCGATAGACGATTTTCCGGGCATCGCCGGATGGGCGTCCTGCCCGCAGAAAGGTCTATGCTGCCTGCCGCTGACCTATGCCCCTGTCAGCTTTACCGACGCCTATATCGCATCACTCAGAACCACCGGTGCCTATACCTATGTGCACAATCCCATCTTTGAGGCCCGCCATTGGGGCATTGTTGATGGGCAAGATGTTGAAAAGGGCACCTATCACCGCACCCATTCGGGCTACGCCGTTGCGGCCTTCCATGAATCCCTGCGCCTGACCCTTCAGGAAAGTCTGGCCAATCGGTCCGCGTCGTACAAGACGCACGAGAAGGTTCTGCGCGACGCTGTTACCGAAATGGGCTGCGAGGTCACCTCCGACATGCCCAGCCTGATTGTGCTGAACCTGCCCCCGGAACTGGCTGGCCGCGAGATGGAGCTGGTCCAGAACTGCCGTGCGCGCGGGTTTGGCATCTGGCCGACCCTCAGCGAACCCGTGCAGGTGCGCATCGGCATCCTCAACCAATTGAACCGCGAGGCCGTCAGCCGGATTGTGCGTCTGTTCGCCGAAGCCATCCGAGAACTGGGCGGAACGGTCAATCAAGACGCAATCGAAGACCTGCTGGAAAGCCGTTACGGCACCTCAATCGCTGCATAAACAGGAGCGGATCAGATGGATATTCACGAATATCAGGCAAAGGAAATTCTTTCGAATTTCGGTGTCGCCATACCATCCGGCGCACTGGCCTACAGTCCGGAGCAAGCGGCCTATCGGGCGCGTGAGCTGGGCGGTGACAGATGGATCGTCAAGGCGCAGGTCCATGCAGGCGGTCGCGGCAAGGCCGGAGGGGTCAAGCTGTGCAACACCGAGAACGAAATCTATCAGGCCTGCGATGATCTGTTTGGCCGCAAGCTGGTCACGCATCAGACCGGCCCCGAAGGCAAAGGCATCTATCGCGTCTATGTCGAAGCCGCGGTGCCGATTGACCGCGAGATTTATTTGGGTTTAGTCCTCGATCGGTCAAGCCAAAGGGTGATGATCGTGGCCTCGTCCGAGGGCGGGATGGAGATCGAGGATATCTCGGCTGACCGCCCGGAAAGTATCGTCCGCTCCATCGTGGAACCGGCGGTTGGGCTTCAGGAATTTCAGGCGCGCGAGATCGCATTCAACCTGGGGCTTGAGCCCAGGCTGATCCAGCAAATGGTGCGTACGCTACAGGGCTGCTATGCCGCTTTTAGCGAGCTTGACGCGACAATGGTCGAGATCAATCCGTTGGTCATCACGGGTGACGACCGGGTGCTGGCGCTTGACGCCAAGATGAGCTTTGACGACAACGCCCTGTTCCGCCATCCACAAATCTCTGAACTGCGTGACAAAAGCCAGGAAGACCCGCGCGAAAGCCGCGCGGCCGACCGCGGACTGTCTTATGTCGGGCTGGACGGAAATATCGGCTGCATCGTCAACGGTGCCGGTCTGGCGATGGCCACGATGGACACGATCAAGCTGGCCGGTGGCGAGCCTGCAAACTTCCTTGACATCGGCGGTGGGGCTTCGCCCGAACGTGTGGCCAAGGCGTTTCGTCTGGTCCTGTCGGACGACAATGTTCAGGCCATTCTGGTCAACATCTTCGCCGGTATCAACCGCTGCGACTGGGTGGCCGAGGGTGTCGTTCAGGCCCTGCGGGAACTTGACCTCGACCTGCCCGTCGTTGTGCGGCTGGCTGGGACAAATGTCGAAGAGGGCCAGAAGATTCTGGCCAAATCCGGCCTGCCGATCATTCGCGCCTCAACGCTGATGGAGGCGGCAGAACGCGCTGTTGGCGCATGGAAAAACGACCTTACTCAAGGCACCAAGATGAGGGCTGTGAAATGAGCATTCTTCTCGACCGTGACTCGCGCGTCATCGTGCAGGGCATTACCGGCCGCATGGCCCGGTTCCATACGAAGGACATGTTGAACTATGGCACCAATGTCGTGGGCGGCGTCGTACCCGGCAAAGGTGGGGAAACCGTCGAGGGTGTTCCGGTCTTTGACACCGTCAAACAGGCTGTCGAGGCGACCGGCGCGGATGCCAGCCTTGTTTTCGTACCCCCGCCATTTGCGGCTGATTCAATCATGGAAGCCGCAGATGCCGGTATCCGCTACTGCGTCTGTATCACCGACGGGATTCCGGCGCAGGACATGATCCGGGTGAAGCGGTACATGTACCGCTATCCGAAAGAGAAACGCATGGTGCTGACCGGGCCGAACTGTGCCGGTACGATCTCGCCCGGAAAGGCGTTGCTGGGCATCATGCCGGGTCACATCTATCTGCCCGGCCATGTCGGCATTATCGGCCGCTCGGGCACGCTGGGCTATGAGGCTGCGGCGCAACTGAAAGAACGCGGCATCGGTGTCTCGACCAGTGTCGGGATTGGTGGCGACCCGATCAACGGGTCATCCTTCAAGGACATCCTACAGCGCTTCGAAGAGGACGAGGACACCCATGTCATCGCCATGATCGGCGAGATCGGTGGCCCGCAGGAAGCTGAAGCAGCGGAATACATCCGCGACCACATCACCAAACCGGTGATTGCCTATGTCGCGGGTCTGACCGCCCCGAAAGGCCGCACGATGGGCCACGCGGGTGCGATCATCTCGGCCTTTGGCGAAAGCGCCAGCGAGAAGGTCGAGATCCTGTCCGCCGCCGGGGTGACCGTTGCCGAAAACCCCGCCGTGATCGGTGAAACAATTGCCCGTGTGATGGAGGCCGCGTGATGGTCAAACCCTCGGTTCTTGTGACCCGTCGCTGGCCTGCCGCCGTCGAGGCGCAGCTGGCCGAGAATTACAACGCTGTTCTGAACACCGGGGACAAACCCATGTCCCCGGCCGAAATCCGGCAAGCCTTGAAAACTTATGACGCGGTGCTGCCAACTGTAACGGACATACTGAGCGCCGAGGCAATGGACGTCCCTGGTGCGCAGACCAAAATACTGGCCAATTACGGTGTCGGATACAGCCACATCTGCGAACCTTCGGCGCGTGAGCTGGGCATGACCGTGACCAACACGCCCGATGTTTTGTCCGAATGCACCGCCGATATCGCCATGACCCTGCTGCTGATGGTGGCGCGGCGCGCTGGCGAAGGTGAACGCGAGCTGCGGTCCGGCACCTGGACCGGATGGCGGCCCACGCATCTGGTTGGAACCAAGGTCAGCGGCAAAACGCTGGGCATTATCGGCTATGGCCGCATCGGGCAAGAGATGGCCCGCCGTGCGCATCATGGCTTTGGCATGGACATCCTTGTCTACAACCGCAGTCAGATAGCGCCGGATGTGCTGGCCAGGTGCAATGCAACGCAGGTGGCCTCGATTGACGACTTGCTGCCGCAATGCGACTTCGTCTCGCTGCATTGTCCCGGCGGGGCTGACAATCGGCATCTGATCAACGCGCGCAGGCTGGGCCTGATGAAGCCCGACGCCTTTCTGATCAACACCGCGCGCGGTGAGGTGATCGACGAATGGGCGCTGATCCAGGCCCTGATGTTCGAGATGATCGGCGGGGCCGCGCTGGACGTGTTCGATGGTGAACCCCGTATCAGCCCGGACCTGCTGCAATGCGACAACCTCGTGATGCTGCCACATCTGGGCAGCGCCACCCGCGAAGCGCGCGAGGCGATGGGGTTTCGGGTTCTCGATAACCTGAGTGATTTCTTTGAAGGCCGAGAACCCCGGGACCGCGTGATCTGATGCAAGCGCTGGCCCCGAATATTCAGCCCACCCCCAACCCTTCGAGCTATGCCGAAGGGTTGCGCTCGGAATTGCGGGCGTTGTGGCGGAACATATTGCTGAAACGGGCGCCACATGTTGCGGCATGGGCCGAGGTCACGCCGCTGCAACCCATTCCCACGGGACCCGAGGCAACGCCGTATTTGCAGGCCCTTTCGATCTGGTTCCAACTCTTGTGCATCATCGATGAAAACGCCGAAGTTCGGGACCGTCGACTGACCGAAACCCAAAACGGCGCAGAAGCGGTAGAAGGCGGTTTTGCCGAAGCCCTGACAGACTTGTCCCTGACCTATAGCCAGGTTGAAAAGCTGACCGCTGACCTGTGTACCGGTCCCACTCTGACCGCGCACCCGACCGAAGCCAAGCGGGTTACGGTTCTGGAAATTCACCGGCGTATCTACCGCAACCTCGTCAGTCTTGAAACACAACGCTGGACGCCGACCGAACACGCCGAATTGCTGGATGGTCTGGAGGGAGAGATTGATCTCTTGTGGCTGACAGGCGAACTTCGCCTGTCGCGCCCAAGCCTGCACGACGAGATCGAATGGGGGTTTCAGTTCTTCCGCGATGCAATCTTTGATGCTGTCCCGCAGGTTATGGGCCGATTCGATCAGGCCTGCCTGCAAGTGCTGGGACGTACGCCGAGTGAAACTCCTGATATCCGCTTTCACAGCTGGATCGGTGGCGACCGGGATGGCAACCCGAATGTCACGACCGAGATAACCGCATTGGCGCTGAAACGCGGACGCGAAACAGTTCTGGACCTTTATCGTCAAGCTCTTGAGCGTGCCGCAAGAAGGTTGAGCATCAGCGCGCTGATATTGCCTTTACCTGAACCTGTCAGGACGCAAGTACAAGCGATAGTCGACCGGGCTCCGGTCGATGGCCGCAATCGGAACGAACCGTTCCGGCAAGCACTCAATGCCATTCGCTATCGGCTGACAAACAGCGGATATGATCACATCTCGCAATTCGTGGGCGATCTCGACACACTTGATACCGCTTTATGTGCGGTCAACGCGGATATTCTGGCGCGGCAGCACATCCGTCCGTTGCGCCGGGCCGCTTCGGTTTTCGGGTTCCGGACCACAACGCTGGACATCCGCCAGAATTCGACCGTCACAACCGACGTTCTGGCCGAAATCTGGTCGCATAACGGACAGGTGCCGGTTTACGACACGGTCGAATGGTCTGCCCGCTTGCGAACCGAACTGGCCGATCAGAACCTGCCCTATCAAAACCGCGACGCGTTAAGCGATCAGGCGCGGGAATTGCTTGCCCTTCTGGCTCTGGTCCATAGTGTGCGATCGGGACCGGACCCCAAAGCAATAGGGCCCTTCATCCTGTCCATGACCCGTTCGGCCGACGACATTCTCGGCATCTACCTATTGGCCCGCTATGCCGGGTTTGGGTCTGAAACTCTTGATCTTTCGGTAGTCCCATTGTTCGAGACAATTGCCGATTTGCGAAATGCCCCATCGATCCTGCTCGACGTTTTGGCTGTTCCGCTTGCCCGTCGCAGCCTCAAAACCGACGGTCGAGTAATCGAGGTGATGCTGGGATATTCGGACAGCGGCAAGGACGGGGGCTATTTCTGCTCAACATGGGAGTTGGAGCGCGCCCAACGCCGGATCGTCTCGGCGCTGGCCTCGCAAGGTTTCAAGGCCACGTTTTTCCATGGTCGCGGTGGCTCGGTCAGCCGGGGCGGTGCACCGACCGGGCGCGCCATCGCCGCGCAACCCAGCGGAACAGTTGCCGGGCGGTTGCGCGTGACCGAACAGGGCGAGGTGGTTTCGGCCAAATATGCCAACCGGGGCACGGCTGCGGCGCATCTGGAGTTGTTGCTGTCAAGCACGATGCGCCATACGGCGACCCCTGACGAGGCGCCTTCACGGCCTGAATTCGATGACGCAATGGATGCTTTGTCAGAGTTGTCACAGACAGCCTATGTCTCGCTTTTGCAGATGCCGGGTTTTCTGGACTATTTCCAGCAGGCGAGCCCTGTCCAAGAACTTGCCCTCCTGAAAATGGGGTCCCGTCCGACCCGTCGGTTCGGCGCGGCCAGTCTGGACGACCTGCGGGCCATTCCATGGGTCTTTGCTTGGTCGCAGAACCGCCACCTGATCACTGGTTGGTACGGGTTCGGCACCGCCATGGCCAGTTTTCGCAAGTTTCGCGGCGCGCGCGGTGATGACGTGTTGCACGACATGTTTCGACACTCCCGCCTGTTCCGCCTCGCCGTCGATGAGATGGAAAAATCGCTCTATCAGACGGATATGGAAATCGCAGCGCAGTATGGCGAATTGGTCTCTGATATCGAGATCCGCCAACGTGTATCGCAGGTAATCAAGGCGGAATACGATAGTGCCTGCAAAGCGATCCGGTTTCTGACAGGTGGTCAGGTCATCGGCCATCGCTTTCCCCGCCTTTGCGAGAGGTTTGACCGCAAACAGGCCGAATTGGCCCGCATTCATGCTCTTCAGGTCGAACTGCTGCAACACGCCCGCAACGAACCGCAGGCAGGGTCAGTTCCCGTGCCCCTGCTGCAATCCATGAACGCCATTTCCGCTGGTCTTGGCTGGACCGGCTAACCATTTTCAGGAGATCAAAACTGTGAACGCCCCGCATCGAACAAACGGATTTTTCACCCAGTCCTTGTCGGACCGCGATCCTGAGCTTTTTGGCTCGATCCGGTCTGAGCTGGGTCGTCAGCGCGACGAGATCGAG
>NZ_JBQFZP010000025.1:0-31723 GCF_056542305.1 Ruegeria sp. AD9
ACAAAACACTGTTCCATTTTACTCTCCTGTCTTTGTTCCGATGCCATCATGCACCGGCCAAGAGAGCTGTCGCTCAATTACTCAGAGTCTCATCCATGCGCCATGAACGATCGGCAGGACGCTTTTTGTGCCGCGAAGCATCAGTGACAAGACCGGCGTATCGGCTCACCCAGTGGTTCAAGGTTGCGTCTCATCCATGCGCCATGAACGATCGGCAGGACGCTTTTTGTGCCGCGAAGCATCAGTGACAAGACCGGCGTATCGGCTCACCCAGTGGTTCAAGGTTGCGTGATCGAGTTCAACGCCACGTTCCGCCATGATTTCTTCCAGATCCCGATATGACGCGCCCTATCGGAGATAGAAGAAAACAGCGTACAAGATCACTTCTTTCGGAAAGTGTGCACCCTTGAATGAGATTGTCACGGTATTCTCCTGTCGGTGTTGTCACGTTAACTTCTGACTCACGAAGAAATCCTGATGCTTGGGTGTCAAGTTGCTCGGGTGGCAGCATTCCAGGCGTCAAATGCTTCGAGGCGGTGATATCGGATTGTTAAGGCGGAGCGACGGCGTACAGGAACACAAAAGCAATTCCGAATGGCTGAATGAGTGGCCACAAACCGCTGCAAGCCTCCTGGAGATCGATGTCCTTGCATCGTCCTTTCCCGCTTTCGGAATGGGAGATGGCTGTTTTCGGCACGGTTGTTCAGCCCTTTGTGCGACCAATGATCCAGACCCGGCGCAACCTCTCGTTTTGCAGCACCATACGACCGCAGCTTGTCCGTGATGATCCGCTTGGGAATGAAACCAAGACGCTTTATCAGGCTGCGCAACAACCGTTTTGCGGCCCGTTTGTCGCGCTTCGGTTGGAGTATTTCGTCCAGCACGACGCCATGCTGATCGACCGCGCGCCAAAGCCAATACCTGCGACCAGCGATTTTCACGACAACTTCATCGAGATGCCAGACATCACCAGGACGGTCCTGACTTAGTCGAAAGTTTCGAGCCATCATCGGTCCGAACTTGATCACCCAACGCCGGATAGTCTCGTAAGAAACGTCGATCCCGCGCGCAAGCAGCAGCTCTTCAACTTCGCGAAGGCTCAAATTGAAGCGGAAATACAGCCACACAGCGTGGGCAATGATCTGAGGAGGAAATCGGTGACGCTTGTAGCTGATGGACGACGAATTCATCAATGTCACCTACGTCTAAATCGTATCATGGGCAACGGAACGTCAGTTAACGTGACAACACCGCATCAGGATTTTTTCGTGAATCGGAAGTTAACGTGACAACACCGGCAAACCCGATGACCGAACGTTGGTACCGAAACCCCTTGAGACGCGGCGAAGGGACTGACAGGATCATCGCGCGCCTCTATCGGTGTATGATCGGGCCGTCAACTTGACAGTGCCGTTCTTGCACAGTTCGACGCCTGGGTTGAGGATGGTAAGATTAAAACCTAAGCCAGAACGACCTTACAACTGACCCACAATTCCCCGCAGAACCGGGTCGGGAAAAGTTTGCGGCCATTCCTGCCAATCGCTATCAACATCCAGACAAGGATGAATGGCGATCGTTTGATGGTAAATAAAACGGATACTGAAAAAGAAGTCGGACAGACTCTGCAAAGGTTACGGCAGGAGCGTAATCTGACGCTGGCGGATCTGGCCACCCGGGCGCAGGTTTCAACCGCGATGATCAGCCGGATCGAAAACGGGCATGTATCCCCTTCACTTGGCACGTTGCAATCATTGGCGGATGCTTTGGACGTCGCGCTGATGGCGCTGTTTGCACATTCCGAAGTGGCAGCTGATGTGCATCATGTCAAAGCGGGCGACGGGTTGCCATCGCGGCGCATCACACAGGGCCACGCACATGATTACATGTTGCTGGGCAAACATGGCGGGCCCCGTGGCACGTTTCAGTCTGCCCATATCACCATCTCACGTGACCAGTCAGAAAGCCTGCCAAGCTATCAGCATGAAGGGTACGTCTTTCTCTATATGATCAGGGGCACGGCGGTCTATCGATGCGGGACCGAGGATTTTACGATGGCCGCCGGAGATACGCTGAGCTTTGACGCCAAGCTGCCTCATGGCTTTCATCAAATCCTGTCAAATGCGATTGAATTCATCACCGTTTCAACACGTCCGCAGTAAGCAGGCATCACATTCCGGCGGCATCGGGCCGTATAACCCACCGGAACCATTTCATATTCCTATATTATGTGAAACTATGAATAATCCGACCGTAAATCTCAATCAGGCCTAGTCCCCGCATGAAGATCACTTTCAAACAGGTTGACGCTTTTCGAACCGTGGTTTCGACCGGAACCGTGACCGAGGCGGCGGCGATGCTGGGTATCTCGCAGCCCGCGGTCAGTCGCCTGATTTCGGACTTTGAGGCCGAAGTTGGATTTCGGTTGTTTCAACGCTCGGGCCGGGTGCTGGTGCCCACGGATGAGGCCCGTCTGCTGGTGGAAGAGGTGCGGCAGGCCGTCAGCGGCATGGAACACATCAAGGAATCTGCGACTGCCATCGGGAAATTCGGCCACGCGCGGCTTAGCCTTGTGATCACCCCGGGGGTGTCGTCCCAACTGGCCCCCGATCTGATTCAGGAATTCGCCGCCACCTGGCCGCAGGCCATGGCCCGGATGGAAATCGCGCCCAGCGACGATGCGGTCGAATGGATGGTCTCGCAGAATTACGATTTCGGGGTCACGACGACCGAACCCGCCAACCCGTCCTTTGATAGTCTGGTTATCCGGAACAGCGATGTGTGCTGCGTCGTTCCAACTGGTCACCCTCTGGCCGGGAAAACCCTTGTACAGGCGCAGGATCTGGCTGGTGAGAATTTTATCTCATACATGCCTTCCTCGCGGTTCCGGTTCGAGATGGATCAGTTTTTCGAGGCAAAAGGCATTCAACGGCAGATGCAGTATGAGACGCGCACTACCGACGCAGTATGCCGTCTTGTTGCGCGTGGGTTGGGCGTCTCGGTTGTCGGGGCCAGCCTGGATTACCTCAGAACAATTCCTGACTGTGTCGCCCTGCCCTTTGCGGCACCTCTGACCTTTCGGGCAGTTCTGTTCTGGTCCAAAAACAAGCCCCTGTCTGCCGTCGGGCAATCCTTTCTAAAGATCGTGCAATCTCAGATCAACGGCGATTAAGCGCCTCGCGGAAACTGGCACGCGCCTGTGCGCTGTGAATATAGGCGTAGTCCTGCGGATAAGGAGCACCTGCCGTCAATTCCATCGAAACAAACTGTGGGCCGGTGGATGACAGCACCTGCGGCAGCGCCGCGGAAAACTGATCCAGCGTGGTAAATCGCTGCACTCCGGCATAACCGGCGGCCCATGCCATAGCAGTAAAATCCACTTTGTCCGCGCCGGGCAAAGGGTGCGACCCGTTCACCTCATAGACGCGGTTGGCCGAAAGGAAATGGTAAAGGTTTGTCACTCCCGCATTGGCAATCGTCACCAAAGTTCCCAGATTCATCAGCAGGCTGCCGTCGCCATCCAGCACGATCACACGCCGATCAGGATTGGCCAGTGCCAGACCCAAACCATGAGAGGATGCCTGCCCCATCGCTCCTACAGCCACGTAGTTCAGATCGCGCGGGTTCAGGGCAAGCCAGTCGAAACAGTTCTGATACACGGCGACCACGATGTCCTCCTCGCGGACATGAGGGATCAGGGCTTTCAACGCGGCATCGCGGTGCATTGTCATGGCGCCTCCGGTGCGCGGCCAATCAGGAAAATATGAGGTCTTGAGGCCGCATAGGCCGCTTCGATCGCCTGCGGGATATGGTCTTCATCTCCCGGTTCCTCGATCAGGGAATGTGACAGCTTCATCGCATCCAGCACAGGCCGGACGATCCGCACCCCATAAGAGGCTGACTGATCCGGGTGCATATGTGGCTCCTTGCCTTGCAGTCCAACCATCATGACCACCGGCAGTTCATAGTCGACGCCAATGGCCCGGATCGCATTCAGGGAATCCATCAACCCGGTTTGCTGCATCATCAAGACCGCCCGCGTACCGTTGTATGACATCGCCCCGCAAATACTGACGCCCTCATCTTCTTTACAGATACGGGTCAGGCGAAATACGGGATCGCGTGAGATCGGCCAGAGAAGTCCATCACTGGTAACAATATCCGGCAGCGCAACTATTTCACGAACACCCACCACCTTGATTGCGGCTATGATTGCGGCGCCGGATGGATGCGCGACCTGCGGAGCATCTTCTGCTGGTTGAGGGGACGCGACCATCAGGCACCTCCGGCCAGAAACGCAGCGATCCCGTCCCGTGCCGCCTGCAATTCATGGCGGTGGCCAATGGTAATGCGGATATAGTCGCGATAGGCGGGCGAGGCGAACCGGCGGACGGCAACGCCGCGCTGCCGCAAGAACCGATCCACCGCTTCGGCAGATTTCCTGGGATCTGGAAACTGAACCAGCACAAAGTTGGTCTGGCTTGGAACCACATACAGGCCCAGTTCCGTTAGTGCGGTCGAAAGCCATTTTCGATTATTCAGGTTGGTCTCTCGCACAAAACGGGTGTGCACAGTGTCTTCCAGTGCTGCAACTGCTGCCGCAACCGAAGAAGACGCCACGGGAAAGGTCAG
Organism: Ruegeria sp. AD9; assembly: GCF_056542305.1. Taxonomy (NCBI): domain Bacteria; kingdom Pseudomonadati; phylum Pseudomonadota; class Alphaproteobacteria; order Rhodobacterales; family Roseobacteraceae; genus Ruegeria; species Ruegeria sp. AD9. Next base: position 4,630 of record NZ_JBQFZP010000025.1, read on the forward strand.
ACTGATCCGGCGCACGCTGTCGACCACATCCTCAGGCCCGAACATCCAGCCGACGCGTGCGCCCGCCAGTCCGAAAATCTTTGAAAACGTCCGGCACATGACAACATTGTCCGCAGCCTCCACCTGCTTGTGCGCAGGCTCATAATCCGCCGCATCGGCATATTCCTCGTAGGCGGCATCAATGATCAGAAGCACATTTTCAGGCAACGCAGCATGAAGACGGCGCAGCTCTGATCCGTTCAGATATGTACCTGCCGGGTTTTCGGGATTGGCGAGGTAAACGATCCGGGTACGTTTAGTCACCGCCTCGATCATTCGGTCGACTGAGGGTTTGAAGGCATCGTCCGCGACCGACACCACCTCGGCGTCATTGGCATAGGCGTAGTTCGGTACTTTGAGATAGCCGTTTGCGCTGCGGATCAACTCGGTGCCCTGCCCCAGATAGGCGCGGGCCAGGCGGGCCAGCAGATCGTCCGATCCCTGCCCGGTGGTGATCCGTGCGGCGTCCAGCCCAAATTTCTCGGCGATTGCTGGGGCCAGAATGTGATCGGGGTTATCAACATAGCGTTCGACACTGCTGATGGCCGCACAGGCGGCGGAGCGGGCCGTCGGGCTGGGACCAAACACACTTTCATTCGAGTTCAGAAGGATCGCAGGCGGCGGAACGTCCATGGACGCCGCACCCATCATATGAGGTTTGATCCTGTCTATTCCAGCTTTAGCACGGGCTATGACCATCCAAATCCTCCGGCGCCGCCAGTGACGGCAATGGCAATTTCATACATATATCACACAACATATAACTTTAGACAATTCACTTTCAAAAAAATTATGTTATGAAAGTCGCAGCCCAGTAGAAGAACCCGGATGACCGACACGCTTTCACCCCAACCCAGCAGGCTTCACCTGACCATTAATCTGGATGCGCCGGGTCGGCAGGTTGGCGATCTTATGCTGAAATGGTCCGACAATACCGTACCGCTGGGATACCATCCCATCCCGATCATCAGCCTGCGGGGCAAACCGGGGCCGTCTGTCCTGATTCTGGGCGGCACACATGGGGACGAATTCGAAGGGCCCTCAGCAATCCTGCGTCTGGCGGAACGGCTGAACCCTGCCGAACTCTCCGGGCAGGTGATCCTGATCCCGGCCCTGAACGTGCCCGCCTTTCAGGCTTCGTCGCGGGTTTCGCCATTGGATGGTCAGAACCTGAACCGCGCTTTTCCGGGCGATGCGGATGGTGGCCCGACGGCCATGCTGGCGCATTTTGTCGAAACCGTACTGCTACACCGCGTTGACGCAGCCATAGACCTGCACTCAGGTGGTAAGGCGTCCGTTTTCGATCCTTGCGCACTGGCGGCAAGGGGGGATGACACAGACCTGACCGCAGCCAACATGGATTTGGCCCGTGCCTTTGGGCTTCCGCTGATCTGGGTACTGGGCGCGCATAACGACAACCGCTCGGTGAATGCTGCCGCTGCCCGCGCCGGAGTTCCGATGATCGCAGCAGAACTTAGTGGCGGAGGGGGTGTCGATCCTCATGCCACTGACCTTGCTGAAGCCGGGCTGATACGCTGCCTGAAACATCTGGGCATTCTGCCGGGCGGCTCTCCTGCCCCGGCACCGGTGCAATGTGTGGAAGTCGCCGATCCGCTGCATTCGATCCATGCACCTGCGGATGGCCTGTTCGACCGCCGCTGCGCTGCCGGGCAACAGGTAATCAAAGGTGATCTGGCGGGTACTCTGCACTTTCCGACCGAACCGGAACGCGCAGCTGTCAAGCTTACCTTTCCCGCAACCGGCCATGTTCTGGCCCATGGCAATCGCGGCATTGTACGCCGGGGCGATTTGCTGGCGCTGGTTGCCCAACCCGTGCCCGAGGGACGTTGAATGAAAACCTGCTCTCCGTTCATTTCCGGTGCCTTTGTTGATTGGGATGGTGAAACCCTGCCCAGCATCGACCCCGCCACTGGTCAGGTCTGGTGCAAGGTCGCCCGTTGCGACGCACAAACCGCCGATCAGGCTATCCGGGATGCCGATCATGCTTTCCGGAACGGGCCATGGGCAAAGTCGGGGCCGCCAGAGAGGTCGGATGCGCTCGACCGATTGGCAGACATCTTGGAAACCTGCTGGGAAGAGCTTGTAACGCCTGAAATCCGCGACAACGGAAAGCGCATAGCCGAGGTGCGCGGACAATTTTCCGGGCTGCACAGCTGGTTCAGGTATTTCGCGGCAGAGGCGCGCAAACTACAACCCGAACCGCAAGCCAACAACGTCCCAGGCGTGCAGAGCGTTGGGTACCATTTGCCCTATGGCGTCGTGGTCGCCATCACGCCATGGAACTCTCCGTTGATGATCCTTGCCTGGAAGCTGGCACCGGCATTGGCGGCGGGCAATACGGTGGTTGTGAAACCTTCTGAAATGGCCTCGGCCTCGACTCTGGAATTCGCACGGCTGGCGCACGAAGCAGGACTGCCGCCCGGGGTGTTAAACGTGGTCACCGGACTGGGTCACGAGGTGGGCGAGGCGTTGGTTCGTCACCCCCTGACGCGCAAGGTCACTTTTACCGGCTCGGATTTTGGCGGTCGTAAAGTGGCCGAGGCTGCCTCAGCCGGAGTAATCCCTGCGGTGCTGGAGCTGGGTGGAAAGTCTCCGCAGGTGGTCTTTGCCGACTGCGATCTGGACAATGTGGTCAACGGAATCCTCTCCGGCATCTTCCTGTCGAACGGTCAAACCTGCGTCGCCGGTTCAAGGCTGATTGTTGAGGCCGGGTTGAAAGACAAGCTGGTATCACGCCTGGTCGACCGGGCGCGAGCGCTTAGGATGGGTGACCCGATGGACCCAGATACTCAGATCGCACCACTGGCCAACGAGCCGCATCTGCGCAAGGTGACGGCGATGATCGAACGTGCCAAGGCCGATGGCGCAGCCTGCCTGCTGGACGGAACCGCTACGGCAGCGGGTCGGAACGGGTTCTATATCGGGCCGACGGTGTTCGACAATGTAAGCCCCGACATGCAGCTTTGGCGTGAAGAAGTGTTCGGCCCGGTTCTTGCCGTAACCTCATTCACTACCGAAGACGAAGCCATCGCGCTGGCCAATGACAGCGACTATGGGCTGGCTGCAGGGGTGTGGACGACCGATGCCGACAAGGGCGCGCGTATCGCCGGGGCTATTGCGGCAGGCACGGTCTACATCAACCACTATCGCAGCGTAGACCCTGCCAGCCCCATCGGCGGGATCAAGCTGTCGGGCTATGGGCGTGAACTTGGCCCGAACGCCATCAAGGATTTCTGTCAGGTCAAATCGATATGGACCGGCACCGCGCCAGTCCCCGATCCATTCCCCTGACCACCGATACGCACGGAGGATGCCATGAACGATCATTTCTCAACCCCCGAGGGCAATTTCCGCGGTCACGACCAGCAGAGCGTTTGGCGACAAGAGCCCGACCCGGAGCTGACTGAAGTCGGCCCCGGCACGCCATGCGGCGAATATCTGCGCCGGTTCTGGATGCCGGTGGCGATGACTGACCAGATCGGCGACCTGCCCTATCGTCTGCGCATTCTGGGCGAAGATCTGGTTCTGTTTCGCGAAAAAAAAGAAGGCAAGCTAGGCCTGACCCATCTGCATTGCTGCCACCGCAATATGAGCCTTGAGTTTGGCATTGTAGAGGAAGGCGGCATCAGGTGTTCCTATCACGGCTGGAAATACGGACTTGACGGCACCATTCTGGAAACCCCGTGTGAACCACCTGCCTCTCAGGTCAAGAAAAAGGCTTGCCTGGGGGCGTATCCGGTGATCGAATACAAAGGGTTGGCCTTTGCCTATATGGGTCCGGCCGTCGCGCAGCCCCCCTTCCCGGTCATGGATACCTTCGATGACGAAGGTGACGAGTTGGTGCCCTATCTCATCAAGTCCCCCTGCAACTGGCTGCAAGTGATGGAGAATGCCTGGGATCCGTTCCATGTGGTCTACCTGCACACTCTGGCTGTGCGCAGCCAGTTCATCGACGCCTTTGCCGAAATGCCGATGATTGAGTTTCACGAAAGCCAGACCGGCGATTTCTACACGAATGTCCGGCGTGTGGAGGATATCGTCTGGGTCCGCATCCATGATCATATGTTGCCCTCGTTCACCCAGAACGGCGGTCATTTCCCGGTGCCGGATGGGCCGCGCTATTTTGGACGCTGCGGGCTGTCGCGCTGGATCACTCCAATTGACGACACCAACACGATGGTCATCGCCTGGCGGCATTTCCGGGATGCTGCGGCGAATGACGATCCAAAGGGTCTGACTGATAAAAGCAAGGTGGGTTTTGGAATGACCGATTTCTACGGCCAGGATCCCGACCGACCGTATGAGATGCGGCAACGCGATCCGGGGGACTATGACGCCTGGGTCAGTCAGGGGCCCAAGAATATCCACGCCCGCGAAAACCTCAGCTTTACCGACCGGGGTGTCGCCAAGGCGCGCCGTCTGCTGCGCAACGCCATTCGCGCTCTGAAGAGTGGCGAAAGACCGCCTCAACCCTCTGACAATTTCGCCGGAAAGATGATACCGACATATGCTGGTGACACCATGCTGCGCATTCCATTGCAGGTGGGGCGGGACGACGGGGCAGTACTCAAAGAGGTCTCGCATCAGGTAGCTGAAATCTACAAATCCGGTGACCACCTTCAGGGTGAGGCTCGCAAGACGTTCATCGTTGATGCGCTGAAAGAGTATGAGGCGAGCTGGTCATGACAGCGCGCATCCCCCATAACCCCGGCCGAGTGGACTGGTCCGGTGAAAACCCGGGCATCTATCTGAAACAGGACCCCGACCAGGATCACTATGACACGCTGGCGCTTTTCTTTCGGGTGGTTCTGTCACCTTATGGTCGCGGACACGCGGCACTGATCCTCGGGGCGCCCGATCAGGCGCAGGGCTGGCCGCATGTGCCAAACCTGGTCATGACCGATAACCAGCGGATGATGCGCTGGATCGTCGATGGATGGGTGACAAAGATGCCGACCTTCATTGGCAAGGCGGGTCTCGGCGCGATGAGCTGGCTGGACTGCGACAGCGTCGAAAAGCGCCCCCGCGATCTGAAGTCCAGATACTCCGAAACCCTGCGCGGCTCAGGCGTTACGGTCGAGATGATCTGGCAGGACATGGGTCCACCATTGCCGGTAGAGGTGACCAAGGAGAACTCGGCTACTAAAGCGCATGAAATGTATTCGGTATTTTTGGAGGCCAAGGCGGCGCAGGTTGTCATCAACGGCACCCGCCTGCCCGGTCAGGTCGCTAGCCGCCAGTTCTTTGGCCGCACCATGTCGACGGCCTTCCTCGCCTTCTCGGAAACCTGGGTAACCCCGCAGGAAGATCTGTGATGCCTTTGAACGAACCTATCACACCCGGCATCGTCGACTGGACAGGCGAAAACCCGGGCATCCTGCTCAAAGACGACAATGACAACTTCTCAGCCATGGCGCTGTTCTTTCGCGTGGCATGGTCTCCAGTCGGTCAGGGTCAGGTGCTCTTGCTTTACGGAACCCCGGATCAGGTGGAAGGACCACCTGAGGCTCCGAACGTAATTCTCAGCGACAATCCTGATCTCACGGCTTTTCTGAAGACCAACTTCATCGGCAAACTGGCCGCTTTCGCCAACGCCCCTGCTTTCGCCACCCTGCCCGAGATTGGCGCGCAGGTTGTGCGTTCCTCAGGCGATCCGATGAGCCATCGCTACACCGAGACCATCGTAGGCGAGAACCTGACCGTTGAGCTGGTCTGGGAAGGGTTCGAACCACCCCGCGCGCTGGAACTGTCGCCGCACGAGGTCGCCTCGGGCGAGCAGAACATGTTCTCGCTGCTGGTGCCTGCCCATTCCGCGCAGATCATCGTCAATGGCCATGCTTTGCCGGGCAAACTGGGTACACGGGTGCAGGCCGGATATAAGACGACGACGGCATTCCTGTATTTCTCGGAAACATGGATCATCCCGCCGGAGGATACGTGATGCTGCACGCCGCAGATCAGCTGGCCTTTGACAAGGCCATGGTGACCCAACCGGTCTGGAACCGGTTCAATACAGCGTCTGATGCGCTGGGTTTGGACGAGAACGTTCTGCTGCATTCAGGCCCCGCCTTTGCCAGCCTCGATCAGATTACTGCACCGATCCTGAATTCTGCCTGCGTCGCTGCTGTCTGGCAGGGGCTTGCGAAGGATTTCGATCAGGCCGAGGGGATGATCAACGCAGGTGAAATCCTCCTGAGACCTGCACAGGATCATAATGTGGTGACGCCGCTGGCCGCCGTGGTCTCGGCGGATATGCCGCTGCACACGGTTTATGACGCGTGGCGCGGGCGGCAGCAGGTTTATGCGCCGATCAATGGGGGTAGCCGTCCGGCAATGCGGCTGGGGCTGCGGTCCAAGGCAGTGCTGGACCATATCCAATGGCTCAATACCCGGTTTCTGGACGTACTTGAGAAAGGGATCGCCGAAGGGATTGCTCTGGTCCCACTCGCCGTGATCGGCCTGACGGGTGGGGATGATTGCCACGGGCGCACATCTGTAGCCGCGCAGGCGCTGATTGCCGAACTCAAGGATCGCACGCCGGGCGGGATCACGGATGACGATGTGCTGGCTTTTATGGATAGCTCACCTTCGCTGTTTCTGAACCTGTGGATGGCGGCAACCAAATGTATGATGAAACTGGCCGAAGGGATTGACGGCTCTAGCTTCGTCACCGCGGCAGGTGGCAATGGGCGCGAAACAGGCATTCAGATCTCCGGTCTGCCGGGCCAGTGGTTCACAATCCCGGCCAGCCCGCCCAAAGGGACGTTTGAGGTAGACCTGTCACAGGAGCGGGCGCTTGGTGCTATCGGTGACAGCGCTGTGGTCGAAGCCTTCGGGTTGGGGGCCATGGCCATCGATCTGAGCCCGGAGCAGAAAAAGGGTCTGGGGGCTTATCTGCCCGAAGATGCGCAGGCACGCATGTCCGGCCTGTCGGTCGGGGCGCATCCCTATTTCCGCGCATTGGATGTTCAATTGGGAAGCACCGCGCGCGGCGCAGTGGAACAGGGTTCAGGGCCCGTGATCGGCCTGGGCATTCTTGACCGGCTGGGCGAAGCCGGACGCCTGGGTGCAGGCATCTATGACATGCCTGTCACGCCTTTTGCCGACGCCCTGAAAGCGCTGGAGGCATGACGCAGCTGAACCATCACTCCGCCCACGCACTGGCTGCAATGATCCGGGCTGGCGAGGTGAAACCATCCGAAGTGATGGCGGATCATCTGGACCGGATCGAAAACCGTGAACCCGTCATCGGGGCTTTTCAGACCCTCGATGCCGAGCGCGCCATGGAGCGTGCAAGGTCTGCCGACGCACTCCCCGTTGGCGGACCGCTCCATGGCGTGCCATTTGTGATCAAGGACATCATCGACACCGATGACATGCCGACCGGTTGGGGTAGTGACCTTTATTCGGATCGCCGCCCTGATCGGAACGCGACCTGTGTGCAGGCCTTTCTGGACACAGGTGCCATTCCGATCGGCAAGACGGTTACCACCGAATTCGCCTATTTCCGACCCGGCAAGACTGCAAACCCGGCCAACCCGGCGCATACACCAGGTGGATCATCATCCGGTTCGGCCGCGGCTGTGGCTGATTTCATGGCCCCTTTGGGATTTGGATCTCAAACCGCGGCTTCGCTGATCCGCCCAGCCGCCTATTGCGGGGTCTGCGGCTTCAAGCCAACTACCGGACGCTACGATCTGACCGGTGTCATGGGTCTGTCCCTAAGCCTCGATACGTTGGGCATTCTGGCACGCGATCCCCGCGACCTCGCGCTGAGCGACGCTGTACTGTGCGGCTCCGATCTGCTGCCCCCGGCCTCTTCCATCCAGCGCTGGATATTGCGGCAGGCCTGATCCGCCTGCGCACCGGGATCGCCTTCGCCAATCAGTGTACCATCCAGCAAAGTACCAACCTGCCCCTGCATGAAAACAAAATCGCCCCGGGCACGGATTGCCTTGGAATAGGTTGCTTTCGCGTGATAGCGCGTCTGGTACTTGTGGATGTGTGTCCGGGCCATGGCAGTTGCCCCCTCAGGCCGTTGCGCGGGTCAGAAAGTCGTCAATCATATCCGCAAAACTCTGTTCGACCGCAAACTCAATACCATCCCGACACCGCATCACCAAAGCCTTGAGACCAAAAACTTCGGTATAGGTAACTGCATCTGGCCCGAACACGCTGTCATGCAGGTCCATCGGACTGGCAATTGCCATCACCTGATCCGCATCCGTTCCTGTAATGCGAAAGAATGTCATGGTGTCCGAGATACGCACGATACTAATATCCGCCGGGCAGTCCGTTGGCTTCAGCTTTGCCTCCAGCGTATCTTCCTGTGCCAGCGGGGCCCGGGTGACCCAGTGGTTACGACCGATGTAAAACAGCTCGGTGTTGTCTTTATTCACGCGGGTGTTCGGGCGATCCGGCAATAACGGCAGAGCGTCCCCGACCCAATTCGAAACCGCGTCAGGCGCTCCTTTGAGGTCGAATAGGGCCATCAGGCTGCGTCGTTCTATTTTTACGTCATAACTCATCTCAGGACCTAAGCAACTTGCCCTCGGGGTCGTGGAAGACCGGTTTCGTGACAGTGACCGGGATCACATCGTCCTTCAGCCGGACATGGGCGGTTTCGCCCTGTCGCGCGTGACCGTTTTCCAGCAACGCCAGTCCGACCCATCGTTTATTGACCACACTCCAGACGCACGCCGTGACCAACCCGTCGGTGGCCTCTTTGCGTCCTTCAGGGGTCAAGGGTGCACCTTCTGGGATTTGCCGGTCAGGGTCTTTCGGCAGAATGCCCACCAGCTCGCGCCGCGTCCGACTGCCCGACCGGCGCAGAGCAACCGAGCGTTTGCCGAGATAATCGGGCTTCTTCTTCGACATTGCCCACCCCATTCCGAGATCGAATGCATCGACCGTTCCGTCAACTTCGTGACCCAGCGACAGAAACCCTTTTTCGACCCGCAACACGTGGCTGGATTCTGAGCCTACGGGCAGAATACCGAAAGGCGCTCCGGCCTCCATCACCTTGTCCCACAGCTGCGCCATATCACGAGGGGCAACGTTGACCTCAAAAGACAGTTCACCGGTGAAGCTGACCCGAACCACCCGCGCCGGAAGTCCGGCAACAGTGCCATCGCAGAAGGACATGAAGGGAAACACCTCGGGCGAGAGATCGATGTCGGTGCCAAGCGCCTGTAAGACGTCGCGCGCCCTGGGGCCGCAGATGGTAGCGTTGTTCCACTGGCTTGTGACCGTGGTGATCATCACCTGCCAGTCCGGGAATTCGGTCTGCAACAGCTTTTCCATATGCTGATTGACCGCATCCGCGTGCCCCGTCGAGGTCGAAACCAGCCAGCGGTGTTCGTCCAGCCGGAAGGCAACGCCATCATCCAGGATCAGCCCGTCATCCGACAGCATCAGCCCATAGCGCCCGTTGCCCGGTTTCAGGCTGGACATGATGTTGGAGTAGATGAAATCGAGGAATTGCGGAACATCCCGACCCTTCAGTTCAAAGGTGCCAAGGGGCGAGCCATCATAGACGCCAACTCCTTCCCGCACCGCTCGACATTCGCGATTGACGGCCTCTTGCAGACCTTCGCCCGGTTTCGGGAAGTATCCCGGTCGCCGCCAACGCGCGCCAGCCTCATACATGACCGCGCCGTTGTCCTTGTTCCACTGGGTCACAGGGGTATGGCGATAGGGGAACAGCCCCCAGCCCTCCCGCAACCCGCCAATCGCACCGAAGGAAACAGGCGTATAGGGAGACCGGAAAGTGGTCGTTCCAACCTCTTGCGGCGGCACGCCTTTTTGCATCGCAATAGTGCCGATGATGTTGATATTGCCGGTCTTGCCCTGGTCGATCCCCATGCCGCCGGTGGTATAGCGCTTGACGTGTTCGACATTGTCATAGCCTTCGCGCAAGGCCAAATGCACATCACTGACCGAGACATCGTTCTGCACATCCAAAAAGGCTTTGCCGTGCTGGCCCGGCACATCCACCCGCCAGAGCGCTTCAATTGCATAGGGCAGATCGTCGCCACCCTCAACGATCTTGTTCAGCGTCAGATCTCCTGCCGCTGCCCCCACCGCGCGGCACTTCTGAACCGCCTGATCAGGGACAAATGCTGCCAGATCCCCATCAAACCGCAACGTGCTGCGGGATTGCGACCACAGGTGCACAGTTGGGCTCCACCCACCGGAGCAGCCCAGCACATCACAATGGATCCAGTGACCTGCTCCTCCGGTCATGGGAACGGCTTTGACCGCGCGAACCCTTTTATGACCACGTACATCACTTGCAACTGTTGCGGTGTGAACCGGGACATTCGGAACCTGATCCAATACCTCAGACGGGACAGTTTTGCGGCTGTCCAGAATGGCCATAACCTGCACACCTGCCGCTGACAAATCAGCCGCCACAGCATAAACACTGTTGTTGTTGGTAAACAGCACCACACGCTGCCCAGGCGTCACGCCCCACCGGTTGACGTAAGCCTGCACGGATGAGGCCATCATCACACCGGGCCGGTCATTGCCGCCAAAAACCATGGCGCGTTCAGTGGCTCCGGTAGCAATAACAACTTCGCCGGCCCGCACGCGCCAACTGCGTTCCAGAATACTGTCCTGTTCCGGCTCGCGTTCGTTCACCATCATCAGATTGTGTTCGCGATAGGCCCAGACAGTTGCATTTTGCAGATGGGTGACATTGTCCATACCGCGCAGCTCAGCCACCGCATCCGCGGCCCAGTCCATTGCGGGACAGCCACCGATCGAAAGATTGCGGTTGAGCAGACTACCGCCCGCCTCGATGCCCTCATCCGCCAGAAACACACGTTTACCCGCGCGACCGGCCTCAAGCGCAGCTTGCAGACCGGCTGGGCCAGCTCCGGCGATCAGTACATCGGCGTGGGCGTGCCGGGCCTCAAAATGACCCGCAGCGGGAGGGTTGGCTGGGGCCGCCGCCAGCCCTGCGGCCCGACGGATCGAGGGTTCAAACAGGTGCCAGTCCGGCCATTTGAACGTTTTGTAGTAGAACCCTGCGGGGATAAAGCGCGTCAACAGCTGATTGATCCCACCCAGATCGAACTCGGGCGAGGGCCAGCAATTGACCGACCGCGCGCTCAGCCCGTCGCGCAGCGGCACCGTTGTCGCGGGACGGTTGCCCGAAGCATCTTCGCCATCCAGTTCCACCAGTGTTGCGGGTTCTTCGGGCCCGTGCCCCATGATACCCCGCGGGCGATGATACTTGAAACTGCGGGCCGTGACCCGAACCCCGTTTGCCAACAGGGCTGAAGCCAGCGTATCTCCCTCGAACCCTTCATAGGGTTTGCCATTGAATGTGAATCGCAAAGGGCGGTTTCGGTCGATGCGCCCGCCCGAAGCGCGGCGGTTACTTTGTGCCATCGGACGCCTCCACAATGTCATGGGTCCGTGTGTCCCGCCAGATCGTGAACCATTCACCGCATCCGCGCGCGTGCCACCATTTCTCCTCAACCGGACCCAATGGGTTCGGCGTCACCGTCAGATATTCGACCCATTGTTCATCGCTGACGGCATTGGCGTCAGGGCGCTCCGCCCCGACCGGGCCGCCAAAAATAAACTCGCTTTCGTTTCGCTTGCCGCAGAATGGGCAGGGTAAAAGCATCATGATCCTGACCTTTCCTATCGCGCCGTAGTGGTTCCGGCTTCCATCACGAAGTCCAGATGCCGGAACCTGCCAAGAGTGAAGGGCGCCATAAGCGGGTGCGGTTCCCCCTTTGCCACCAGATGAGCCAGCGTCAGCCCCCCTGCTGGAATGGCCTTGTAGCCGCCCCACCATCCGGCGGTGACAAACAGCCCCGGAATCTCTGTCTGATCCATGATCGGCGAGGCATCATGGGCAATATCCAGATGCCCGCCCCATTGGCGCATCAGTTTGAGCTTCTTGAAACTCGGGAACAGGGACAGCATTGCGGTCACCGTGTCTTCGAATACGTGTTGCTTGATGTCACGGCGGAAACTCTGCCCCATGTCGGGCGCACCGCCGATCACCATCTCGCCCTTGTCGGATTGACTGAAATAGAACCCGCTGTCCGGGCAGTTCACGATCACATCGACCAACGGCTTGACCGGTTCGGACACAAACGCGGTCAGGTTCATCGTCCGTAGCGGCAGTTTCAACCCGGCAGTTTCAGTGAGCGTGGTTGTGTGACCCGAGACGGCCACAACCACCTTCTTTGCCCGGACAACGCCCCGGTTGGTCTCAACCCCTTCGATCGAGCCATCTGCCCCGCGCAGCAGGGATTGCACCGCCGTCTGCTGATGAATCTCTACTCCAAGCGCGTCAGCCGCACGGGCATAGCCCCAGGCCACGGCATCATGCCGGTTCACGCCGGCATCCGTATGCACCATGCCGCAGATCACCGGCAGCCGCGCATCCGGCCCGCCGCCAGTCAGCGCCGGAATGCGGCGGCGCAATTCCTCGGTGCTGATCTGTTCATAGGTCGATCCATAGATATCCATCACCAGCTGTCGCCGCCGCAGTTCGCGCAGCTTGGGCCAGGTCTGAACCACATCCACCATGGTTCGTTTGGAATGCATCATGTTGAAGTTCAGCTCATCCGTGAGACCTTCGTACATGGCGACGGATTTGACGTAGAATGGGATCGATTCATCCCGCATGTAGTTTGATCGGATAGTCACAGTGTTCCGGGCAATGTTGCCGCCACCCAACCAACCACGTTCCAGCACAGCCACATCGGTGATGCCAAACTCTTTGGCTAGATAATAGGCGGTGGCCAGACCGTGCCCCCCCGCCCCGATCACCGCTACATCGTACCGATTCCTCAGCGGCGGACTACGCCAGGCTCTGGGCCAGTTCTTATGCCCGGTCAGTGCGTTCCGGGCGAGCGAGAAGATGGAATACTTTTGCATGGTAGTAATAATATTGATTAATACGCACATTCCGTCAATAGACTTATGGCCATGTAAAACGATCCGTCATGTGTTCTATGCCAATGCGAAAAATTAGGTTAAGTTGGCTGGTGAAAGGTGCCGCAATGAGCCTTCGCATTGAACAGTTCCATCGACGTCTTGCCGGCAAATGGTCGGCCCGATCGCTTTGGCCCTGTTTCATTATAAACTGCCGCAGTTCACCCATCACGTAACGCCGGACAAACCGGGTGCAACGCGCCTGCATACTGCAACCGCCTCAATGGAAGAGGCGTTGAATTGGACGTTACATGACACAGACATCTGACCTGAAGATCATTCAGGAAACCTATGCACGCGACGGAGTCGTGCTGCTGAAACAAATTCTGTCGCAGGATTGGCTTACCAAACTACGCAAGGCCGTAGATGAAGAGGTTTCTAAAGGCGAGCGCTATTTTGCCTACAAGAACATGCGCGAAAACCCGGGCGTATTTCAGGATTATTGCCTGACATCGGATATCGGCCAGCGCGTGGCTGAGGTGGCGGGCAGCCCGTGGACTTCGCTTATCTATGACCAGATTTTTGCCAAAGAGCCGGGGACAAAAACCCAGACGGGCTGGCACACCGATCAACCCTATTGGCCGGTGGCCGGACCAATCATGACCATATGGATCGCTCTGGACCCGGTTGACCCAGACAATGGCGCGCTGGAGTTCGTTCGTGGATCACACGCTTGGGGTGCCAAGTACCGGCCTTTCAAAACCGACCAGCTTGGGGCGTTCCTGCACTATCTTGAGGAAGACAACCCCGATTATATCGACATGCCTGATTTCGAGGCCAACCGCGCCGCCTACGACATCTTTCACTACCCAAAGATGGAGCCCGGCGATGCGCTGGCATTTGACGGCATGACAGTGCATTCGGCAATGGGCAACCGCACCTCAACTCGGCGCAGACGCGGCTATGCCGTCCGATTTGCGGTAGAGGGCGCCATCTACCAGCCACGCGATGCCGTGACAGAGTGGCTGCATGACGACAGTTTGCGCCCCGGCGCACCTTTTGCCGGAGGGCGTTTCCCAGTGATCTACGGCGCGGCGTAACCGGCGGCGGACACCGGTCCTCTGATTGCACAGTGAATAACTTGACGTTATTCTGCTATCGTCACAGCGTTGGGCCATTATCGTCATGGCCCAACCCCGCGGCACATTTTCCAACGCGCCCTAAGCAGTGCGACCGTTGATGTGTAGTTAGAAAGTGCCGCCACAGTGCGGCATTTTTCATCTCGCTTCTGTGGCAAAGAAACAGGAGGCAAAGATGAAACCCACCAACCCTAACGCAAAGGTACATATCCGGGACGCAGAGCCCGATGACATGCCTTTTCTACTGTCAATGATCCGCGCTCTAGCCGCACATCACGGTGATGTCCCAAACATCAACGCCGCAGTGTTAGAGCGGGATGTGTTCGGCAATCAGCCATGGGTCTATGTGCTGGTTGCCGAAACGAAAGGCGAGGTCATCGGCTATGTCGCCCTGAGCCCGCTCACACAGTTGCAGCTAGGCCGTCGCGGTATCGTCATGCACCACCTTTTTATTGGACGGCTGTATCGCCGCATGGGTGTCGGGCGGCAACTTATCGAAAGCGCAAAACAAAAGGCGCGCGCTCTGTCCTGCTCTTACATGATGGTCGGCACCCACCCCGACAATTCAGAAGCCCAAGCCGCCTACCTGGCTGAGGGTTCGAACGACAGGACGCAGCGCATCCCCGGCTTCACGTCCCCCTCGATGCCTAGTGGGTTTCGGAACCGGCCAACAAACCTTACGCCCGCTCAACCATGTTGATCGGAAAAGCCTCAGCCTCAATCGCGCGGTCCAAGGCTTTGCGGAATAGTTTGGCCCCAGCGTCCAATCCCAGATCAATGTTTGGCGTCTTGGCGTTTTTCATGCCCAGATGAACCTTCTCCAAAACCTCCTTGTCTTCAAGAAACGCCATCCGCGCGCCATCATTCATGAATTTGGACACCTCGGCATTATCGGGATCGGAATTGCGGTGCTGGAACCAAAAATACCGGGTCCGATCCTCATCAATCGGGGTCATAAAATTGTAAGAGACGTTGATGAAAGTCTCGGCAACGGGCGGTTTGTCATAGCCGCCGGTTCCGACGGGCGTATAGATGGATTTGTTCAGCCCTATCGCGGGCATACACATCTCGTAATGCTGTAGCCTGTCGCAATCACCGTCAAAGGCTACCAGCTTCGCATAATAGGGCGACGGCGGCTTGTTCTCGATCCAGCGCGAGACAATCACGCCGCGGTCCGTTCTTTCGACATTCAGCGGCTCTTCGTCCGTGCCAGCCCCGGCAAAGGACGAGACATGCACCCAGGCTACATGGCTGGGGTCCAG
Organism: Ruegeria sp. AD9; assembly: GCF_056542305.1. Classification (NCBI taxonomy): domain Bacteria; kingdom Pseudomonadati; phylum Pseudomonadota; class Alphaproteobacteria; order Rhodobacterales; family Roseobacteraceae; genus Ruegeria; species Ruegeria sp. AD9. The sequence continues at coordinate 19,997 of NZ_JBQFZP010000025.1, forward strand.
CAAGTTGTCGCAAACCCACAGGTAGTGGCAGTCGATATCCATCACTCCACCATCAGTCATGCCCCAACTGGCATCGTCGAAATTTTCGATCAGGAAAATATTGTCAGGGTCCGCCTGTTCCGGATCACCCATCCAGATCCACAGGAACCGATACCGATCCACTACCGGATATGATCTTACCACTGCCCGCCGCGGGGTCATGCCACGCTGGGTCGGGCTGTCCGTGCATTTGCCCGAGCAGTCGAATTTCAGGCCGTGATAACCGCATTCCACCACATCACCGATCAGATTGCCTTTGGACAGCGGCAGCTTACGATGCGGGCAAGCATCCTCCAATGCGACCGGAGTGCCGTCCTCCCGCCGGTAAAGCACGATGTTTTCACCCAGAAACGTTTCGGCCTTCAGTTCGCGACCGATATCCTTGCTCCAGGCAGCGACGTACCAGCAGTTTCTCAGATACATTGAAATGCTCTCCAGATCGTCAGATGGCTTGTACCAGTATGGGCAGAGAGACGTCCTTGCGCCATGTCGGAATGGTAATGACTCATATAAGCCAGGCTAATTATAAGCGTCGGCGGATGGCGGGATGTCCGGTTGCGCTTCTACTTCAGCACTGATCCAGTTCAGAAACTCACCGACTTTCGAACTGTCCTTGGTTTCGTGTCGCCGAACCAGCCAGTATGACAAAGGGGACTCGGTCAGTTCTGGAAAGGGTCGAACCAGCCGCCCGTCACATAACGTATCGATCACCAGGGGTTCCCGACCCAGCGCGACACCCAGCCCTTCAATTGCAGCCTGAACCACCAGATTGGATTGGCCAAATCGCCGTGTGCGCAAGGGTGACGGCAGCGTCAGACCGCATTGCCGTGCCCAGAAATCCCAGGTTGGGCTTGCAGGACCATGATGCAGATTCTCATCCACCAGCATCGTGTGCTTCGCAAGATCCTCGACCCCGCGCAGGTTGGGTATCAAAGATGGTGCGCAAACAGGAAACAACTGCTCGGTCATCAGCAGATCCACCTGGTAGCCGGGGTAATCACCCAGCCCATAGCGGATTCCGATATCCGCATCCGCGCCGGAGAACGGATATTGACCAGTATCCGTAGCGATCGAAATCGATAGGTCCGGGTGGGCCAGATCAAAGTTCAAAAGACGCGGAAACAACCAGTTGAACGCAAAACCTGGCAGGCATGAAATCACGATGGTCCGGTCGTTGCGGGTCTTATCCCGCAACTGGGTGCAAACGCCTGAAATGCGCCCCAGCCCTTCGGAGATGGCCAGCGCCAGCAGTTCACCCTCTCGGGTTGGGCGCGATGACCGCGCGCCGCGTACCAGCAGATCGCGACCCAACCATTCCTCAAGCGTCCGCACATGCTGACTGACCGCACTTTGGCTAACACCAAGTTCGGCCGCGGCAGGGGAAAAGCCAGAATGACGGACAACTGCCTCGAAGGCACGCAGAGCTGAATAGGGCAGATTTACAATCATATTAGTCACCCTAATGTCAGACATAATCACTTTCAAATAGATTAGGCGCATGGTGCAGGCCTAATCTGTACGGGCTTGAATCCGTAGGAAACGCGAATGTCGGACATCACACCCGAGCGCGGCGCGCGAAATCTTTTGACGAACTGCGCTCACGCAGCGGCGGGTGACCGACTTCTGATCGCTTACGAACCCCCCGAGTTTGGTTATTTTGACGCGGACAGTGTCAAGATCGTATCGAACGTCGCGCAATCCATGGGGTTGTCGGTTGATGCAGTGGATGTAGGATTCAATCCGGACAATCCTCACCTGTCCCCGGATCTTCTGGCGCGGTTCGAAGCAGCCGAGATAATCCTCTTTCTTGCCCGCCTTGGGGATCAGCTACGGTTTTCGGAGATGCCCCGGGGCAAAAAAATCATCGTCAGCTTTGCGCTGAGCCGTGAGCTGTTCGGGTCGGGCTTTTCCAACGGGCACCATGATGCCTTTCTCGACATCAAGGCGGCGATCAATGCCGTCCTGAACGAGGCAACCGATGTGCGGGTCACCTGCCCTCTGGGCACGGCCTTTCAGGGGAAGCCGAAGATGAACCTTGATCCGGCGGGCGATACGTCGATCCTGAGATTCCCCATGTCAGTTTTCACGCCAGTCCCGGCGCACAGTTTTTCAGGACGTGTGGCGCTGAAGTTTCTAACCGGAACCGGATCAAGATACTATGAAGACTATACGATCGAGTTCGACAGCCCGGTGTTTGCGTCACTTGAGAACGGGCGCCTGACCGGGTTCACGGGCGAGCCCACCGATGTCGCCCGGGCCGAAGTACAATATGACCGGGTCGCGGGCCAGTTCGGTATTGACCGAAATTTCGTGCATTCATGGCATGCTGGCATTCATCCGGGCTGCGGATACCCTTGGGATATGCGCGAGAATTTCGAACGCTGGGGCGGATCTGCTTTTGGCAATCCGCGTATCCTGCACTTCCACACTTGCGGCGCATATGCTCCCGGAGAAATCAGCTGGAACGTGTTTGATCCGACAATCAAGATCGATGGTGTGACCTATTGGGAAGATGGGGTTTTTCATGCTGACCGCCTGCCCGGCGGAGCTTCCATTCTGGACAAACACCCCTGTGCGGCAGCACTGTTTGCCGACCCCGATCCGGATATCGGCCTTCGCCGAACCGGCTGATCATTCAAGCTTGATCGAACGCGTGCCATCACGCTAATCTGGTAGCAATAGAGTCCACCCGACAGGACCCTATGGTGCGGAGCACTCCCGTCTCCGGTGCCGGAAAATGCGATGAGGGCGCGGCCCCCGCACCGGCAAATTGTGTGGAAATCACATGTCACAAGCAATCGTAACGCCCCTGTCTCAGGCATTGGCCGAAGGCAAGCTCACGCGTGAAGAGCTAAAAGGTTTCATGCAACGGTCTAACGGTCCCGGCTTACGCCATCTTGCGCTTTGGGTTCTGGTGCTAGCCTGCACGACCACCCTTGTTACTCTGGCATGGAACAACTGGCTGATATGGCCCGCAATGTTCCTCCAGGGTATCGTTCTGGTACACCACTTCTCGCTGCAGCATGAATGCGTGCACTATACCGTATTCCGTACAAGGTGGCTGAATGATCTGGTTGGTCAGATCTGCGGCCTGATCATTATCCTGCCGCATCGGTTCTTTCGCTATGAACATTGCGATCACCACACTTATACGCAACTGACCGGGGAAGACCCTGAACTGATCCCGTTGCCCGAGACGTTGGGTGAGTACCTTATGTACCTGTCCGCCCTGCCCTACTGGCGCGGTAAATTCACGGAACTGTTTCGCCATGCCAGCGGCAACCTCAGCGAGACCGAGCTGCGATTCATCCCGAAAGTGGAACATCAGGCGGTGTATCGCGATGCGCGCAGAATGCTGGCCATCTATACGGCCATCTTTCTGGGCATGGCCATCACCGGCTGGTGGGGACTGATCTGGTACTGGATAATCCCTTTGTTTTTGGGTGAGCCTGTGATGCGCTTTATCCGGATGACCGAACATGTCGGACGCCCCACTGTGGCGCAGATGTCCGAAAATACGCGCACCAATCTGGTATCCGCCCCCTGGTCCTTCTTGTGCTGGAACATGAACTACCACGCAGAGCATCACTACGTGGCCTCAGTTCCCTTCCACGCGTTACCTCGCCTTCATGAGAAGCTGAAAGACCACATTCATGTTGAGCCTGGGGGGTATCTGGCCGCCCATCGCGAGATCTTGAGGCAGATCCGGCAGAAGGCGGAGGCGTAACTCGTGGCGGATGAAAAACCCTGGAAAGACGTGATCGAGACAACTCGGCTGGAAAAGAACTGGGTCACACGGGTCGAGATCGGCTCACGTATCCTGGCGGTCTACGACACTCCCGGCGGCGTCTATGCCTCGTTGGCACTTTGCAATCATGGCGGTGCTGATCTGTGTGACGGGTATTTTGATGGCTACGTCATCGAGTGCCCTTTGCATCAGGGCGCATTCGATGTGCGTGACGGACATGCGGTTTCGGCCCCTGCGACACGACCAATGAAGGTATTCGAAACCCGCATCAAAAACGGCATGGTGCAGATCCGGGCGTAGCCCCGAACAGTCCTAGTCCGGTGCCGGCAACCCCGGCATCAGGATATATCCCGACGGAGCTTCAACACGCGCGATCCACGAACGGACTGCCGGGTAAGGAGCCAGCGATAACTTTCCCTGATAAGCCAGTGCTTTGTAGGGGTAACAGGCCAGATCGGCGATCGTAGGACGATCACATGCCAGCCAGCGTCGTCGTGACAGGTGCTGCTCCATATTCTGCAGGGATTTCTGCCCAAGTGCCTGTGGCCCGGTCAAATCGATGTCGCGTTCAAACAGAACAATCGCGCGGGCCGTTGCAACGCCGTGGAAAATCTCGTTTACCGAATAGGACAGCCATTGCTGTATGTCCCCATGCTCTTCTGGCGAATCCGGCGCCCAATCTGCAGCGCCATACTTCTGTGCCAGATACATCATGATTGCGGTGCTGTCGCGCAGGGTAAAGCCGTTGTCGTCCAGCACCGGGACCTTGTTCAGCTGGTTGACCTGCAAGAATGTAACCTGGTTCTGATCTCCGCTCAGCAGGTTGACATTGATGATTTGATGAATTGATGATCCAGCCGCAGCATGGACAGCAGCAGCCGAGCTTTATGGCAACTGCCCGAGAACCGGAAATCATATATCCGCATTGCCCCGGGCCGTTCGCGTCAGCGCCTGTCTGACCGCTTTTCAAGTCGTGCAAACAATCGGCTGAGGCCGAAACACACAACAAAATAGAACCCGGCCGTGGTGATCCACGCCTCAAAGATCATGCGGGACGAGGCCACAAGCTCGACTGTTTTGTAGGTCAGTTCCTGCACCGAGATCAGCGACAGGATCGAGCTGTCCTTGATCAGCGAGATGAATTGGTTTGCCAGCGGTGGCACCACTTTCTTCAACGCCTGCGGCAGAATCACGTAACGCATCTCCTGTAGTTGGCTCATACCAATCGAGCGCGCCGCTTCGCGCTGGCCTTTCGGGATCGACTGGATACCAGCCCGGACAATCTCGCCGACAAAGGCGCTTTCAAACAGGGCCAGAACGATGACACCAGAAACCAGTGAGGGAAAACGGCGCATTTCGCCGAAAAAGAAGGTCCAGATATGTTTGTCCTCTTGCCGCGCTATACCACGAGCCCAACGTTCGAGGTTGAGCGCGTCAATCAATTGTTGTGACAGGAAGAAAAAGAAAATGAAAACGACCACAACCGGCGGCACGTTGCGGAGAAATTCAAGATACGTCCGTGCCAGCATCCGGATCGTCAGGTTTGCTGAACACCGCGCAACCCCCAGAATGGTTCCAAGCAACAAGGCCAGAATGCCCGAGTAAATACTGATACGGACTGTCGCCATAAGCCCCTGCAGAAACAGGTTCGCGAAATACTCTTCGCGGCCCGAATGCCAGCCAACGACATAGCCCGGGATCAATTCCCAGCGCCATTTGTAGTTCAGCGTGCCTTCGATCGACAGCCAGATATACCCGAAGAAAGCGATCAGAGTCACCACGATCAGATAGTCTGGCCATCTCAGTTTCTTCAGGAAATCTTGCACCGGGATTGCTCCGCCTCAGGGTCGGGGGCGGCAATGCCGCCGCCCTTTGTTTTAGTCACTGAGCAACCTGGTCGGCCCACTCTTCTGTTGCGAACCAATAATTGTGACGCTCTTCCAGCCAACCCGAACGCCATTGCTGAGCAATCCAATTGTTGAAGAAGTTCAATGCATCCGGATCACCTTTGCGCATAGCAAAGGCTTCGCCACGCGGATCAAACAGATCGCCTTCCATCACGCGCAGAGTTTCAGGATTACGCCCTGCTTCCCGGTTGGGCGTAGGCTGTGAAGCCATTGTTGCGTGTGCATTTCCGTTAAGAACTTCTTGCGTCGACGCGCCATCTTCATCAAATAGCAACAAGTTTGCTTCCGGGAAGTTTTCCGCGATCACGACAGCGGGCGTTGCACCGCGACGGGCTGCGAATGTCACGTCTGCAGAATTCAGATCAGCCTGAGTCATTCCATCTGTCAGTTCCTTATTTACCAAGATGGCCAGACCGGAAAAAGCATATGGATCGGTAAAGTTGACAGTCAGGTTTCGCTGCGGCGTCACAGACATGCCCGAGATGATCACGTCGAAATTGCCCGAAACCAGCGCCGGAATGATACCGTCCCATGCGGTGGGAACAAATTCAACTTCGACCCCCATGTCTTCGGCCAGCTTGCGACCGACATCCAGTTCGAAACCGATCAGGTCACCGTTCTTGTCGCGCATCGACCACGGTACGAATAGCGACAGCCCAATGCGGATCACTCCATCCTGCTTGATGGTTTCAATCACACTTTCGCTGGACAGGTTCTGCGTTGTGCTTTGCGCCCAACCTGATGTTGCGACGCCTGTTGCAACGACCGCGCTCAGCGCCGCCCCCAACATTCTGCGAGAAAGCTTCATCTTGGTTCTCCTTGTTGTCCGACATAGTTTTCAGTTTTATTGGTCGACGGCATATTTCTTCTCCAGGTGGGTTACGCCAATCGACAGGATCAGGGTCACCACCAGATAGACCAGTGCAATGGTGAACCAGATTTCGAAACTCATGTAGGTATCGGATATGATGTTGCGTCCAAACGTGGTCAGTTCAGCCACCGCGATCACGCTTACAATCGCTGAGGATTTGATCAGGTGAACTACCTCACCGGTCATCGGCGGCAGCATGAACCGTACTGATTGCGGCAGAATGATATAGCGATAGGTCTGATACGGTGTCATCCCGATGGATTTTGCCGCCTCCCACTGACCCGTGGGAATTGCGTTGATACCAGCGCGGAAAATCTCGGAAATCAGGGCCGAATGAAAAACGGCAAGTGTCAGGATACTTGCCGTGTATCGGTCAAACCCAAAGATCGGCCCGAGCACATAATAGAAAAGATAAAGCAGAACCAGCAGCGGAATATTGCGGATCAGTTCCAGGTACCCCACGGCAACCGCTGACCCGACGACCAACCCCGATAGCCGCAACAGAGCCACCAAAAGGCCTATCGCCGTTGCCAGAAAAAAGGCGGTCACCGACAGTTGGATGGTGGCTACAAGCCCAATTGGGATTTCACCCCATTCAAACCCGACCTCGGTATTGCGGTACAGGAATTGCGGCACACGATACCATTGCCAGTTATAACCCATACTCTGCGCCCCGGCGTAAGCGCCATAGGCGATTAGACCAACAATAATGGAATAAATGACAACGGATGTCAGGACCGAGTCGAAAAACCGCTTGTGAAACGGTGGCTTTGGCAACGGCTGGCCCTTTGGCCCGGATATGCCCAGATCGCTCACGTTCAATGCGCCAGAATCTGATCCAGGAACAGGCGGCACCGTTCGCTGGAAGGGTTGGTAAAGAACTGTTCAGGCGGCGATATCTCGACGATCCGACCCGCCTCCATAAAGACCATCGTGTCTGCGACCTTGCGGGCAAACCCCATTTCGTGGGTAACCACAACCATGGTCATGCCGGTTTCGGCCAACTCGACCATCACGTCCAAAACTTCGTTGATCATTTCCGGATCGAGCGCCGAGGTCGGCTCGTCAAACAGCATGATCCGGGTTTCCATGCACAAAGAACGCGCAATCGCCACGCGCTGCTGCTGACCGCCAGACAATTGTGCCGGATATTTGTCGGCCTGTTCCGGAATATGCACGCGCTCAAGATAATTTCGCGCGGTCTCTTCGGCCTGTACCTTTGAAACTTTGCGCACTTTCATTGGGCCGATCATAAGATTTTCCAGCACAGTCAAATGCGGAAACAGATTGAACTGCTGAAAAACCATCCCAACTTCCTGGCGCAGTTCGCGTATCTCCTTGGCCCCCTCGTAAACTTCGATACCATCTATCACCAAACGGCCCGAATTGTGCCACTCCAGACCATTGAAACAACGGATCAGTGTGGACTTTCCCGAACCAGAGGGTCCGCAGATCACTACTTTTTCACCCTGATGAACCGTCAGACTAACGTCTTTCAGCGCATGGAACGTGCCATAATACTTGTCCAGATTGGTCACTTCGATCATCGGAGTGGCGTGTGTCATGTCGCGCCTGTCATGGTTCGGGACACCATACCTGGTAGTCTTTTGCGGTGAAAATTGCGCCGTGATCTCTCAGTTGGCCTCTCCGAAACCGTAGCGCGCGCGGGCCGACAAAGGGCGGTAGCGAAACCGTCCTGAAAGCTAGTGCCAGCTTGGCGCTTTGACTGAGTGAGGCAGTCGGGCAAGGCCTGAGAATCCTTAAATCTGTTGCGCGCTAATTAATATGGTTGCTTAATATGCAATACTCGTCAATAAAAAACTCAGCGCGCCGTACAACACGACCCATAATTTGTGCTGACGACTAAGGAAGGAACCAAAAATGTCTGCCTGGATCAGGATGATATCTGACGAAGACGCCGACGAGCATCTGAAGGCCACTCTGGATCTGGCCCGGACGCCACATGGCACAGTGGACAACGTCATGCGTGTTCATTCCCTGCGCCCCAACACAATGAAGGGGCACGTGATTTTGTACCGGGCCTGCCTTCACGATGAGGCAAACACGGTTCCGATGTGGTTTCAGGAAGTCATCAGTTCCTATGTATCCACCCTCAACACTTGCCCCTATTCTTACGCCAACCACTGGTCCAACGCCCGACATCTAATTGATGATGACGCCCGCGCCGACCAGATTGAGGCGGCGCTCAAGGCGCATCGTCCGCAGGATGCCTTTGACGGCGCCCATCTTGCCGCGCTGACCTACGCAGAAAAACTGACGCTGACACCGGGTACGATGGTCGATTCTGATGTGGCCGGGCTAAAAGAGACTGGTTGGGATGATGGTGAGATACTCGAAATCAATCAGATCGTCGGCTATTTCAACTACGTGAACCGCTTGTTGAACGGGCTTGGCGTGACCACGGACGGAGATGTTGTGGGCTATTACGGCAGCGAGTGATGGGAGAAGCCATGCAGGGAGACCCGCCGGGAAGACAGATCGACCGCGCAATTGGCGCATCGCTGAAAGAGCTGCGCCAAAGCCGAAAGCAATCGGCCCGCCGACTGGCCGAGCAATCGGGTATTTCCGCCGCAATGGTCAGCCGTATCGAAAACGGGCTTGTCTCTCCTTCGATCGACACCCTGGCTGCGCTGGCCGAAGCGCTTGAAGTCCCGATTGTGTCACTGTTCCGCGAAGCCCGCACCGATCACACCGACTATACGCTCGTCCGCCACGGCGAAGGCTTGAAATCCACCCGTATCGCCGCAGGCCATAGCCATGAATATGTCAATCTGGCATTGCATTCACGCAAGGACCTGCGTTTTCAAGCCCGGCGCGTAACCCTTCTGCGCGAGGGTGGTCATCCTCCGACTTATGTCGGTCACGGCGTAGTTTTTGTTCAGGCGCTCGAAGGTGAGGCGGTCTATCGGTATGGCGAGGCCCGGTTCAAGCTGACCGCAGGCGACACGATCAGCGTCGACGCTGAACTGAACCACGGCTTCGAAGAGGTTCTGACCCCGGAATTCGTCTTTCTGACTGTTCAGGCCGAGCGCCCGTGATGCCTGCGTGACATGGCTCAGCCAGTCGATCTTGACCTGACCCGAGGGTCTATTCCGGCACATTTCCGAACACTGGCAGTGCCTGCTGCAATCGGAATGCTATTCAACACGCTCTATAATGTCGTGGACATCTTCTTTGCCGGGCTGTTGTCGACAAGCGCACAAGCCGGACTGGCCCTTGGGTTTCAGGCCTTCTTTATAGCTTTGTCTGTTGGGGTTGGTCTTGGAGCCGCCATGAGCGCCCTTGTCGGCAACGCACTGGGGGCAGGCAACCACCGCATGGCCCGGCGATTGGTGGCGCAGGGTCTGACATATGGTTTTATCGCCGCCGGGCTTCTGGCGTTGTCAGGCCTCTGGTACGGCCCCGCGCTGATACATCTTGTGTCCGACCCCAGCGAATACCGTGATGCGGGGCTACGCTATTTCTATTGGCTTCTTCTGGCACTGCCCGGATTTCTGCTGGCTCATGGGTGCAACGGAATCCTCCAGGCTCATGGGGATGCGGTATCAATGCAGCGCGCCCTGATCGTGGCCTTCTTCGCCAATATCGCCCTGAATCCTCTGCTTATTTTTGGCATCCCTGGGCTGATCCCGGGGATCGGTTTTGACGGGTTGGCCATTTCTACCGTTATCAGTCAAACCGGTGTCATGATCTACATGATCCGGCAGGTGCTGCGACGACGCCGGATGCAGCGAATGCGGGTCGCCTATTTCACCCCGCGCCTGAATCGCTTTACCGTGATTTCCGTTCAGGTCCTGCCAACGGCGGTGTCTTTCATGGTGATGCTGCTTTCAGGATTTGTCATGCAGTTTGCCCTGAAAATATTCGGGGAACATGCCATTGCAGGCTTCGGGGTCGCCATTCGGCTGGAGCAAATTCTGCTTTTACCTGTGCTGGGTGTTACCGGCGCTGTGCTGCCAATCGCATCGCAGAATTTCGGCGCCCGGGATTTTCAGCGCGTGCGGGCGGCCCTGTTTTATTGCTGGAAAGTCGGATTTATCATGACGGCGATGGCCATCCCAATCCTGTGGGGCCTGAGCCCGCATCTGATGCGCCTGTTTACCACCGACCCCGAAGTCATCCGAGTAGGCGTCAGCTATCTGCGCGTCGACAGCCTGATTCTGCCGTTTTACATGATGCTCTTTTCCATCAATTCGCTGCTTCAGGCCCTCAAAAGACCCATCTGGACGGTCTGGATCAGCCTCTACCGCCAGGGCTTCGGGGTCGCATTCTTTGTCTGGGTCTTCGTCGGCCTGTGGCATTTCAACGAGATCGGTGTCTGGTTCGGAACGGCTACCGCAGTCGTCACGGGTTGGATCATCGCAATTCTGACGGCGAGTCACGTGGCACGGCATGAAATGGGCGGGTTATGGGTTTCGCGTCACCAGGACTCAAATCGAATCCAAAACTGATCCCGCCGCAAATCTCCTACCGCAGCCGCAATCCGGTTTCCGGATCAAACAGCATCGCACGCTCGGGCCGGATCGAGATGCCGATTTTCTCACCTTTCCGACTGCGCTGATCTTCGCGCTCTTCTACGATCAGTTTATCGCCATTGGGTGTCAGCAGGTAAGAATAGGACTCACCGACCAGCGCCTCTGTCAGGTCAACTGTGCAGATGTCACCGGACCGATCAACCTGAATATGCTCAGGGCGAATGCCTAGTGTCACCCGCGTCGCTGCCTCGGACCCCGATAGTGTCACTGGAATGGGGCTTGTCAGCGCCGGGTGACGAACAACCCCATCAGCCACATTGCATTCTAGGAAATTTATCGCGGGGGATCCGATGAAACCGGCCACGAAACGGTTGTCGGGATCGCGATACAGGTCCATCGGAACACCCACCTTCTCAATCCGGCCATCCAGCAACACTACGATCTTGTCAGCCATGGTCAACGGCACTGCCAAATTGATCGCCCTCCGCTTCTCGGATAGCGAGGCACCATGACGATACCCATCTCGATGCCACGCCTGAAGGGCTTTCGTTTTCCCCGCGAGATCATCTCCTATTCCGTCTTGGCCTACCATCGGTTTGGGCTGAGCACTGCCGATGTCGAGGACTTGCTCGCCGAGCGCGGTGTCATCGTTAGCCGCGAGGCCAT